>JAPPOT010000763.1 GCA_028817855.1 Myxococcales bacterium
GGCCATGGATCATCACCACCAGCGGCAGCTTCTGGTCCGGCTGGCCTCCGCCCTTCACCACCTCGAGGTAGCTCAGCTCGCCAGCCCGCCCCCAACCCTCCGCGTCCGGCGGCTCGAAGTCGGCGGTCCGCGCAGGGGGCGTGACCACCGTCGCCTTCGCAGGCGGCGCCCGCTCCGGCGCAGGCGGAGGTGCTTCACGCGCGGCGTTGCAGCCGAGCGCGAGCAGCAGCACGAGGATCGGAGCACGGGCCACGGTCGCAAGCCTCGTGCAGCCAGGCGCGCTCGTCAATCGGCGGCGACGGCGCGGTTCTTGGCCCAGCCGCGCAGCTGCTCGATCTTCTCCGCCGCCGTGACAGACAACGGCACCGTGCGCTCGATCTCCTCGAGCAGGTGGCGCAGGGTGAGGTCCTCGCGCGCCGCGAAGGCGGTGTAGAGCCCACTCACCACCACCTGCTCGATCTCCGCGCCGCTGAAGCCCTCCATGCGCCGGGAGAGCTCGCTGAGGTCGAGCCCGCTCGGATCGCGCCCGCGCCGCGACAGGTGCAGGGCCAGGATCTCGCTGCGCACCTGGGCGTCGGGCAGGTCGACGAAGAAGATCTCGTCGAAGCGGCCCTTGCGCATCAGCTCCGGAGGCAGGCGCGTGATGTCGTTGCTCGTGGCAACGACGAAGACCCCGTCCTGCTTCTCCTGCATCCAGCTCAGAAAGGTGCCGAAGATGCGCGAGCTGGTGCCCGAGTCCTGATCGCCGCCCTGGGCGAAGGCCTTCTCGAGCTCGTCGATCCAGAGCACGATCGGCGCCATCTCCTCTGCGGTGCGCGTGGCGCGCTTGAGGTTCTTCTCGCTCTCGCCGAAGAACTTGTTGTAGAGATTGCTCGGATCGAGTCGGATCAGCGGCAGTCCCCACTCGCTGGCGATCGCCTTGGCGCACAGGCTCTTGCCGCAGCCCTGCACGCCGAGCAAGAGGATGCCGCGCGGCGGCGTCAGCCCGAACTCCTGGGCGCGCAGCGGCTCGGTGAAAGCCAGCTTGCGCTTGCCGAGCCAGGCCTTGAGCTGCGAGAGGCCCGCGACCCGCTTCATCGTCTCCTCGGCGCTGAAGTACTCGAGCACGCCCGAGCGCTCGATGATCGCCTTCTTTGCCTCCGCCAGCTTGGGGATGTCGTCGGCGCTGATGTCGCCGTCCTCGACGATCACCTTGGTGAGCACCTTCTTGACCTCGAAGAAGGTCAGGCCGTGGAGCTGCTCGACCAGCTGCGCGACCTCCTCGCCGCTGAGCTTGACCTCGACCGTCATGCGCGCGCGCAGGTCGCGCAGCACGCGCTTGACGAGGTCGTGGTACTGCTCGCGCGTGGGCGCCGACAGCTGCAGCACCGTCGCCATGCGCTCGAGCTGGGGCGGCAGCTCGACCCCGCGCTCGGGCAGGAGCACCGCACCGCGATGGTCGAAGAGCTTGTGTGCCACCTGCACCAGCTTGTGGGCGATCGTATCCCCCTGCTCACCGGCCAGCTTCGGCCCCATGCCCTCCAGGAAGTAGAGGGTCTCGCCGTAGAGGGTCTCGCCCTTGCCCTTGAGTATGTGGTCGAGGCAGACGAGTGGGTCCTCGCTACCCTCGAGCGCGAAGCTCGAGCGGTCCGGACGCACCAGGCCGCTGTCGGGCCGATAGCAGGCGAAGGGCATGTCCAGGTGATCGGCCACCCACCTCACCAACGTGCGCGCGCGCTCGTCCTCCTCGGTCTCGAGCAGGATCAGCGGGTGGTGCGACCGGATCAGGACTTCCAGGTCGTGCAGGTCGGTCGGGCAGGGCGGGACGCGCTCGAGCAAGGCCCAATTCTACACCAGCTCGAGCGGCGCTACACTGCAACCATGCCGTGCCGACTGACCGCCGCGACCGCGCTGCTCCTGTGCGGCCTCAGCGCGGGCGCCCACGCCCAGGGCGCGGGGTTCACGCTCGAGCTGTCGCCCGAGCACTCGGCCTACGCGCTCGAGGGCGCGCCGGGTGCGATCGTGCACGCACCGCCAGGGTTCGATCCGCGACCGCCGCTGCACCTGGTGGTCTTCCTGCACGGCTATTCGGGCTGCGCGCGCGTGCTGATGGGCACAGGCTCGGTGACCTGCCGGCCGGGAGATGCACCGCGAAAGGGCTGGGACCTGGCGCGACGCCACGACGAGGGCGAGCGCAACACGCTCTTCGTGATCCCGCAGCTCGCATTCATGAAGCGCGACGGCAAGCCCGGTTGCTTCGGCAAGCGCGACTGCTTCAAGCGCTTCCTCGGCGAGCTGCTGGCGGGACCGCTCGCGCAACGCATCGGCGGTCCGCGCTCGCTGCAGGACGTGGCCTCGATCACTCTGGTGGCCCACAGCGCGGGCTTCCAGACCGCCCTCGCGATCCTGGAGCAGGGCGGCGTCGAGCGGCTGGTTCACAACGTGATCTTGATGGACGCGCTCTACGCGCGCGCCCGCGGCTTTGCTCGCTGGATCACGACGACACCGGTGAAGGCACCACGGCTGCTGAGCATCTACCTGGGCGACGGCAAGACCTCCAAGGGCAGCCGCGAGCTCTACCGCAGCGCGCGCCGCAAGCTGGGCGGCGAGCGCGTCGCCAAGGTCGAGCGCGACGGCATCGACGCGGCGCTACGCACGCACACGCTGGTGATCGCCTCGGGCAGGGCACCGCATCGCCTGGTGCCGGAGAACTACCTGGCGCGCGTGCTGCAGGCGCTCGACCTGCCGGCGCGCTAGAGGAGCAAGGGCGGGGCAGGTTGCGATGGCCGGTGGCTTGGGGCTACACGGCGCTCGGGCGCAAGGTCTTGCGCTTGGTCTTGTCGCGGTAGAGCGCGCGGTCGGCGGCTTCGAGTAGCGCGTTCGGGCCCGTGGTGCGGTCCTGCGCGGTGGCCACGCCGAAGCTGATGCCGAGGCGCAGGTCGATCAGCTCCTCGCGGATGCGCTCGCCGATGCGCTTGGCCTCGCGCCGGTCGGTGTCGGGCAATAGGACGACGAACTCGTCACCGCCCAGGCGTGCCACCAGGTCCGCGTTGCGCACGACCTCCTGCGCGCGCGCCGCGACCGCCCGCAGTGCCTCGTCACCGGCCGCGTGGCCGAAGCCGTCGTTGATCGCCTTGAGGCCGTCCAGGTCGAAGAGCAGGACCGAGATCGGTTTGCGCGCGCGACGCGCGCGGGACAGCTCGCGCTCGAGCGCCTCGTTGAAGGCGCGGCGGTTGGCGATGCCGGTGAGCTCGTCACGCCCCGCCAGCCGGCGCAGGCGCTCGAGCTCCTCGCTGCGCGCCACCAGGCGATCGATCAACACCTCCAGCGCACCCTGCTCGGGGCCGAGCGCGGCGCGCAGGGCGACGGCGCGCGTGCGCGCCTCGCGGCCCGATGGGCTCGAGGCGAGGACCTCGAGCGCGTGCAGGGTCGCGCCGTCCAGCGCCAGGTCTGGCGACGAGGCGCGAGGACGCACTTCGGAGGTGTCGTCCCAGTCGAACTGGTCTGCCTGGGGTGTCATCGGGTTCACATGGATCTACGCTCCACGGCCCCCGCATATTTCAGGGCTGCGTCGATAGCGCGGATGTGGGAGGCCCCCCTACCCGCGAAAACTGGGATCGTCGTGCGGCCGCGAGCTACGCTACGCGCCCGATCGTGCGTGCGTGGGCCGGTTCGAGGCGGCCCCCCGATCCCTACCGAGGTGCCCATGGCAATGCGTCTGCTCGCCCCGTCGATCGCCATCCTGCTGCTGACCGCCGGGGCACCCGCGCTGGCGCAGGACGACGAGGATCCGATGAACGACGATCTGGTCGACACGCTCGAGGACGACGGCTCGACCGACGAGGCCTTCGGAGAGGACGAAGAGGAAGAAGGGGAGGACGAGCTCAGCGACGAGGCGCTCGGGATCGCCGGCCCGTCCGGACCCAAGCCGATCACCGTCGCGCTGCTCTTCGGCTACGGCTTCAGCCTCAACGCCGAGGAGACCTTCGACCTCAATCCCTTCGGCATCGGCTTTGGCGCGCGCGGCGGCTACAACCTCGAGCGCATCTACGCCGGCGGGCGCATCCTCTTCTTCCTCGGCGACAGCGAGCAGCTGCCGGGCGGCATCGAGAACAGCCACAGCCAGTTCCAGCTCGCCATCGAGGGCGGCTACGACCTGCAGGTCAGCGGGCTGCTGATGCGGCCCTCGCTCGCCCTCGGCATCTCGATCAGCAGCATCGAAT
>JAPPOT010000210.1 GCA_028817855.1 Myxococcales bacterium
GGGATGGAACGATCAGAAGCTCACGTACGGGTTGTCGACCCGTGCTTCCTCGTCGTCCTCGTCATCTCCGAGTCCCTCGATGTCCTCGTCGTCGATGTCGGTGGCGGGCTCGCCCGTCGGGATCTCGATATCGGCGTAGCGGTCGTCGTGCCGCGAGCCGACCATCGCGCCGACGACGGCGCCGACCACCACACCGATCGCGAGGCTCGCCGCCAGGCCGCCGCCGCGGGAAATCGAGGTGTCGCCCGTGTCGGGCGTGGCAGGCGAGCCGAGCAGATCCTCGTCCGTGATCAGGAAGCCCACCGTACCGCCGGCCGCGGCACCGGCCAGCGCGCCGTAGGCCGCGCCGGTCTGGACGCGGGAGCTGACGCATCCACCGAGCACCAGGATGAGGAGCACGAGAACGAGCGACCGGGCGAGCATGCCAGCCATCTATCACAGTCGAGGGCGCGTGGTCTAACCCGGCTAACCCGACTGCCCCTCGCCGAGGCCCGCAAGCGCCGCCTCGAAGCTGTCCCCGGGAGTACGTCGAGTGTCCACGGGCACGTGCTCTCCCGGGCCCAGCTCCTCGACCGGCTCCAGGCTCGCGAGGAAGGATGTCAGGATGTCGCTGCGTCCGTCGCTGATCGAGGTCCCCCGCGCACGTTGCTCGAGCCGCTCGCGCAGCACCGCCTCCGGTGCGCTGCACTCGACGAAGTGGAACGGTACATTGACCCGAGCGGCCAGCGCCCTGGCCTGCAAGCGATGTTCACGTGCGCGGTAGGTGGCCTCCAGGATGACCGGCCGGCCGGAGTCGAGCACGACGGCCGCCCGCCGCAACACCTCGGCGTAGACGCGCGCGGTCATCTCCGGGCCGTAGTGCCCGCTGAAGGCGGCATCGTGCAGCGGCGTCTCCGGCGCCACGCCCGCCAGCTGCTTGCGGGTGCGGTCCGCGTCCACGATGGGCGCGCCGAAGTGCGCGCCCAGGCGCCGGGCCATCTCGCTCTTGCCGGAGGCGATGGCGCCGCCGACCACGATCACGCGTGGTGGCGAAAGCGGTTCGCGCGTGCAGGCCTCGGCCAGCAGGTAGTACTTGCGTGCCAGCGCTGCAGCGCGGCTGCGCGCGGCCGACTCGGCGTGCTCGTCCTCGGCCACGAAGCTGCTGATCTTGGCGCGGACGTGGGCCCGGTAGCTCTCGTAGAAGTCGACCACGCCGTACAGATCGTAGTCGCCGCTCTCGCGCGCGTAGGCGGCCACCAGCGCCTCCGCGAGGTCGGGCCGCTCGTGCCACGCCAGGTCCATCGCGAGAAATGCGATGTCGGCGCAAACGTCGCCGTAGCGGAAGCGCTCATTGAATTCGATGCAGTCGATCACGTCGACCCGCCCGTCGGCATCCAGGTAGCAGTGCTCGAGGCGCAGGTCGCCATGTCCGTCGCGCACGCGGCCGGCCCGTGCGCGCGCTTCGAAGCGTGTCCGGTGCTCGGACAGGAAGCCGAGTTGCCAGTCGCGCAGGGCCCCGACCTCGCGTGCGCTCAGGTAGTGGGTGGCGCTGTCCGCGGTCTGCTCGAAGTTCTCGCGCACGTTGCCCTCGATGACCTCGGGGGCGCCGAAGCGTGCTGTCTCTTCGTCCGCTCGCGCCGAGGCGTGGAAGCGTGCCAGGTGGCTGGCCAGGGCCTCCACCTGCTCGCGCCCGAGGCTGCCGGTCGAGAGGCGCTGGTCGGCCGCGTCGGCGTCGGGCAGCCGCAGCATGTGCACCGCCCAGTCGACCGGGGGGCCGAGCGCGGGGTCGCCGCCGAGCACGTGGTGACCCGCCGGGTCGCGTCGGATCGGCAGCACGCCGTGGTAGACGCGCGGTGCCAGGCGCCGGTTGAGCTCCACCTCCCGGTGGCAGTAGTGCTCGCGCGCCTCGAGTGTCCGGAAGTCGAGAAAGCCGAAGTCGACGGGCTTCTTGATCTTGTAGACGTCGTGCGCTGCGAGGAAGACTTGGGAGATGTGAGTCTCGCGCAGCTCCATGCCGCGCGCTTGCAGGTCGTCCGCCAGGGTGGGCTGCTGCGGGTCGCCGCCGGGCATCGCGCGCTCCCTCAGGTCGGGCTCAGGTGAGCCATGAGCGGCAGGTGGTCGGATAGCTCCGACCAGGGGCTGCCGTCGAGTCGCCCACCGCTCTCGGCCTGCAGGTGCTTGACGTAGATCCGGTCCAGGCTGAAGACCGGTCGCCGTGCGTGCCACGTACGGAGCCGCTCGGGCGCATGACCGGCGAAGGGGTCGTCGAAGCCGAGCTCGTGCAGCACGAGGCCCTCGAGGTCGCGTCGCCAGTCGTTGAAGTCGCCGGCCAGCAGCACCGGCTCACCCGACTGGCTGACGCGCTCCACCAGCTCGCCGATCTGCCGCATCTGGGTGCGGCGCTGCCACTGGTTGAGGCCCAGGTGCACGTTGAAGACGTGAAGCGATTGCTCGCCGAGGGTGAGGCGCACGTAGAGCGCGCCGCGGCGTTCGACCCGGTTGGTGGAGATGTCGTGGTTGTCGAAGTGCTCGACCGAGAGGCGCGTGAAGGTGGTGTTGCCGTGGTGGCCGACGCTGCGGAACTTGTTGGCCCCGTAGTAGCTGCTCAGGCCCATCTCCTGAGCCAGACCCCCGCTCTGGGAGTCTCCGGTGCGGGCGCAGTGGAAGACCTCCTGGCAGAGGATCAGATCCGCCTCGTGCTGGGCCAGGGCGGCCCCGATCCGGCGCATCTCCACGGCGGTCCGCCCGTTGGCGCCCTTGCCCTTGCGGATGTTGTAGGTGATGACGCGGAAGGGAAGGGGCACGGGGTTACTGCGGGGGGTGAGCAGAGGTGGGCAAGCAGGAGCCAGAGCGAATATAACCACATTCCAGGCGGGGGCGAGCCACCCCCGCGCATGCCACGTGCCCGACTCGATGATCCCAGGCAATCGCGTCTCCTTGCTGCACGACGGCGGCGAGACCCTGCCGGCGATGCTGGACGCGATCGCCCAGGCGCGGCGCGAGATCCTGCTCGAGATGTACTGGTTCGGCTCCGATCGCACGGGCCGTCGCTTCGCCGAGGCGCTCGAGGAAAAGGCGAGGCAGGGGGTCCGGGTGCTGGTCACGTACGACGCGGCCGGGAGCTTCGAGGCCGACCGCGGGATGTTCGAGCAGATGTGCGAGTCCGGCTGCGGCGTCTACGAGTTCAACCCGGTCCACTTCTGGCGCCCCCGCTTCCGCTTCAGCTTCGCCGGCCTCAACCAGCGCAACCACCGCAAAATGCTCATCGTGGATGGCGTCACCGGCTTCACCGGCGGCCTCAACCTGGCCGACCCCTGGGCGCCGGAGGAAGCGGGGGGCGACGGCTTTCGCGACGACATGATCCGCGTGGACGGTCCCGCCGTGGAGAGCATGCGCTCGATCTTCCTGGGCTGCTATCGCGGCGACGGGCTCGATGCGGCCCTGGCGGATGACCTGCCGGCGACAGGGGAGGGCGGCAACAGCCGCGTGCGGGTGCTGGCCAACGACCTGCGGCAGCATCGCAAGACGATCGAGCGGGCCTACCTCGCGCGCATCCGCATGGCGCGCGAGCGGCTGCTGATCACCAACAGCTACTTCATCCCGAGCTTCCGGGTGCGCCGACATCTGGCGCGTGCGGTCGAGCGCGGCGTGCGCGTGAAGGTGCTGCTGCCCGTCGAGAGCGACGTGCCTGCCGTGACCTACGCCACGCGCCGGCTCTACAGCTGGATGATGCGCCGCGGTATCGAGCTCTACGAGTGGCCGCAGAGCATCCTCCACTCCAAGACTGCGGTGGTCGATGGGCGCTGGTGCACGGTGGGTACGCACAACATCGACTACCGCTCCTGGGCTTACAACCTGGAGATCAACGTCGCGGTCGAGGACATCGAGGTGGCGGGGCGGCTCGAGGCCCGCATGGAGGAGGACATCGCCGGCTCGGTGCGGGTGGACCCGCACAACTGGCGCTTTCGTTCACTCGGGCAGCGGGTGCTCGAGCAGTTCTTCTATCGCTTTCGGCGATTGATGTGAGGCCGACGACCCCGCCCAGTCCTCACGCCGCGTGGCTGTCGCCCTCCTCGAACTCGGCGTCGATGACGTCACCCTCGGCGCCTGCGGGCGGCGGCTGGGTGGCGGTCTGCGCCAGGGTCGAGGCGAGCGCCTCGAGCTCCTTGCGGGTGCGCTCGATGGAGGGGGCATCGTGGGCCTCGATGGCGGCGCGCAGATCCTTGATCTTGTCCTGGATTGGCTGCTTGGTCGCGTCATCGAGGGCAGCGCCCTCCTCCTCGAGCTTGCGCTCGACGGCGTAGCAGAGCTGGTCGGCTTCGTTGCGGGCGGCGACCTCCTCGGCGCGCTTGCGGTCCTCGGCCTCGTGCGTCTTGGCGTCGGCCACCATGCGCTCCACCTCGGACTCGGACAGTCCGCTGTTGGCGGTGATGGTGATGCTCTTGTCGCGGCCGGTGCGCTCGTCGCGCGCGGTCACGCTCAGGATGCCGTTGACGTCGATGTCGAAGGTCACCTTGATCTGGGGTGTGCCGCGCGGTGCCGGCTCGATCCCCTCCAGGCGGAAGCGTCCCAGGGTGCGGTTGTCGCCCGCGCCGGTGCGCTCGCCCTGCAGCACGTGGATGTCCACGTTGGGTTGGTCGTCGTCGGCGGTGGAGAAGCCCTCCTCGCGCCGGGTCGGGATCGTGGTGTTGCGCGGGATCAGGGCGGTCATCACGCCACCCAGGGTCTCGACCCCGAGCGACAGGGGCGTGACGTCGAGCAGGACCACGTCCTCCACGTCTCCGCTGAGGACGCCGCCCTGGACCGCGGCGCCCACCGCCACGACCTCGTCGGGGTTGACGCCCTTGTGGGGGTCGCGGCCGAAGAGCTCGCGCACGGCCTGTTGCACCTTCGGGATGCGGGTGGAACCGCCGACGAGGATGACCTCGTCGATCTCCGAGGGGGCCTTGCCGGCGTCCTCGAGCGCCTTCTTGCAGGCGCTCATGGTGCGCTCGACCAGCGGGGCGATCATCTGCTCGAAGGCCGCGCGGGTGATCTTCACGTTCAGGTGCTTGGGGCCGGTCGCGTCCGCCGTCAGGAAGGGCAGGTTTACGGTGGTCTCGAGCTTGCTCGAGAGCTCGATCTTGGCCGCCTCGGCCGCGTCCTTGAGGCGCTGCAGGACCAGCTTGTCCTGGCCCACGTCGATGCCCTGGTCCTTGCGGAAGGCGTCGATCAGGTGCTCGATCAGGGCGTGGTCCACGTCGTCGCCGCCGAGCGCGGTGTCGCCGCCAGTCGCCATCACCTGGACCACGTTGTCTGCGACCTCGAGCACGGAGATGTCGAAGGTGCCGCCGCCGAAGTCGAAGACCGCCACCACCTGCTCGTCCTTGCGGTCCAGGCCGTAGGCGAGGGCGGCCGCGGTCGGCTCGTTGATGATGCGCTTGACGTCGAGGCCGGCGATCTTGCCGGCGTCCTTGGTGGCCTGGCGCTGGGAGTCGTTGAAGTAGGCGGGCACCGTGATCACTGCTTCGCTGACCTCGTGCCCGAGGTAGTCCTCGGCCGCCCTCTTGAGCTTGCGCAGCACGTGAGCGCTCACCTCGGGCGGCGCCACCGTCTTACCGGCGACCGCGAAAGCTGCATCGCCGTTGTCGCGCGCCACCACCTTGAAGGGCGCGCGCGTGATGTCCGCCTTCGCTTCGCTGGCGCGCTTGCCGATGAAGCGCTTGGCCGAGGCGATTGTGTTCTCGGGGTTCGTCACCGCCTGGCGCTTGGCGATCTGCCCCACCAGGATCTGACCTTCGTCGTCCCACGCGACCACGCTCGGGGTCGTGCGCGAGCCCTCCTCGTTGACGATGACCTTGGAGTCCTTGCCTTCCATCAGGGCGACGACCGAGTTGGTGGTGCCCAGGTCGATTCCGATGATCTTGCCCATGTCGCTCTCCTCTCCCGTCGCCGGGTAGATCTCTCCCATCGCTTCCCGAGCGGCCGCCCGGTCGCGTTGCGGTGATTGCGTTGAAGCCCGCGCGTTTCGCGCGGGAGCTATGAAAAAGCGGCCGCTATTGCTGTGCTCGCGGCCTGTACGACAAGCAACCTAACCAGTGATCGGGACCGGTCAAGGGGCCCCGTAGTTGGCGTGGGCGCCGTGGGCGCGTAGGTTTGGGACCATGCCGACCGAGCCCGAGAGCAGCGCGATCCGCCACATCCTGTGCCCGGTGGACGCCTCCGACACCTCCGAGTTCGCGCTGACCTACGCGGCGCTGCTCGCGCGCAAGCTGGGCGCCCGCGTCACCGCCCTGCACGTCTTCGAGCTGCCGACCGACATCTTCCCCGACGACGTCTTGCCGATGCGCGAGGAGGTCGAGGCCAAGCTCAAGGAGGCGCGCGAGGCGGATCTGATCGCGATGGTGGAGCGCTGCAACCACGGCGCCCAGATGACCCACCACGTCGACAGCGGGTTGCCCCACGTCGTGATCTGCGATCGCGCACGGGACCTGGAGGCGGATCTGATCGTCATGGGGACGCACGGCCGCAAGGCCCTCGGCCGCATGTTGCTCGGCAGCGTCGCCGAGCGCGTGCTGCGGACCTCGAGCGTCCCGGTGATGACGGTGCGCAAGCCGGGCAAGTAGAACGTGCCCCTGCCCACCCTGCAACTGCGCTGCCGGGCAACGGCAGTGCCAAGGGCCGTTTGAGGGCTAGCTCGGCCGGATCGTGAGCACCGGGCAGGGGGCCGTGCGTACGACGCGCTCGGCGACGCTGCCGAGCAGCAGCCGGCCGACGCCGGTGCGGCCGTGGGTCGCGATCACCAGCAGATCCTGCGGGTTCTTCTCGGCGTAGTCGGTGATGGCGGCCGCGGCGCCGCCGCCCTCCACGAGCGCGGTCTCGACGCGGACCTCGTCGTCGAAGTGGCTGCCCTTGAGCGCCTCCAGCTGCTCGCGCACCTTGCCCCGCAGCTCCTCGCGCAGGGCCTTGTCTTTCTCGGGGGAGAGGCTCAGCACGCCGGGCGGGAACTCCCCTTCGAAGTCGAGGGCGGTGAGCAGCGTCACGGAGGCACCGAACTGCTTGGCCAGCGAGTTGGCCGCATCGAGCGCGCACTTGGACGCCTCGGAGAGATCGGTCGTCACGAGCAGCTTCTGTATGTTCACGGCGGCAGCCTCCGGTTTGCCAAAGCCGGCCCGAGCATACGGCGGCCAGCCCCATAGACCAAGATGCCCACCCCGGCTGCCCCCGCAAGCGTTTGCTTTTAGTCCGCGCGGTGGTGCACTTTAGGACCCAGCATCATGGCCGACATCAAGACGATACTCTGCCCCACCGACTTCTCCCCGTCTTCCCAGGCGGCCCTCGAGCTCGCCAGGGGGCTGGCGAAGCAGCTGGGCGCGAAGCTGGAGCTCGTGCATGTCTTTCAGCTGCCGTTCTACGTCGGTTGGGAGGACGGTCCGGCTGCGATGGCGGCGACCTCCGAGTTCATGAACGAGCTCAAGCAGCGCTCCGACGAGAAGCTGGGGGCGGCCGTGTCGGCCTGCGAGGCGGCGGGTATCGAGGCGTCCGGCAAGCAGTTGGAGGGCGCGCCGCATGCCCGCATCGTCGAGCTCTCGGAGGACGCGGACCTGATCGTGATGGGCACCCACGGGCGCACCGGCCTGCCGCGACTCGTGCTCGGCAGCGTCGCGGAGCGCGTCGTGCGCATGGCCGAGTGTCCTGTCATCACGGTGCCCGGCGGCGAGCCGGAGTGAGCCCCGCGCCGCTCAGGCCGCGCGTCGCCGACGCAGCATTGCTAGGGTGAGCAGCAGACCCGCGGCGGCGGCCGTGCCGCTGCCCGAGGGGACGCCCGGCACACCGGCGCAGGCGGTTACCCGTGCGATCGGACCGATCGCGTCGGCCGCGGCATGGGCCGCGCACAGCTCGCGTGCCGCGCCGTCGCCGTCGCACAGCGCGTCGATCGCCCGCGCCACGTAGGTCGCCTCCTCGCGCTGCTCGATCACGTCGTTTTCGTCGCTGCGCACGGAGGTGCAGTCGGCGTGCACCTGGATGTAGTCGTCGGCGCCGCGCGCGAGCACTCCCCGCAGCCGGCCCTCGCGGTCGAATACGCCCGAGCCGGAGCTGCCGTGGAAGGTGTCCGAGTCGGCACGGAAGAAGTCCAGCGTGGACCCGCGGGCGTCCACGACCTCGGCGCCGGAGTCGATCTTCAGCGGCAGCCCGGCGCTGAAGCCGATCACCGTCAGCGGCTCGCCGCGGGCGAGTGGCTCGTCGCCCACGTGAATCCGGGCAGGGCGGCGAGCGCCCGAGACCGGTCGGTCCAACCGGATCCAGGCGTGGTCCACCTCGCGCCCGCTGGGGTCGCGCCGCTGCTCAGCCTCCACGGTGCTGCAGCCGTAGACGTTGTCGCGCATCATCGGCGCCAGCTCGCCCTCCTCGCGGTAGAGGAAGCCGAACACCAGCTGCAGCTCCTCGCACGGCACCACGTCGAGGCAGTGGGCGGAGGTCAGCACGAGGTCGTCTTCGACGAGGGTGCCCGAGCAGTGGGCCAAGCTCGGTTGCTCGGTAAAGCGCTCGCCCTCGCACAGGTCGTAGAGCTCGCCGAAGGTCTCGGTCGGGTAGCGAACCTCGCCGTCCGGCATCGCCTCCAGCAGCCTGCGGTCGATCAGCGCCACGCCCGAGGAGGCGGCCAGCTCGCGCGTCGCGGCGTCCGGGTGGGCAAAGTAGTCCTGGCGGTCATCGCCCCCGTAGACGACCGCCTCGACGCGCAGGGCCACCTCCGGGCCCGCCGCCGCCGTCTCGGCCGCGCAGCCGCCAGCGCCCATGCCCAGGGCGCACATCACCAGCAGCGCCCCCCAGGCGCTCCCACGCATGTCCTCAAATGGTAGCATCTTTGCGCACATCTCGTGACGCCACCTACACCCGCGTACACTGATACGCGAAGGCACGGCGGATGTCGACATGCACCAGGAGACCGGCCGGCGTACGGCGGGTTGTGGGGCTCAGTGCGCTGCCGGGACTGTCATCACCGGCACGCGGCTGCTGCGCACGGTGCGCTCCGCCACCGAGCCCAGGGTGAAGCGCGCCATTCCGGTGCGACCGTGGGTGGCCATCACGACCAGGTCGCAGTCCTCTTCAGAGGCGACCTCAGCGACCTTGAGGCTCGGGTTCCCATCGACCAGGAGCGTGCGCACGCGGGCACCGGCCAGCTCCGCGGCCCGCGCTTGCAAGCGCTCGCCGAGGCGCTTCTTGAGCTCCTGCTCGAAGGCCGGGTCATCGGGCACCACGTCGGGCTCGAGCGCGTAGACCAGCAGGGGGCAGACGTGTAGCAGCACCACCTCCGCATCGAGCTGTTTCGCCAGGTCCACAGCCTCGTCCACCGCGTGGCGGGAGAGCTCGGAGAAGTCGGTCGGTGCCAGGATTCGCGTGATCTTCATCGCCTGCTGGGTGCCTCCGGGACCGAAGTATGCACAGCTGCGGGCGTGTCGCGAGGGGTGCGCGGTGGCCCCTCGGGGTCAGTCCAGTCCCAGCCCGGCCGAGCGGATGTGGGCGAGCGCGCGCTGCTCTACCTCGCGTGCGGAGGCCTGCAGCTCCCCCGGGTCGCCGCCGAGCCCGGCGCGACCGCAATCGTGGCCCGCCACCGCATCCATCGCCACGGCTGAGCGGATCACCTCGATCGCGTCGCGCAAGGAGACCGGGTCCTCCACGCGGCTGGCCAGGCGCGCGGCCGACGAGACGCATTTCTCGCCGAAGAAGCGGTCGATGCGCTTGTCCTCGGACACGCGCGCGTAGGCCTCATCGAGCAGGTTGTGGGCCAGGCGCGAGCACAGATCCCGATCGAGCTGACCGTCGAGCGCGGCATCCGCCAGCTCGAGCACGCTGCGCGCCGCATCCACGCCCTCGAGGGGCGCGGTGCGCTCGCGCGCGAAGGCCAGCAGCGCGCGTGCCAGCCGCCTGTCATTGGAGCGCCGTGCGTACATTAGCGGCAGCCAGGTCTCGCTCTGGGCGCCTCCGGCCTGGGCACGGCTGACCAGTCGCCTGTAGGCCTCGTCGAAGGGCGTCACGCCCCGGCCTTCGTCGTCAACCGCCCACCGATCCTGTAGCGAGGTCATTCGCCCCTCCCTAGCTCAACAAGCTCCGATTGCCCTGCGCATGGGACGCTCCGGGCTAGCCGATGTAGGTGTCAAGGGGCGGCCACGGGGCGTGGCGCTCAGGACGATCTGTGGCGCCCTGCAGGGCGCAAATTGGCGCCCGTCGACGCGAGTCTTGCCCGGTCGCGGAAGATCTTCCGCGACTGCGCCGCTCACTTCTTGCGCGAGTGCCGGCGGCGCCTGTCGGCCTTCTTCGGCTCCGGCTTGGTGCTCACCAGCGCGAAGTGCACCACCACATCGATCGGGGCCTGGTCCGCCCAGTCGCGCGCCCCCTTGTCGTCGCGGCGGTCTTCGCCCACCGACCAGATCGACAGCTCGTCGGCGTCTTGAGACAGCCGCCAGTGCAGTGCCTGTCCGTTGTACGGATCACGCAGGGCGCGGTCGCCCAGGCCCGCCGGCTCGCTCGGAAGGCGCCCGTAGCGCGCGCGCTCGCCCAGGGTCGCGAGCCCCACGGTCAGGATCCGCAGCAGGGCCTGGCCGCGCATGTCGTCGTAGAGCCAGCCCACCACGCCGCCGGTGGCGTCGCCGACCAGCATCAAGCCCGAGCGCGAGCGCCACTCGTGCTCGCGTCGCCAGGTCTCGAGCGAGTCGGGGTACTCGACCGCGCTCAGCTCGCGCCAGCGTGTGGGGCGATCGAAGTGCTGCCAGGCCGCGTAGATGGCGGGCCGGCGCCGCAGGCGCACCAGCAGGGTCTCGTCGCCCTCGTCGGAGAAGATGTCCGCGAGCTTGCGCAGCTGCACCATCGCCACGATGTCCGCCAGCTCGATGCCGCCGCCGACCGGGGGCGGGTTGGTCGCCATGCCGCGCAGCTCGCGCGCGGTGCGCAGCAGCGCGTCGGCGTCGGCCTGCTGGGCGCAGCGCGTGATCACCGGAGCGGCGATGCTGGTCGCGCGCATCGAGATGCTCGCCGCCTCAAGTGGTGCGCCGGGCACCAGATCCTGTCCAAGCCGCACCACGTCGGCCGCCACCGCCAGGCAGTCATCGGGGCCCCGCGCCACGCCGTCGGCGAGCAGCAACAGAACCGAGTCGATGAAGAGGGCGTAGTCGGGCACCTTGATGCCGTCGCCCTGCTCGGCGGGCAGCACGGTCATCGACCAGGCACTGCGGGTGGCCGCTCGCAGCTTGGCCAGGTGGGCGGCGCGCTCCTTGATCAGCGCGGCCTGCTCCTCTTTCAGCGGCTGTCCGTAGTGCAGCTGCGAGGCGAGCTGCTCGCGCTGCTCGGCGCTCAGCGGGGCCATGCCCGCGAGCGCCTCCCACGTGGCCTGGGCGGCGTTGTCGTCCTTGGCGGCGCCGCGGTGCACACGGCGATCCCAGCGCTGACGCTTGTAGGTCGCGATGTGAGCGTCCAGGGTCTCGCTCATGCTCCCGTATTTGTGCTGGGAGAAGCCGGCAAAACCGGCCACGCCGAGCACCAGTAGGAGCGCGAGGACAGCGAGCTTTGTCCCGATGGTGAGCCTCCGCAGGCGGCTGTCCGCGCAATCCTGCGGGCAGCCTGGAAATTGTCCCTCAAAACGGGGGCCCTCGGCAATCGATGACGCATTCCGCCAGCGTGGTGACGGGGCCCCCGGGAGAGTGCACACTGCCCGGCCCGAGAGGAGACCCTGATCATGATCGCAGTAATCGCGAAGCTGAAGGTGGCCGACGGCAAGGAGGGTGATTTCGAGGCCCTGATCGCCGAGCTGGCCAAGACGGTGCTGGAGAAGGAGGAGGGCTGCGTGATGTACCAGCTCTGCAAGTCCCAGCAGGCAGGGACCTACGTGATGATCGAGCGCTACAAAGACCAGGAGGCCTTCGGCGTCCACGCCCAGACCGAGCATTTCCGGGCCGCGGTGGCGAGGTTTGGCGAGGTTTTGGCCGGTGCGCCGGAGATCGAGATCCTGACCGAGGTCGGCTGAGGGGCGCCGATCCGGCCGGCGGTTGTGCGGCGGGCGGGGCCGTCGTATGACGCCCGCCGTGTGTAGGACGGGCAGGTCCCAGGTGGCACACGGCGAGCCGGCCCTCGGAGGCTACCTCCGGGTCCAAAAACCGTGTATGGAACCACCCCCGGCGGGCCAGCCCTGGGCGCAGTCCCGGTCCGCCTGACCCTTTCTTCGAGGTTTGAGCAATGAGCATGACACGCGCGTACTGCATCACCGCCGAGGCCGTGGCCGCCGAAGCCGAGCGAGCTGGCGGGGACTACGACAAGGTCGACATTTCCAAGATCGTCCAGCTCGATGACCTGGAGCTGCGCGACCTCGGGCCGCGCGACGTCGGAATGCGGATCCTGGCGGTGTCGGCCGAGCACAACATCGAGCACGCCGCCCTGGCCGACACGGTCAACATCGCCGAGGGACGCGGCGGCAAGATCTTTCCCGGCAACAGCGCCGTGGGTGAGGTGACCGCGGTCGGCAACCAGGTCACGAAGTTCAAGCCGGGCGACGTGGTCATCACCCACTGCAACGGCGAGCCCGACGACTACGGCTACCCACTGCGCATCTGGGCATACGACGCGCCCGACTCGATCGGCTGGTATGGCAAGGACGCGGTGGTCGAGGACTGGCAGCTGGTAAAGGCTCCGCTCGATTGCGGACTGAGCCTCTGGGAGATCGCGGCGCTGCCCCTGCGCGCGCCGACGGCGTACCACATGTGGCGGCGCGCCCTGGGCATGTTCCGCGTGAAGGCCTCGACCGAGCATCGCTCGGTGCTCAACGTGATGAGCTTCGGCGGCGGCGTGGGCGAGCTCTTCCTGCAGCTGGCTGCGGCCGATGGGCACAACGCATTCTTCTGTGCCGGCAGCGCCGAGCGCCGGGAGGCCCTCGAGCAGTTTGGCATCAAGGGCATCGACCAGAAGGAATTCAACCGCTTCAAGAGCCGCGACGACATCCGCGCCTTCAACAAGCGGGTCAAGCAGCTCACGGACGGCGAGGGCTTCCACATCGTCTGCGACATGCTGCGCGGCCCCTGCTTCGAGGCGGGCCTGACCGTCAGCGCGCGCTGCGGCGTGAACGTCAGCTCAGGCTGGCAGCTGTCGCAGGAGGTCTCCTACAACACCACGCTGATGAGCGTGAAGCAGGTGACCATCGATCACACTCACTACGAGACCGTGATCGGCTGCGGTGCCACCACCGAGCTCTACGGCCGCGTCTTCAAGCCCACGATCCACAAGGAGATCTACAGCTTCGAGGACTTGCCGCGCTGCTTCGAGGAGATGCACGAGAACACCCAGACCGGCATCCCGATCATCCGCATCGCGGACGAGATGCCGGCCCCCGTCCAGGGACTGCTGTAGCCGGCGCCGAAGTTCGCTAGAATTGCGGCCATGCACACGGCGGTCGCAATTCCTGGAGATGGCATCGGGCCCGAGGTGATCGAGGCGGTCTACCGCGTCTTCGAGGCGGTAGGGGCGCCGGTGCGCTTCGTCGAGCGCCACGCGGGCGAGGCCGCGCTTTCGGCCGGGGAGTCGGAGCTGCTGCCGGAGTCGACGCTGGCGGCGATCCAGGAGTACGGGGTCGCGCTCAAGGGGCCGTGCACGACACCGATCGGCAGCGGCTTCCGCTCTGTCAACGTGCAGCTGCGGCAGACGCTCAAGCTGTTCGCGGCGGTGCGGCCCGTACGGACGATGCCGGGCGTGGAGACGCGCTTCGGCGACGTGGACCTGGTGATCGTGCGCGAGAACACCGAGGGGCTGTACAGCGGGATCGAGAACACGGTCGCCGAGGACGTGGTGATCTCGATGAAGGTGGCCACGCGCAAGGCCTGCCGCCGCATCGCCCTGTGGGCCTTCCGCTATGCGACCCACAAGCGGCGCGAGAAGATCACGGTCTTTCACAAGGCGAACATCATGAAGATGACGGACGGGATGTTCCTGGAGGAAGCCCGGCGGGTGCACGAGGTGGAGTATCCGAACATCGCCTACGAGGAGATGATCATCGACGCGGCCGCGATGCGGCTCGTGCAGGACCCGTCGCCCTTCGACATCCTGCTGTGTGAGAACCTCTACGGCGACATCGTCTCCGACCTGTGCGCCGGCATGGTGGGCGGCCTGGGCGTGACGCCGGGCGCGAACTTCGGCGAGGAGCACGCCGTCTTCGAGGCCGTGCACGGCTCGGCGCCCGACATCGCTGGGCAGGGGCTGGCCAACCCCCTGGCGTTGTTGATGAGCGGGACGATGATGCTCAATCACCTGTCCGACACGCGTGGCGACGAGGCCTGCCGCCAGGCGGCCCAGCGCATCAAGCGCGCCTATGACGGCGCCCTCGGCGCCGGCGAGCGCACGCGGGACCTGGGGGGCGCCCTCGGCACGCGCGAGTTTGCCGACGCCGTGATTGCGCGCGCCCAAGACTAGCGAGCGTTTGCGCGTTCAGGCGCCGCGGCGTCGCCTTCGCCAGCCGCGTTCGGCGATGCGGTGCGCCGATGTAGCCGCGTGCGCCACGCGCCCTTCCCAAAGATTCATCCGATTCCGTTTCTCCGTTGACGTCCCCGTATGGGTGCGTACGTCGCTGCGCGGTTGGATGTCCTTTCTTTCCTGCCGAGCCGCAGGGAACGCCCGCGCTCATGCATCGACGCGCCGTACACCGTAGGTCCGCGACCTACCCACCCGTGCAGCTCACCCTGGTGGTGCTCGCAGCGTCTGCGAGCGCGTGCCAGGCGGCATCCGCCGAGTACTTCGCCGATACCGACCAACCGCGCGCGGATGATGCGTCGGGCGCGGCCCTGCACGACACCACCATCGAGTTGCCGGCCTCGCTGCGCGGCGTGCCCACGGGCGAGCGCGCGCCCACCGGTGCGCCGGTAGTGGTCGCCTGCGGTACCTGTCACAACGGCGAGCCCGGTGCGCTGCCCGCGCAGGCCAGCGAGGTCGCAGGGCCACACACCGGCCTGGTCGTGCAGCACGGCGGCAACACCTGCGGCTCCTGCCACGACCCGAACCGGCGCGACCGACTCAGGCTCGCCGACGGCCAGCAGCTCGAGCTGACCGAGGCCATGCAGCTCTGCAGCCAGTGTCACGGGACCCAGCGTCGCGACTACGACCACGGTGCCCACGGCGGCATGGCGGGCCACTGGGACCTCGCCCGCGGGCCGCGCACACGCAACCACTGCATCCATTGCCACGACCCGCATGTGCCGGCCTATCCGCGCGTGCTGCCCGCGGCGCCGCCGCGCGATCGCTTCTTCGGAGCCGGAGCGGGCCATGAGTAGAACCCATCTCACAGCCTCCCGTGGGTGGATTCTGGAGCGCGACGGTGCCGAGCGGCGCATCGGCGAACGGAGGCAATGCGCGGGCATTGTTGAGCGTGAGGTGAGGCGGTGCGCGGTAGTGTCCCGCCCGGAAGGCGCCGCGAGGAGGCTTTGCGATGGGTTCTAGGGTCACGCGCCGCCGCGCCCTGCGCGTCCTCGGGGCCAGCCTGGGGGGCAGCGCCTTCGCCTACGCCGTCGCGCCGGTGGCCGCTTTCGTGCAGGCCACGAACAAGGAGGAGTTCCTCCAGCAACACTATCGCGAGCTCACCGAGGCGGGGCTGGCCGACGTGCTGCGGCGGCTCGAGGCCGAGACCGCCCGCGACTACGGCGCCGACGTCAGCATCCGCGACCCGCGCCCGCTGCCCGACGTCCAGTTCGGCTATGCGCTCAACCTGAGCGTCTGCATCGGCTGCCGCAAGTGCGCCGAGGCCTGCCACCACGAGAACAACCACGACCGCCGCACGAACAACTCCTACATCCGCGTGCTCGAGATGACCCAGGGCACGATGGACATGGAGCAGGGGAGGGCCGACTACGACCACGCAGTGCCAGCGCCCGGCAAGTACTACATGCCGGTCCAGTGCCAGCAGTGCGAGAACCCGCCCTGCGTCGATGTCTGCCCCGTGCAGGCCACCTGGAAGGAGGACGATGGCGTCGTCGTGGTCGACTACAACTGGTGCATCGGCTGCCGCTACTGCGAGGCGGCCTGCCCCTACCACGCGCGCCGCTTCAACTGGCACAAGCCCGAGATCCCGGCCGACGAGATCAACCCCGACCAGGCGTACCTGAGCAATCGCGTCCGGCCCCAGGGCGTCGTCGAGAAGTGCCACTTCTGCCTGCACCGCACGCGCGAGGGGCGGCTGCCCGCCTGCCTCGAGGCTTGCCCCACGGGCGCGCGCGTCTTCGGCAACCTGCTCGATCCAGAGTCCGAGATCCGCTGGGTGCTCGCGAACAAGCGCGTCTTCGTTCTCAAGGAAGAGCTCGGGACCAATCCGCGCTTCTTCTACTTCTTCGACACCTGATCCTCGCCATGGCGACACCCTCCCACCGCATCAGCACGATCGACCACAGGGTCAACTACGCCAAGTTCCTGTGGCGGGCGCTGTCCGCGTCCACCGACGGCAGCTGGGGCTTCTACGCCGTGATGACTGCGCTGTCGGTGGTAGCGCTGGTCGGCGCCAATGCCTGGGCGCAGCAGCTGGTCCACGGGTTGGCGACCACCAACATGAGCGACCACGTCTCGTGGGGACTCTACATCGCCAACTTCACTTTCCTGGTCGGCCTCGCCGCGGGCGGCGTGATGATGGTCATTCCGGCCTACGTCTACCGCGACCAGAAGATGCACGACGTGACGATCATCGGCGAGCTGCTGGCGATCGCCGCGATCGCGATGGCGCTGCTCTTCGTGGTCGTCGACATGGGCCGGCCGGACCGGCTCTGGCACATGATCCCGGGGCTCGGCCGCTTCAACTGGCCGATCTCGATGCTCACCTGGGACGTCATCGTGCTCAACGGCTACCTGCTGCTGAACCTGCACGTAGTCGGCTATATCGTCTACCAGCGCTATCTGATGCGCCGGCCGAATCCGCGCTGGTACGTGCCCTTCGTGTTGCTGTCGATCGCCTGGGCGATCTCGATCCACACCGTGACGGCCTTCCTGTACTCGGGCCTGGGTGGGCGTCCCTTCTGGAACTCGGCGCTGCTCGCTCCGCGCTTCCTGGCCAGCGCCTTCATCGCCGGCCCCGCGGCGATCATCATCACCCTGCAGTTGGTGCAGCGCCTCACGAGCTACATGGTGCCGGACGGCCCCATCCGCACGCTGCTCCAGGTCGTGCGTGTCACCACCATCATCAACCTCTTCATGCTGCTGAGCGAGCTCTTCACCGAGTTCTACTCGGGCGGAGCCCACACCGCCTCGGCGCGCTACCTCTTCGTCGGTCTGCACGGGCACGCCGAGCTGGTGCCGTGGATCTGGTCGGCGGTGGCCCTGAACGGATTCGCCATCCTGCTGCTGGTCCAGCACAACGTGCAGTCGCGGCCCCTGTTGATGAACGTCGGGCTGGTGATGACGTTCGTGGGCGTGTGGATCGAGAAGGGCATGGGCCTGATCATCCCCGGCTTCATTCCCAGCACCCTGCATGAGGTCGTGACCTACATGCCGAGCGCGAACGAGTGGAAGGTCACGCTCGGCATCTGGGCCTTCGGCGGGATGCTCTACATCGTCGCGATCAAGGTGGCGCTGCAGGCCTTCGCCGGCGAGCTGCATCGCTCCATCCCGCCACCCCGGAGGAAGAGCTGATGCCGATCAGTGGCCTGATGGTGACCCTGCCTGCCGACGGTGCGGTGCGCGAGCGCGTCCTTGCGCACGTCGAAGCCGACCCGTGCCTGACGAGGGGCGTCCTGTCCGGGTTGCGCGTCGCGCTGGTCTCCGAGACGGGCTCGCCCGCCGAGGACGAGGCCGTCGTGGAGGGGCTGCAGCGCTTCGACGGCGTCTTCGTCGACGTCATCTTCTACGACTTCTCCGACGTCGAGTCGGTCGATTCGCTGCCGCGCCGCCGTCGCCGCAGGCCCGAGCAGCACCACGCGGGTGAGGGAGGCTGACATGGAGCGTCGGGAGTTCATCAAGATGTCGGCCATGGCGGCCGCCGCGGCCGCGGTCGAGGCGGGGCCCGCGCGCTCGCAGCTCAAGGTCCTGCAGAACGCGGGCGTGAAGTGGAACAAGGCGCCGTGTCGCTTCTGTGGCACCGGCTGCCACGTGCAGGTGGGCGTCGACGGCGGGCGCGTGGTCGCAGTCGCCGGCGACCGCGACGCGCCCGTCAACAAGGGCCTGCTCTGCGTCAAGGGCTACCACGTGGGGCTGGCGCTCTACGGCAAGGACCGGCTCACGCGCCCGCTGCTCAAGCAGGACGGCAAGCAGGTGCCGATCTCCTGGGATCGGGCGCTCGACATCGTGGCGGAGCGGATCGCCGCCGCGCCCGATCGCTTCGGCATCTACGGCAGCGGGCAGTGGACCATCCCCGAGGGCTACGCCAATCAGAAGCTGATCAAGGGCGGCCTCGGCAACAACCACATCGATCCCAACGCGCGGCTGTGCATGGCCTCGGCGGTGACCGGCTTCCTGAGCACCTACGGCGTCGACGAGCCGGCCAGCTGCTACGACGACCTGGACGCGGCCGACGTGATCATCGCCTGGGGCAACAACCCGGCCGAAATGCATCCCATCCTGTTCTCGCGCTTCATCGACCGCCGCGCGCGTGGCGAGCGCGTCGTGTTGATCGACATCGGGACGCGCCGTACGCGTACCACCTCCTTCGCCCAGCACTACCTGGAGTTCAAGCCCCACAGCGACCTGGCCATCGCCAACGGCATCGCCCACATCCTGTTGCGGGAGGGGAAGTACGATCGAGAGTTCGTCGAGAAGCACTGCGGCTTCCGCACCGAGGGTGAGAAGCCTTCGCTCTTCGGTGAGGCGATGGACTTCGAGAGCTACGAGCGCCAGCTGGCCGAATACACGCCCGAGCGGGTGCAGGAGCTCTCGGGCGTGCCGGTGGAGCAGCTGCGCATGCTGGCCGGCCTCTTCGCCGACCGAAAGAGGCGCATCACCAGCCTCTGGTGCATGGGCGCCAATCAGCATACGCGCGGCACCGCCATGAATCGCCTGATCCACGGCGTGCACCTACTCAGCGGGCACTTCGGCAAACCCGGCGACGGTCCCCAGAGCCTGACCGGCCAGCCCTCCGCCTGCGGCACCGCGCGCGAGGTCGGCACCCTCGCCCATGCCCTTCCCGGGGGCCGCATCGTCAAGAACGCGGAGCACCGCAAGCAGTGCGAGGCGCTGTGGAACGTGCCCGAGGGGCGCATCGCGGCCAAGCCGGGCTTCCACACGGTCAAGATGTGGGAGGCCTTCAGCACCGAGGGCGGCGGCATCGACACCCTGTGGGTCCAGGTCACCAACCCCGCGCAGAGCCTTCCGAACGTGCGCAAGCTCTTCCAGCCCAGCCGCAAGCTGGCCGACAAGTTCCTGATCGTCAGCGACGTCTATCCGACCGAGACCACTCGCCATGCCGACCTGGTGCTGCCGTCGGCCATGTGGGTCGAGAAGAACGGCATCTTCGGAAACTCCGAGCGCCGCACCCAACAGTGGTTCAAGATGGTGGAGCCGCCCGGCGAGGCGCGCGACGACTGCTGGCAGGTGATCGCGGTCGCGAAGCGCCTCCACGACCTCGGCGTGCCGGGCATGCTCGATCGGGACGGCCGCTTCCTCTTCCACATGGAGGACGCGGCCGGCAAGGAGGTCCCGGTCTGGGACTGGAGGCGCTACTACGACATCAACGTCGACGAGCGCCTCTTCAGCGAGTACCGCGGCTTCAGCCGCCTCAAGCACAAGGACCTGGCGCCCTACGACGAGTACGTCAAGTCGCGCGGGCTGCGCTGGCCGGTGGTGAAGGGCGATGACGGCATCTGGCACGAGACCCGCTACCGCTTCGTCGAGGGTGAGGACCCGTACGTGGAGAAGGGAGAGGGCTTCTCCTTCTACCACTCGACGAGCAAGAACGGCCGCGCCCAGATCTGGTACCACCCCCACGCGACGCCCCCCGAGGTGCCCGATGCCGAGTACCCCTTCTGGCTGTGTACCGGGCGCGTGCTCGAGCACTGGCACACGGGCAGCATGACGATGCGCGTGGCCGCGTTGCGCCGGGCCATGCCGAACGCCTACGTCGAGATGCACCGGGAGGACGCCCGCGCGCTGGGCCTGCGCAACGGTGAGATGGTCCGCCTCGAGACGCGCCGTGGCGCGCTCGACCTGCCCCTGTGGCTCGACGGCCGGGGTGCGCCGCCGCGCGGCTCCGTCTTCGTGCCATTCTTCGACGAGCAGCTGCTGATCAACGAGCTCACCCTCGACGCTCACGACCCGGTGTCGAAGCAGCCTGACTACAAGAAGTGCGCCGCGCGCGTGCGCAAGCCGGGAGCGAAGGCCACGTGAACCTCCCCGGTGTGAAGACCGGCCCGCGCGCCACCCTGATCGGAGTCGCGCTCAGCCTCGGCGCCGCGGCCGTCGTCCTGGTCTACTGGACCCGAGGCGTCCCGGAGCCCGCCGGCTACCACGCCGCAGCGCCGCGCGACGGGGCCGGCTTCGAGGTGCAGCCCGCGCCCACCTATGGACAGCTGCGCGACCGCGCCTATGGGGCCGACCTCGATCGGCATGCGACTGCCTTCGCCGCGATGGGCCACCAGCGTCCCGAGCTCACCGCGGAGGTCGTGCGCAGCGCCGAGGCGCTCGCCGCCGCGCGCACGGCCCGCGCCGAGCACCGCGCGTTCGCCGGTGCGCCCCCGGTGATCCCCCACGCCATCGATCAGCGCGACTACCCCAACTGCATGAGCTGCCACGCGGACGGCCTCGTGGTGGGTGAGCGTGTGGCGCCCGCCATGAGTCACGCGCCCTACGCGAGCTGCGTCCAGTGTCACGCGCCAGCGGGCGCGCCGCCTCCGGTCGCAGCAACCGCGCCCGCCGTCGCGGGCAACACGTTCGAGGGACTGGCCGAGCCGTCGGGGGAGCGCGCCGCGCCGGGCGCGCCGCCGACGGTGCCCCACAGCACGCTCATGCGTGAGCGCTGCAACAGCTGTCACGGCGTGCTCGGTCAGGGCATCGTCACCACCCATCCGTGGCGCACGAGCTGTCTGCAATGTCACGGCCCGTCGGCCGCGCTCGATCAGCGGGACTCCTTCTCGCAGCTCTCGCCGCCGCCGGTGGCGCCATGAGCGACGCGCCAGAGCTGCGCCCGCTGCAGCAGGCCGAGCTCGACGCGAAAGGCGTGCGCGAGCTGGCCGCCGACCTCGAGGCCCTGGCCGTCGTCCACGAGGTCCGCGTCAAGCAGCGTGCACGGGCCATGTCGGACGAGGGGCAGCTCGCGCTGCGCAGCGCGCTGGCGGCGCTGGAGGACGGCGAACTCACGGGCGTCCAGATCCTCTACACCTTCGACGGCCGCCGCTGGCTCGACACCCTGATCGCGACCGCCGCGGGCACCCGGCTGGTCCGCAATCCGGTCCCCGGAGCGCCTGCCTGAGCGCGGTCTGCTTCGGATTGCAGTGCCGGCGGACAGACGTCGGCCTTGTCCGTACCTGTCGTGCGGGCGCCCCACCGTAGACATTTGGGGAGTCTTCGCAGGGAGTTCCTACGACGCTGTGACTGTGCGGCGGCGCACGCTCCACCGCGGCGAGATGCTGCTACCCTGGGCGGCATGGGACACGTGCTGAGAAGCTACTGGCTCGCGAGCGGTCTCACGCTGGCGGTCGCCGCGTGTGGTGGAGAGATGGACGGCGAGCCGACCGAGGACGGCAGCGGCGCGCCGGGCGCCGACGACGGCGGTGACGGCCCGTCGACCGACGATGGCTCCAACGGCGGGCCCCGCCCGGGCGGGTCGAGCGAGCCCGGCGGCGATGACTCGCCTGGGAGCAGCAACGTCGCCGGCAGCGGCAGCTCGCCCGGCGGTGATGGCTCGAACGCCGGCACCCCGCCGAGCGCCGGTCCCACCCTGCCGCTGCCCGACGCGGTGATGACCTTCTACGTGTCCTCCTCGATGGGTGACGACGCGTGGAGCGGGAGCCTGCCCGAGCCCAGCGGCGATGGCAGCGACGGCCCCAAGGCCAGCCTCGAGGCGGCGCTCGAGCTCATCAACGGCGCGTCGCCGGGCACCCACGTGCTCTTGCGCAAGGGCGACAGCTGGGACGCGAACGCGACGCTGGAGGTCCGCACGGCCGTTGGCACCGAAGAGGATCCGATCGTGCTCGGCGCCTATGGCGAGGGCGAGCAGCCCACCATCGTCTCCCAGCACATGGGAAACACCTTCACGCTCCGCAGCAGCCGCACGGGGCCGTCGCACCACTTCCGTCTGGACGACCTGCACCTGACCTCCGCGAGCATCACGCGCGGCCAGACCGCGATCTACATCAACGAGTCCCTGCATCCAGAGCTGCCCCACCACCTGGTCTTCTCCAAGCTCACGATCGAGGGCAACGCCACCGGCATCACGATGTACGGCAACGACCACCTGGTGCACGGCTCGCGCATCGCCAACAACACGATGGGTATGGGCATCTACGTGATGGGCAACAACGTGAGCTTTCAGTACAACGAGTTCGAGAACAACGGCCTACCCCCGCCCGACAACCTGGTGCACACGCTCTACATCTCGGCCTGCGACGGCGTGCTCTTCGAGCACAACGTGGTGCACAGCGCGACCGACGGGTTGAAAGTGCGGCGGAGCCACAACGGCGTCTACCGATACAACACCTTCTACGGCATCCAGGCGATCGGCATCCACCTCGGCGGCGACTCGATGGGCGGGGCCATCAACAACCGCATCGAGAGCAACCTTTTCTACGAGAACTCGGTCGGCATCGTCATCAAGGTCGAGCAGGGCATGCAGACCGAGTTGGTGGACGGGCTCGTGATCGCCAACAACATCCTGCACACCTCGGCTTCGGGCTTCATCGAGTTCGGAGCCCACCTGGTGATGACCGACGTGCCGGCCCAGAACGTCTCGATCGTCAACAACCTGCTCTACGACATGATCGACGACCACGGCATCTCCGTGCAGAACAGCGGGCCGAACATCACCGTGGCCAACAACGTGGTCGGCAAGTTTACCCAGGGCTTCGCCTACAACCTCGACGGCGCCGTGGGCGCCAGCAACAACCTGGAGTTCTCCAGCGCGGCCGAGTTCGAGGCGCTGAACCTGGTCGACCCGGCCGGCTTCGACTTCACGCCCACCGCCGACAGCACCCAGCTGATCGACCAGGGCACCGACGTGAGCGACGTGATGACCACCGACTACGCCGGCGACCCGCGGCCCGCAGGCGCCGGCTTCGACATCGGCCCCTACGAGTACCCCGAATAGGCGCGCCTGACTCCGTTTGTACCCAATTCAAAACGTCCGGGTTCGCCGAGACATCTGTTTCGGCCCTCGTGCATCAGATTGAGTAGCGCCAGCCAGTGATGGTCCGTTATAAGGGGCCCCGCGGGTAAGAGAGGCGCAGTGGCAGGCAAGCTAGGGATCGGAACCAAGGCGGGCTACGGCGTGGGCGCCGCAGCTGAGGCGGGCGTGTTGATCGCGTTCAACGCCTTCAACATGATCTTCTACCAGAACGTGCTGGGTCTATCCGGCGCGTTGGCTGGCATGGCGGTCAGCATCTCCCTGATGTTCGACGCCGTCTCCGATCCGCTGGTGGGCGCAATCTCCGACCGCTGGCGCTCGCGCATGGGACGACGCCATCCGTTCCTCTATGTCGCCTCGATCCCGTTTGGCGCCTGCTTCTATCTGATCTACGCGCCGCCAGCGTTCATTCTGGGCTCGCAGGCCCTGCTCTTCTCATGGCTGATGGTGCTCACCATCATGCTGAGAACGTTCCAGACCTTCTACCACGTACCGCATCTGGCCCTCGGAGCCGAGCTCGCGACCGAGTACAAGGAGCGCTCGGTACTGATGAGCTACAACTCCATCTTCGGCATGGTCGGTGGTGTGGCTGTTTCGGTCGCGGGTTTCCAGTACCTGGGCGCTGCAAGCGGTCGCATCGACGATGTGGGGGCGTACGCAAACATGGGCGCGGTGGTTGGCCTGCTCGGTGCAGCGATCATCGTGCTCACGGCCGTAGCTACCGCGAAGCGCGGCGCCCAACTCAGCAAGGTCCCGGACCTCCCCCCGTTCAGCACCAAGCAGTTCATCGCGGAGATCCGCTCGTGCCTGCAGAACGAGAACTACCGCTACCTGCTGATCGGCCTCGTGTGTCTGGGCCCGTTCCTCGGCGTCCGGGAGACGCTCGCAACCCATCTAACGCGGTTCTTTTGGGAGGTCCCGGTCGCAGATATCGGCAAGCTCGCGCTCGCGGTGCCACCCGCCTTCGTGCTGATGTTCCTCTTCGTGCCGCGCATGCACCAGCGCTACTCCAAACGCGCGTTGATGCTGGGCGGTCTCACCGTGGCGGCCATATCCGCAGGTGCTCCCATCACGCTGCGGCTGCTCGGGCTGCTGCCCGACAACTCGGACCCGTTCATCTATCGAATGCTGCTCGTGGAGCGTTTCGTCTTCTACCTCGGCATCTCCACGCTGACCATGAGTGTGATGTCGGCGCTGGGTGACGTGGCCGACGAGCATGATCTGGCCACGGGCCGGCGGCAGGAGGGCGTCTTCTATTCCGCTCGCTCCTTCTTCGGGAAGGTCACGCAGGCGGCAGGCCACCTCGTCGCGGGCATCGCCCTGGACCTGATCGGGTTCGAGTCGGGCTCGAAGGTCGGCGAGGTGCCGGAGGACGTGCTCGTCATGCTCGGTCTGGTGGACGGGCCGGTAGCGGCAGCATTCGGTCTGGGAGCCGCGTACTTCTACGCGCGGTACAAGATCGATCCCGCGCGTCACGCGGAGATTCGAGAGTCTCTCGCCAAGCGCCACTCCGCGAGACCGCCGGAAGGCGCGGCCGCCGAGTCGTAGGCGCAGGCCTTTGACACGAAGCTAGCCGCGCCGCGAGCGGCGGAGCTCGACGTTTCCCAGCTGTCCGCAGGCGGCCATGACACTGCGACCCTTGGTGATACGGCGCCGGACGGGCAGGCCCTCGTCGCGGAGCCAGCCGATGAAGCGGTCGACCTCGTCGTCGCCGGGCGCGCGGGTGAGCGGGGCGGTCCCGGGGTTGTACGGGATCACGTTGACCATCACGCGGCCGAGCGGGGCGCAGAAGCGGGCGACACCGGTCGCGTGCTCGCGGGCGTCGTTGATGCCCGGCAGCAGGCAGTAGTTCACGCCGAGGGCGAAGTTCGCGCGCGGGCGGTAGCCCCGCAGGGCCTCCTGCAGCTTCGACAGCGGGGTCTTGCGGTTGACCGGCATGAGCTCGTCGCGCAAGGGATCGTCCGGGGCGTTCAGGCTGACGCTGAGGTTGAGGCGCTTGAATCCGGCATCGGCCAGATGGCGGATGCCGTCCACGCGCCCCACCGTGCAGACCGTGAGCCGCTCCTGGGCGATCGCCAGGCCGCCCGGGTCGGTCAGCACGCGCAGGGATTGCAGGACGTTGTGGAAGTTGTCGAGCGCCTCGCCCATGCCCATGAAGACCAGATTGCGCACCGGCCAGCCGTGCACGTGCCGCGCGACCAGGAGCTGGCCCACGATCTCGGAGGCGTCCAGGTCCCGAAGCTTGCCCATGCGTCCCGTCTCGCAGAAGGTGCAGCCCATCTTGCAGCCGACCTGGCTGGAGACGCACAGGGTGTGGCGCCCGTGGCCCATCGGCAGCAGCACGCTCTCCACCTCGAGGCCGTCGGCCAGACGCAGCACCTGCTTGGCCGTGATTGCGCCTTCGCCTTCCTCCACCGTGCGCAGCACCTCCGGCAGCGCGAAGGCGAAGCTCGCACGGTAGCTCGCAGCCGGCGCGGCGCTGAGCCCGTGGGCCTCGGGCTCGAAGCGCCCGGCCCCGACCGCATCCCGGTAGAAGGCGCGCGCCACCCCGTGGCCACGGCCCACGCGCGCGCGGGCGGCCTCGGCGAACTGCGCGCTGGTCAGACCGGCGATCGGATGGGGCTCGGACACCGGGCGGCATCCTGAACGATCCGCTACCCGTACGCCAGTCACAGCGTGTCCCGAACGTGCCCCTGCCCTTGCGCTTGCCCTGCCCGAGCTCATTCGACGCGGTTGGCCACCTCGATCAAGGCTGCTGTGGCAACCCGGGCAGGGGCAAGCGCAAGGGCAGGGGCACGTTCAACTCCTGCAAGGCCGCTCGCGCGTTAGTCGCGCCGGTGGCGGCGGATCAGCGCCAGCAGCTCGTCGCGTGAGACGCCGAGCCGCGCGGCAGTCTGCTGGGCCAGCGAGGTCTCGGCCACGCCTGGAAGAAACTGGTAGGTCGGCACCCGCTCGGCGTCGAGCTCGACCTGCACGAAGCACAGCGCCAGACGGTCCGCATCCTCCGCCAGCTGCTGGGCGAATTGCAGGAAGTGGGTGGTGATGAAGACCTCGGGCTCGAGCTCGCGCAGCAGCCCCACCACGAGCTGGAAGATCTCCTCGCCCTCGGAGGGGTTGGTACCCGAGCACAGCTCGTCGAGTACGATCATCGAGCCCGGACGCGCGTGCTCGAAGAGGTGGCGGATGCGCAGCAGCTCCGTGCCGAGCCGGCCCTCCTGCTGATCGGCGCTGGTCTCGTTGCCGAGTGAGACGTAGAGCCCCGACGCCGGGCGCAGCTGGGCGCTCTGCGCGGGCACGAAGAAGCCGGACTGGCCCAGCATCTGGGTCAGGGCGATGGCCTGCAGTAGCCGTGTCTTGCCGCCCGAGTTGGGCCCGGTGACGATGCAGCTGCGCCGCAGGCTGTCGACCTCGAGCGTGCACGGCACCGGGAGGCGCTCCTGCAGCATCAGCAGCGGATTGAAGAGTGCCTCGAGCTTGCGCGGGGCGCTCGCGTCGTCGCCGAGCAGCTCGGGAATGCACACCGACAGGCCCTTCTCGCCGGCGCTCTTCGCGAAGTGGCAGGCCGACAGGTAGAACTCGAAGTCCCCGCGCAGCTGCAGCACCGGGGGCAGGTACTCGAGCAGCCCCAGGTAGACGTGCTCGAACCAGCGTTCGACCAGCTCCACGTTGCCGAAGCGGTAGCCGCGCAGGAACGTCACGATGCGCGATACCAGCCGCACGATCGGCCCACGGTAGAAGGGTTCGGTGCGGTGCTCCTCGAGCTTCAGGATGTCGAGCTTGCGCACGCGGCCGTCGACGCCCACCTGCAGGTGCAGGTCCACGCGCGCCATGTCGCCCTCGAAGTCGAGCAGGCCGCGCAGCTCGGCGAAGCCCTTCGACTCGAGCACCAGCGCCGAGAAGGCGTGCAGCCGCGCGAGCCCCGAGCGCGCGTGCTCGAACGGGCCGTGCATGCTCTCGAAGAGCTCGCGCAGGGCGGACAGCAGGTCCAGGCGCCAGCGCGGCAGGTCGTAGCGGCTCTGTCCGCTGCTCTCGTCGAACAGCTGCAGGAGCTTGACGAGCTTGCCGTAGACCGTTTCCAGGGCCTGCAGTAGCGGGGCGCTGCCGTGCAGCTCGCGCAGGACCTCGTGGCGGAAGCGAACCACCTCCCGCGACGCCGGCGGCTGGCACAAGAGCCGCCGCAGGTGGTCCTTGGCGAGCGGTGCCTTGCGCCCCTCCAGCTCGAAGCGCAGCACGCCCTCGATCAGCTCGTCGAGGAAGAGCTCGCCAGCGAAGGCGTCCGGCTGAAAGCGCGACTCGCAGCCCGCCGCGGTCGTCAGCGCGCCGCTCGCGACCCCAGCCGAGTCACCCGCCGTGAAGGCGAACTCGAGCGCCTTGCGCGCGGCGCGATGATCGATGCTCTGGCACGGCTCGGGGTGCAGCAGGTCGGGCGTGGCCTGCTGCTGCTCGGGGGCGGCGGGCGAGAGCGTCGTCAGGGTCGGCAGGCCGTAGACCGGCTCCACCTCGTCGCTCGATACGGGGATCGCCTGACGCTGCTGCATGTAGCGGTCGACCGCGCTCATGCGACGTGCCATCGCTCTTGAGTATCACGGATCCGGCTTCGCGCCCTCCTCGGCCTGCCGCGCCTGCAGGAAGCGCTGCCAGTGGGGGCGGCGGCCGTCCCCATCGGTGAACCCGTACTCCTCGGCCAGGTGCCAGGTCGCAAGGGCCTGCCCGGCCTTGCTCGCCACCTCCGGGTCGCCCGCCAGCGAGCAGACCGCGCGCCCGATGAAGGTAGGGGTCTCGGAGCTCTCGAAGTAGCGATCCTGCGCGATCGCTTCGCGCCAGGTCTCCTCCGTCACGCCGAAGTGGTCGAGCATCGCCTCGGAGCGCAGGAAGCCGGGCGTCAGCGACAGGGCCGTGACGCCGCGTGGTGTCAGTTCCTGGGCCATCGCCCAACCCAGCCGGCGTGCGTTGTTCTTGGCCAGGTCGTAGTAGAGGTTCTGGCGGTAGTCGTCCTCCCGGTCTCCGTCAGTCACCTCGATGATCAGCCCGCTGCCGCGTCCCACCATGAGCGGCGCGCCGTAGCGCGCGGTGAGGATGTGGGCGGTGACGGCGCGCTCGAGCAGGCGCTGGCCGCGCGCCGGGTCGAGCTCCCAGAAGGGCTTGCCCCACTCGGTCAGTGGGTCGCCGCCCCAGATGTCGATCACCAGCACGTCGAGCGCTCCGTCGCCGGCGGCCCGCACCCGGGCGAAGAGGGCCTCGACCTCGTCCGCGCGGGTGTGGTCGACGCGCTCGGGGATGCCGCGCCCGCCCGCCGCCGTGACCCGCTCGGCGGTCTCGTCGATCGTCTCTGCGCGCGCCATGTCGGAGGGTGCTCCGCGCGTGCTGCGCCCGGTGCAGTAGACGGTCGCACCGCAGGCGCCGAGCTCGACTGCGATGCCGCGCCCGGCCCCGCGCGTGGCGCCGGCCACCAGCGCCACCCGCCCCGACAGGTCGGGTTTGTCCCAGATCTCCCTCGCCATGCCGCGACGCTAGCACGCCGGAAGATCGCGTGGAGCGCGGACGGCGTGTCCCCAGTGCTCCCATGAGCCGGTCGAATTGGGCCAGGCGCGCCACATCAATGTCCTCGTGCGCGTCCGCGTCCTTTACAGGCCCGCCCTCCGTTCGCATGTTGCTGCGGTGCAGGAGGTCGAGGTCGGCTCGGAGGTGATCGCGGGCATCGCGTACGACGATGCGTCGCGCGCGTGCGAGGTGCGCTTTGCCAACGGTCGCGTCTACCGCTACGACGGTGTGCCGCGCAGCGTCTTCGACTGGTGGATGCGCGCGCCCTCGAAGGGCGCCTTCTTCAACCGCAAGGTGCGCGACGTGTACCCCTATCGCGAGCTGGAGGGAGACCTCCCACCCGAGCCCGACCTGGAGGCGCTGCTCGAGGCCTCCCTGCGGTCCGACGACTAGAACCCATCTCAAAGAACGTCCTCGCGGCGCCTTCCGGGCGGGACGCCACCGCCCACCGCGTCGCCTCACGCTCAACAATCCCGGCGCATTGCCTCGGTTCGCCGACGCGCCGCTCGACACCGCCGCGCTCCAGAGTGCATCGACGGGAGGTTCTGGGACGGGCTCTGGCGATCCCAGAGGCCTCCTTGCGGGCAGGACTGTTCGGGGGAGATGTAGGTCGGCCTCTGGAGGGTCCCCACCGCCCGGAAGGGTGATGGCCGTGCGCGCGGCTTTCGCGTATTTTGAAGGGTTGGTGGTGCATGACTGAGCAAGGCATCCGGGTCTCCGATGTGGCTGCCGCCCAGGGCGTGCTGCTGGTGGGCGCGGATCCGCTGCAGGACTCCCTCACCGCGGAGCTGCGCTCTGCGGGCATCTCGGTGCGGGCCTCGAGCGCCGCGGAGGCCGCCGACGCGGCGCGCAAGCATCCGCCCGCGCTGCTGGTACTCATCGGCAACGCCGCACGCTTTGGGGTGGTGGAGCTGTGCGACCAGCTGATGGAGCTGCCCGGCCCGCCGGTCGAGGTGCTCGCCATCACGCGCCGGTCGCTGCCGCCCGAGGTCCGGCTCAGCCAGCGCACTGCCACGGTCGACCCGGAGCTGGGCGCGGCCCGCATCGCGCCGCTGGTGGCCGGGGTGCTGCAGTGGACGGATCCGCAGACCGGCGGCGGCAGGCCCCTGACCCTGGCGCGGCGCGTGGATGCGCTCAGCCACATTCTCGAGCACGAGCTAGAGGCGCAGCAGAGCGCGCCGCCCAAAACGCACAGGCTGGACAGCGGAACGGTCTCGAAGAATGACGACGAGGTGACCGCCATCAGCGATGCGCCCACCGTGACCATGCCGAGGGTGGTCGAGCAGCCCGTGGTTGCATCGTCCTTCGATGGGCCGGGGGGCATCCTTGGCGTGGCCCCGCCCCAGGAGGAGGTGGTCGACTGGCAGCAGGATGGCGAGAGCACGCCCCCGCTGGGCTCGAGCTTCGACGAGGATGAGTCCACCCCCGCGGTCGGGCTGGCGGAGCTGTTGGAGGGGGCGGTGAAGGCGGCGGATGCGTCCGCGGAGCAGGAGAGCGATAGCGAGGACGCGTACGAGGACGAGGCCGAGGCCGAGGACGCGTACGAGGCCGAGGACGCGTACGAGGACGCGGGCGCCCACGAGGATGAGGACGAGGCTGCGCACGCGTACGCGCACGAGGCCGAGGCCGCGCACGAAGACGAGGCCGCGCACGAAGACGACAACGAGAATGAGGATGCACCGGAGAGGGCGGAGGAAGCCGTGGCGGCGTTGCCCCGCGACGAAAGCGTGCCCCCGCAGCGCAGCTCGCGCCGACCCTCGCTGCGACCCGCGCGGCCGGACTGGTGGGCGCGGGCGCTGGGTCTGGCGGCGCTGGTGGCCTGTGTCTTCCTGATCTGGCAGCAGCGCGCTCCCGACACACGGCAGCGGGTCGAGGACCACGCCGAGATGGTGCAGCTGGCGGAGCCGGCGGAGTCGGGGGAGACCGGTGCGGCGGCCGAGACCGGGGCCGAGACCGAGGCCCGCGCCGAGACCGAGGCCGAAGTCGAAGCCGAAGCCGAGACCGGCGGGGCCGAATCCGAGACCGGAGCCGAGCCCGAGGCCGAGGCCGACAACGACATGGAGATCGCGCTCGACGAGGAGCCCGCGGCGGCCGGCGGTGACGCGCGACCCGCCATGACCAGTCGGCATGCCCAGGCGGCGGCGCTGGTCGACCAGGGGCACTACTACCAGCGTCAGGGCAACTTCCGTATGGCCGCAAACCGCTACCGCGCGGCGCTCGAGCAGCTGCCCAACTACCGGCGTGCGCTGGTCGGGCTGGTTCGCTCGGGGTTGCACATGACGGACCGGGGCGAAGCCGTGAAATGGGCGGAGCGCCTAGTCCAGGCATATCCGGTGGAGTCGCGTCACCACCTGCTGCTCGGCGATGCGCTCGCGCGCGCTGGCAATCGCGAGCGGGCCCAGGCCGCGTGGAAGGCCGCGGCCGACTCCGGCAACGTGATCGCCAAGGCGCGGCTCCAAAAACCGTAGCCCCGAGCTCGGCCGGAACTTGCCCCTACCCCTACTCTGCCCTTGCCCTTGCCCGTGCGGGCGGGCAGGCCACGGTCAGTGAGGCGGGCAGGGGCAAGGGCAGGTTGAGGGGGAGCTATACGGCGAGCAGGATGCCGGTGGCGGGCTGGCCGGTGGCTCGCTCGATCGCCTGCACGTAGAGCGCAACCTGGGCGGCGTAGCGTAGCTCGCTGCCCGGATCGGCGTCGGTCTTGAAGTCGATCACGATCCAGCGCGGTCCGTCCGCGCTCTGCTCCACGAAGGTGAGGTCGACCGTGCCCTCGATCACCTCGCCCCCTCGCTTGAGCATGAGCGCGGTTTCCACCCGGCAGTCCTTGCTCGCCCGCGCGCGAACCAGCAGCGCGTGCTCAAGGGCCGAGGCTGCTGCCTTCGCTGCGGCGGCGACCTCGGCGTCGGTGGCGCCGAGCAGCCGGCCATGCAGGGTGGCCAGCGCAGGCAGCTCCGCGTCCGGTGTCTCGAGCGCGTCGGCCAGCACGGCGTGGGTTAGCGTGCCGAAGCGCGCGCCGCCGGGGCGGCCGGACGCCTCCATGGCATGCTCCGTCCGCTCGACCTCGACCGGCTCGATCGCGCTCTCCGCGCCCTCCGCGTCCGCCAGCTCGTCCGCCAGCGCCGTAACCGGGCGCGCCTGCAGCGTGGGCGCGCGGCCGCGAGCCAGCGCCTCGGTGCGAAAGCGCTGCCAGCGCGCGTGGCTCTCGTGCCCCGCCCGCTCCGCCTCGCCATCCTCCGCCTCGGTCAGGAGCTCGTGCTGCCGCAGACCCCCCGCCGGAAGTCGGTCCAGGTCGAGATCGGCGGGATCCCACCAGGCAACCCGGTGGGTGCCCTCGCGCGGTGCGTGCACGCCGGGCTTCACCGACTCCTGGGGGTGGCGCTGCGCGCGAACCGGCGCCTCGAGCACGCTGTCGCCGCCGAAGCCCTCGTGTCCGGCCAGCGGCGTCGCGTCTCGCTCCCGTCCGGGGGTCGGATAGAGCGCCGGGTGCAACACGTCCACCCAGCCCGGGCGCGGCTGGTCGCCCACGCACGGCACCACCAGGAGATCGCGCGCGCGCGTCGCCGCCACGTAGGCCACCCGCACCTCCTCGGCCTCCTCGCGCGCGAGCAGGCTCTCACGCTGCTGCGTGAGCTCCAGCGGCGCCGCACCGGCGAGCCGGCAGACGGACAGCCCGCGCGCCGGGTCGGTGTAGCGCGACGGCAGGCTGCGGGCGCGCGGCGTGGTGGGGTCGCACAGGATCACGACCGGAAACTCCAGGCCTTTGGCGCGGTGGACGGTCATGATGCGCACGCCCTCGGTGCCCTCCTCGATCACGGGCGCCTCGCCCGTCTCCCCGCGATCGGCCTCCTTCTCCAGCTGCTCCAGAAACGCGCGGAAGGAGGTCGCGCCGCGCGCCTCGAAGCGCCGCGCCTGGTCGGCCACGCGCAGCACGTTGGCCAGCGCCTGCTCGCCGGTGGGCCAGATGGCGATCCCGGCGTGGGCGCGCGTCTCGGTCAGCAGTGCGTGGATCGTCTCGGCGATCGGCCGGCGGTTGCGCGCGAGGTGCAGCTGTCGCAGCAACGAAAGGGCGGTCGCCACTTCCCGGGTCGCCTCGTCGAGCTGCGCCTCGTCCAGCGGTCGCAGCGGGTGCAGGCGGCCGTGGTCGTGGCGCATCTGCAAGAGCGCATCGTCCGAGAGCGAGAGCAGCGGGCCGCGCAGGGCTGCGAAGACCGACAGCTCGTCGTCCGGCCGTTCGATCGCGACCAGTGCCGTGCGCAAGGCCTGGACCTCCTCGCGGGCGTGAAAGGAGCGCCCGCCCACGAGCACGTGGGGGATGCGCCGCGCCTCGAGCGCGCGCACGTAGCCGCGTGGGGTCTCCTCGCCGAAGTTTCGCAGCTGGCGGAAGAGCAGGCAGATGTGACGGGCCGCGATCGGGACCTCGGCACCGCCCTCCTCCACGGTGAAGCCGCTGCGATGGATCAGCGTGTCGACGAAGGCGCCGACCGCGTCCGCGCTGCTGTTCTGGATGGCCGCGTTCTGGAGGTTGCCCCACTGGCTGTAGGGGCGCGGCACCGGCAGGGCGATCACGGCCGGCCGCGCGGTGGGCGCCTCGCGCACCGGCTCGAGCGGCTGGTAGTCGGCCTGGCTGCCGTCCTCGCTGCCCTGCATGAGCGGTGCGAAGGAGGCGTTGACCGCGCTCTGCAGCGCGGCGTTGGCGCGGTAGCTGCGCGTGAGCTCGACGACGCCCGCGCCGCCGGCCTGCAGCGCGTCCTTGATCCGCGCGTAGAGCGTCACGTCGGCGCGCCGGAACGCGTAGATCGACTGCTTCGGGTCCCCCACCAGGAAGAGCTTGCCGGGCGCCACGCGCGCCTGCTCCAGGTGATTCCAGATCGACTCGCCGGCGCCGAGCCCGACCTCGCCCTCGGTCGCGAGGGTGAGCAGGATCTCGGCCTGGAGCGGATCGGTGTCCTGGAACTCGTCCACGAAGATGTGGGCGAAGCGCGCGCGCAGCTCGTCGCGCACCTGCGGTTGCGCGCGCAGCAGGTCCCGCGCGCACAGCAGCAGGTCGAGGAAGTCGAGCACTCCGGCTTCGGCCTTGAGCTCGCCATAGGCGTGCACCACCGGTTGCAGCTCCTGCTGCAGCAGCGCGGCCAGGTCCCCTTCCAGGCGGAAGACCAGGTCCTCGAGCTGCGACCGTGCGCCCGCCCGCTCCTCCAGCACCTGTTCGCGCGGCAGGTCGGGTGCGAAGTTCTTGCCGCGTCCGCTGCGCGTCCAGATGCGCTTGCGCAGCACCGCCGACAGCTCGTGCTCCAGGCGGTCGTGGTCGCGCTCGGCGAAGGCCTCGGCGCCGCTCAGCTCCGCGAGCCAGCCGGCCAGCTCGCCGAGATCGCGCGCGAGGGGATCGCTGCGCGAGCTGGCGCGCGGCGCGTGGGCCGCGAGCCGCGCGAGGCGCTCGATCACCTCGTCGATCTCGGTCCGGCGGTCGAGGCCCGGGCGTGTCCAGGCGGCGGGAAAGTCGCGCTGTCCGCTCAGCGTGTGGGCGGCCGCGCGCAGCTGTTCGGTGGGGGAGCTGGTGCGCCCGGCCCGCCGCAACAGCCGTCGGACGCCCTCCGGCGGGTCCTCCAGGGCGGCTGAGAGGAAACGACCGAAGGCGCGCTCGAGCAGGGCGCGCTCCTGGTCCTCGGCGATCACCTCGAAGGCCGGATCGACCCGGGCCTGCAGCGGCCGCTCCCGCAGCAGGTCGGCGCAGAAACCGTGAATGGTGCCGATGCGCGCGGTCTCGAGCTCCGAAAGGGCGGTCTCGAAACGCGACCGGGCGTCCCCGTCGACGCTCTCGCGGTGGGCGCGCTCGAGCTCGCCGCGCAGCCGCAGCTTCATCTCGCCGGCGGCCTTCTCGGTGAAGGTGACCGCGACCATCTGCTCGAGGCGCGCGCGCCCGGCGCCGATGATCGCGAGCATGCGTCCGATCAGCGCCGTGGTCTTGCCGGTGCCCGCTGCCGCCTCCACCACCAGTGTCGCGTCCAGGTCCTCCGCGATCCGGGCCCGGGCCTCGGCGTCGCTGTTTGGCTCCCTCGCGCGGGCGCTCATGGTTCCTCCCGGAGCCGGTGGAGGGTGTGGAGGCTGTCGCGGTCCTTGCGCTTGACGCGCAGCTCCTCGTAGGGACCGCACACGACGCGGTAGTCGCAGTGCTCGCAGGCGCCCTCGTCGGGCGCGGCGGGCAGGAAGCCGCGCTCGATCGCGGCGTCGATCACTGCCAGGGCGCGGCCGGCCGCTGCGCGTGTGCGTTCATCGAGGACCACCGCGCGCTGCTCGAAGCCGCCGTCGGCGGTGCAATAGTAGAGCCGTCCGCCGTCGACCGTCTGTTCCTGTGGCATCAGCCGCTCGAGGGCGAGCGCGTAGAGCAGCGGCTGCAGCGTGCGCCCACCGTCGATCACGAGCCCGTCGGGGCCGACCGCCTTGCCGGTCTTGTGATCGGTGGCACGCAGGTGCCCGTCCGCGCGCTCGACCACGTCGATGCTTCCGGACAGGCGCGTGCCGTCGGTCAGCACGGCCGGCTCCTTGGTGCTGTGCGGATCGCGGTCCTGTAGGCGCGTGTAGCCAAAGGCGAGCTCGAAGTGCACGGGCTGCATCGGGTCGCTCGCCATGCGCGACAGCCAGCGCGAGAGGTCGCGCTGGATCGCGCTCACCGAGTCGTTCCAGACGCGCTGGATCGCCGGCGCCAGCTCGCGCTCGTAGCGGGCCGCGATGCGCTGGGCGCACTCCGACATGATGGCCAGCGCCTCCGCCAGCCCGAGCTCCGACAGCGGCAGCAACCCCCGGTCGCGCAGGGCGCTGAGCGTCTCGAACTGGATGTCGTGGATCAGGGCACCGCGCTGGCGCGGATCGATCACCTCGATCGGTGCAGGCGCGCTACGCGGGCGCAGGCCGTGCAACCCGCGCAGCGCGAAGCGATAGGGGCAGCTGGCGTAGGTCTCCAGCACCGTCGGCGAGTAGGCGCGCGCGCCCAGTCGTCGCTCCTCCAGGATGGCGCGGGCGCGCTCGCTCGGCTCAACCAGCCCGTCGGCGGCGGTGAAGCGCTTGACGCTCCAGCGCCGCGCGCGGAAGCGCAGGGCGCGGGCCAGGTGCGGGTTGACCTCGAGCAGGTAGCGGGCCGCGCCGCGGGTCTCGCGGTCCTCACGACGCAGCATGTCGTGCAACAGCGAGAGGTCGTGCTCGGCCTCATCGATCGCCAGCTCGGGTTGGGACGGCGCCGGCCATCCGATGCGAGCTGATGCGGCGGCCTCGGCGCGCCGCATCAGCTCACCGTAGCCGGGCAGCTCGCCCTCCGCCGCCCGCAGCACCTCCAGGCCGTAGAACGAGGGCACGCGCGGTCGCCCGCGCTCCAGGTCGACGCGCGGGTAGCTCAGGATCACGCGCCGGTCGGCGGCGCCGACCGCGACGCGCAGCGCGAGGCGCTCCTGGGCGATACGCTCGGGATTCTGCTCGAGGTCGTCCGGCAGCGCGCCGCGGGCGGTGTCGAGCAGGACCGGGTCTTCCGAGACCTTCTGCGGAAAGATCTTCTCGGCAAGGCCGAGCACGCAGACGAGCGCAAAGCCCATGCCGCGCACGCGGTCGATCGAGCCGCACAGCACCTTGCCCGCGGCGTCGCCGCGCGGGGGCTCGCGCAGCTCTGACAACAGCGGCGTGAGCACGCGCAGCACCTCGTCGATGCCGACCGGCCCGAGCGCTCCCAGGGGCAGCAGCTGGGCGAGTGCCGCGCGCGCGCCCTCGGGCTGGGTGAGCGCGCGCGTGGCCAGCCCGTCGAGCGCCTGCAGCCACTCGCTCCAGGCCCCGCGCTCGGGCAGTGCGTCGACCGCGTGCAGCAGGGGCAGCGCCAAGCCGCGCAGCTGCTCGAGCGAGATCGGGCCGAGCTCGAGCGTGCGGGTGTCGCCCCCGTCGCGCTCCAGCTCCTCGACCTCGTGCGCCAGGCGGTGCTCGAGCGCCTCGAGCTGCCGCTGCCAGCGCGGCAGGCCACCGATCACGGCCGCGTCCTCGATCAGCCGCTCCCAGCGTCGCGCCGAGGCCCAAGCGAGCTTCTCGCGCTCGCCCGCAGGAGCCCGCGTTTCGCCCGCGTCCTCATCCATCGGCGCCGGGGTGACCGACAGCGAGAGGTACTCAGCGAAGGCCCGCGCGCTCAGGCCCTCGCGCTTGCAGTGCAGCAGTGAGAGCAACGCGCGGCCGGCAGCGTGCGGTCGCGTGCTGCCCTCGGTGAAGTGGGCAGGGATGCCCGCGCGGGCCAGCGCCTCGGCCAGCAGGTGGTGGTAGCCGCCCGATCCGCGCATCACCACCGCCATGCGATCGAAGGGCGTGCCGGACTGGGCCTCGAGCAGCAGTCGCCGCGCCACCTCGACGCACTCGCGCCCCTCCCCCGGAGCTGATAGCACGGTGACGGCGCCGCCCAGGGAACCGCGGGGCGCCGATGCCTCGAAGAGATTGGCCTGCAGCCGGCGCAGGGCGTCGTCCCACAGCGTGGGGCTGATCGGATCGCGCGCCAGCGGCAGGCTGTCTTCGAGCAACGCGAGCGTGCGGCTGTCCCCTGTGGGTGCGGTGAAGAGCGCGGAGCGCGCCTGGCCGAGCAAAGCGCGGGCGAGCGTGGCCTCGCGCGCCTGTCGCAGGGGGACGTCGAGCCAGAGGCACGGACGCCGCGCCTGGGGTCCTCGATCGACCACGGCTTCGGCGGCCAGCGCGAAGACGCCGCCGCGGTCGATCAACCCGGCCGCCTCGAGCTCCTCCGCGTAGGCGCGCCGCACCGTCGCCAGGTCCGGGTCGTGTTGTGCCAGCGTCTCGGTCGAGGTTCCCGCCATGGAGAGCTCGTGCAGCGTGCGGCCGAGTGCGCGCGGCAGTCCCGGTCGATCGTGTACGGCTGCGAAGCGCCCGAGCGCGCGGCGGTGCTCGAGCTTCGCGAGCGCGCGCGCGATCAGCGCCTGCTCCGCGGTGACGTCTGCGGGCGCGTGTCCGTGCTCCGCCAGGGCAGGGATCGCCAGCTGCAGCGCCAGCTCCGGCAAGGTGGTGCGCTGCAGCCCGAAGCGGGCCTCGTCGTTGGCGACCAGTGGCTGACACAGGCGCGCGCCCGCCATCGCGCTGGGCACGACGACGAGGGCGCGCTCCCCCGGGCTGAGTGTCGCAAGCCACTCACGCGCGACGGCGAGGCGAGCGCTGGCGGCTGGCGAGCACAGCAGCGCATTCCCTGTCTTGCCCTTGCGCGCCATGGCTGCGGGAGCCTACCCCGGTCGGGCGCGCGCGTCTGCCATCGGGTGTGTGCCTGTAGGTTCCACGCTCAAGTGACACTCCCGCGGCCAGCGCGTACGCTAGTGGACACGCAACTCGAGACAGGGGCGTGCGGTGACAGAGCGCACGATGCCGAAGCCCGGCGAGGTCGTCGGCGGCAAGTACGAGATCGAGGAGATGGTCGGCGAAGGCGGCATGGGTGCCGTCTTCGCGGCGCGTCACCGCGTGACCGAGAAGCGGGTGGCGCTCAAGTGGATGCACCCCGATCTGGCGGCCGACGAGGACGCGGTCGAGCGCTTCGTGAGGGAGGCGCGGGCCGCCGGGCGCATCGACCACCCGAACGTCGTCGACATCTACGACGTGGGTGAGCACGGCGGCTCCACCTTCCTGGTGATGGAGCTGCTGCGAGGTGAGAACCTGGCCGAGCGCATCGAGGGGCGGGAGCTCAAGGCCGATCAGGTCATCCAGATCCTGCTTCCGGCGATGCGCGGTGTGGCCGCGGCCCATCGCACGGGTGTGATTCACCGCGACCTCAAGCCCGAGAACATCTTCCTGTGCCGCGATCCGGACGGGGCCTACCGCGGACCCAAGGTGTTGGACTTCGGCATCTCCAAGGTCAGCTCCCGCGATGGCAGCAGCAACCACCGCCTAACCAAGAGTGGCATGCTGATCGGGACGCCCTACTACATGGCGCCGGAGCAGATCCGCGGTCGCGGCGTCGACCAGCGCGCCGACGTCTACGCCTTCGGCGTGATCCTCTACGAGGCCCTGACCGGGCGGGTGCCCTTCAACGCTGACAACTACGGGGCACTCGTGTTGGAGATTGCCAATGCGACGCCCGCGCGGCCAAGCGCGCTCAACGCGCGCGTGCCGCACACGCTCGAACGCGTGGTCCTGAAGGCGATGGCACGGGAGCCGGGGCAGCGCTACGCGGACATCGAGAGCCTGGCCCGTGCGCTCGAGCCCTTTGCCCGCGGCGAGAGCTTCGCGGTGACGCGGCCGGACCCGACCGAGCGGCGCAGCAGCGCCGAGATGGGGACCACGCCGCTGGTGTCGGAGGGGCCGGTGCGCGTGCCGATCAAGCGCACCGGGCAGAGCGTCGCCGTGCTGGTGGTGTTGCTCGGCATCCTCGGTGGGCTCTCCGCATTCAACGTGCTGCCGCTCTTCGGTACGGGCCTGTTCGGCGATGACCGGGCCGGCGGCGGGGGGGTGCAGCCCGCGGAGGTCTCGGCGGTCGGGACGCTCGAGCCGCCGCCGGGCGAGGCGCTGGCGGCGCCCGACGCGGGGCCGGCCGTGGCGGACCACCCACCCGCCCCGGCACCGGTCGTCGAGCCCGCTCCCGACAGGGCGGTCGAGAAGGAGCGCCCGCGCCGTGGCGCGGCACGCGGCGAGGCCCGTCGCCGGGCCGCGGCCACCAAGGCGAAGGCCTCGCGAGCCCCGCCTCCTGCACCACCACCTCCGCCGTCGCCCGCTCCGGTGCGGCCGCCGGTGCCGAAGCCGCCGGTCGCAGCGCCAGCCGCGGCCCCCAGGGCGGCTCCGCCGAAGCCCGCGGGGCGGACCGGCGCGATGGACGCCAACCAGTTCTAGGTCGGCTGAGGGCGCCCTCGGCCCCGGGGCTGAAGCGCCGGGCCCGGGCGCCTGCGGCCCTCAGCAGGCCGCGACGGCGCCTTCCAGCATACTCATCGAGATGAAGGGCACGGCCAGGGCGAGGGGGGCCAGGAATGCGGCCTGGGCCGGGAATGCGATGGCCGCCAATACCGGTACTGCCACCGACGCGCCGACCGCGATCGCGGCCCAGGTTCCAGTCGAAGTCTTTTGATTCTGCGTAGTTGACATGGTCTTCCTCCCGTCTGTGGGCGACTCACCAGTCGCTGAACCATCAACTACTGTTACACTAATCACTGTCGTAATTGAGTCAAGAAGAAAGTGACAGCAAACGGTGTAATCGTGGGCCGAGCCTAGCGCGGCAGCAGCGAGCGTCGGGAGGCGAGCCTCTCCTCGCGCCGGCGCAGGGCGTCCGCGTAGCGGCGCTTCTCGGTCTCCGTCTCGGGGGACAGTGGCGCGATCTCCCGTGGGCGGCTGGCATCGTCGAGCGCGACGAAGGTCAGGTAGGCCTTGGTGCAATAGCGCCGCATGCCCGTCGCCGGATCCTCGCTCTCCACCCGACACCCGATCTCCATGCTCGTGCGTCCCGCGTAGTTCACCTGGGACTGGAGGATCACCACGTCGCCCAAATGGATCGGCGAGAGGAAGTCGAGTCGGTCGATCGACGCGGTCACGGTGTTGCCGCCACCGGCGTGGCGCATGGCGGACACCGCAGCACAGACGTCGATCCACTGCACGACGATCCCGCCGAAGAGCGAGCCCCGGTAGTTCATGTGCGACGGCATCACGATCTGCGTCATCTCGACGCGCGACTGGGCCGGAGTCCGGTCATCCATGCCCGGAGCCTACCAGGAGTGAAGAGACGCAGCGTACCCGAGCTCGAGTCCGCGCCCGAACGCCGAGCAGCACCACCCGCCCCCGCCACTCGAAATCGTCGAGCTTCGTTCAGGAGCGAGCGCGGCCGCTAGGGACAACCGGAGGCGTGGCGGCGCCACGTCGAGGATTGCCCGAGGACGAAGCCGCTCCTGGGCGAGCCTCGGCGATTGCTCCTCAGTTCAAATCCGACCTAAGCGGACTTGCGGCGTCGGGTTCGTGTGGGCTGCAACCCCGCCAGTCTGAAGAGCGTGTTGCGGAACAGGCGGTTGGTCTCCGCCGGCGTCAGCTGGCTGTCGTAGAACGAGTTGGCTCGCAGGCCCAGTAGCATCGCGTAGGCCGACTGCGCCGCCTCCTCGGCGGTCGTGTCCGGCGCGAGAGGTGTCTGCTCGAAGAGCTCCACGAACATGTCCTTGATGCGTCGGTCGTGCATGACCTTCACACGGCGCATGGTGCGGTTCTGCACGGCCTGTCCGTAGAGGTCGAGCATCACGCCCTGGTCGACCTTGCGCAGGCCCTTTCCGCTCAGGAAGAGATCCGCGATGGCCTCGATCTTCTCCGCTGGGCCGCGGTCCTCGAGCTCGGCGACCTGCTTGTCGATGCGATTGGTGACGGCCTTGAAGAAGGCCTCGAGGATCGCCTCCTTGCCGGGGAAGTAGTAGAGCAGGTGGCTCGACGACATCTCCGCCTCTTCGGCGATGTCGCACAAGGTCGTCGCGGCGTACCCCTTCTTCGCCATGCAGCGATAGAGTGCGAGCACGATCTTACCGCGCCGATCGCGCGCATTCATGGCGTCAGCCAGGTTGATGGTGTTGGGTGACTTCGAGCCCACGGATGCTTCCCCTCTGCTAAGTTGCGCGCTTGAGACACCGCGCGTGTCGAACTTCTTCCCTGCACGCGGCGCGCTTTCGTGTAGCTAGATCTGCCACCTTCGGGTGTCAATTGCTCCCGCAGCCATTCATGGTCGAGGACCCACTTTTGTCGTTCTGAATCTCATTCAAATCACCTTCGGGTGTCATCCGAATGCAGACGCTTTACCAATTTGGGATCGTCGGCCACAACGGTCTGCCCGAGGTGTCCTCGGAAAGCGATTGCTTTAGCTTGTAACGCGCGACGATTGATGTCGGACTACGGTCCTGACGGGTTGGGCCGTCATGGGGATCGGGCCCTACTGAATGCCGGGCGACTCGGAGCAACCGAAGGACGAGCGCAGCGACGAGCAGCTGATGGCTGCCTACGTCGCGGGTGACGAGCGCGCCTTCCGCGTGCTGTTCGACCGGTACGGTCCGGTGCTCTTCAGGCTCGTGCGGCGGCGACTGCGGACCGACGACGAGGCACGCGACATCGTGCAGACCACGCTGCTGCACATGCATCGTGCAAGACACGACTTTCGCCACGACTCGCGGCTGCGCCCGTGGCTCTTCACCATCGCCCTGAACCTGGTGCGCGAGCACTACCGGCGGCGTGGTCGACGAAAGGAGCAGCCGCTCGAAATCGACGGCTACAGCCCGGCGGAGCCGACGGTCCAGCCCGGCACGCCGATCGAGGATCGCCAGCGTGCCGAGCGGCTGCACGCGGCCCTGGCCAGCCTGCCCGAGAACCAGCGCACGGTGATCGAGTTGCACTGGTTTGGCGACAGCCCCTACGAGGAGATCGCGCGGATCGTGGGTGCGAGCGTCGCCGCGGTGCGTGTTCGCGCACACCGTGGCTACGAACGATTGAGGAAAATTCTGCCCGAAAATGAGTAACGTCACCCCCCACTTGAGGCGTACGTCCGGTGTCGGTAAGCCCGACGTCCGAGGCCTACAAAACCCGACGAATTCGCTGTGAGCAGTCGACCCCCGGAATTTGACGAGAACCTCTCGGCCCTGGCGGCCGATCTCCCCCCAATGGGGGATCTGGACGGCCTCTACCGGGAGCTCGAGGGTCAGGTTCGGCGGGAGCAGGGGCCGCGGGCCTGGCTGCGGGAACGCTCCACTCCGGTGCGCGGCACGATCGCCCTCGGGACCATCACGGCCCTGACCGTGGCGGTCTGGCTGTCCTGGGCGCGCCCGGATCTCGGGAGCTACCCGGGCTGGCACATGGCGCTCACGCTGGGCGCCATTGGGGCGGTCCTGGTCTGCGCACTCGCCATCGGCCTGCGCCCGCTGCACATGCCGGAGGCGCCCGCCTGGTTGAGTCGGCTGGTGCTCGGTGGCGGCCTGGTGTTGCTCTTCGCAGTCTACATGCTGCCCGCCGGGGCGCATGCGGCCACGCACGGCGACGGCTTGCCCGGCGTCCTGCATGGCGCCTGGAAGTGCTTCGGGACCGGAGCCGTGCTCGGCCTGCCGGTCTACGTGCTGTTGCGACTGCTCGATCGTGGCAGCTCGCCCTATGGCGTCGCCACTGCGCTCGCAGCGGGCCTGTCTGCCAACTTGCTGCTGCAGCTCCACTGCCCCAACAGCGCCCCGCAGCACATGGTGCTCGGGCACCTGACGGTCGCGTTCGTGTTCGGGTTGGTCTACGTCGCGTACCGTCGTGTCGCGTCGATCTATCGCGTGCCCAGCTGCCGGCTATTGACAGGGCTGTTGGACGGCAGGACAAGGCTGCCATGACACGGCCTCGCAAGTTGGAGGCGCAGCAGGTCGAGACGCGCCTCTCGGAGCTCTCCGCGTGGGCGCTGGTGGACGGCAAGCTGCACCGCGAGCTGCTCTTCGAGGACTTCGCCGCAGCTTTCGCCTTCATGACGGCGATGGCGCTGGTGTCGGAGTCGCTCGCGCACCACCCGGAGTGGTTCAACGTCTACAACCGCGTCACCATCGACCTGACGACCCACGACGCCGGCGGCATCACGGAGCTCGACTTCGAGTGGGCGCGTGCCGCCGAGCGCCACCTCGCCGAGCGAACGGCCTAGGCTGTCAACGCGGGCGCGGCGCCCACGGGACCGTCCGGGGCGGAGGCCGCTGCGGGTGGCGCCTGGCCGTCGCGGAAGGGGCCCAGACGCCGGCGCTTGAGCTCGGCGGTGGCGGCCTTGATGTATTGCTCGTTGCGCATCAGCGCGAGCACCACCGTGCCGTAGTAGCCCGATGGCATCTTCGGGCTCTCGTCGAAGCGACGCAGCAGGTGGTAGTGGCGCGAGGCGCGCGCGTGGTGATCCGAGTGGCGCGACAGGCCCACCAGGGTGTGGAGCGTGAACCAGCTGTCCGTGTCCCAGGAGTCGAAGTTGGTCACGGTCTTGCCCTCGCGCAGCAGGCCCCAGTGCTCGATGTAGTTGACCACCTCGAGCAGCATGATGGCCATGCGCGCCTGCATGATGAAGAAGAAGGCCGCAAGCCAGCCGAAGAAGTAGACGTAGGCCGCCACGATCAGCACTTGCGCGACCACGCCCTGCAGTACGCGGTGGCGCAGCATGCGCACGTCGTGCCACTTCATGTGCGCGTCGCCGTTGCGCACCTTCTCGAGGCGCCAAGCGCTCTTGAACTGGGCCGGCACCGTGCGCCAGAGGAACTGGCGGAAGGTCTCGCCGAAGCGCGCGGTGGCGGGGTCCTCACGTGTGCCCACGCGCGGGTGGTGGCCGCGCACGTGCTCGGTCGTGAAGTGCTCGTAGCAGACGAACATCAACAGCAGGCGGCCGAGGAAGAACTGGAAGCGGTTGCGGCGGTGCACCAGCTCGTGCGCGACGACGATCCCGGAGTAGCCGGCGTTGACGCCGCAGACGGCGTGCATGGCGATGAAGTTGGCGAAGGTCTTGCCGAGCTCCTCGCCGGGCCAGACCGCGAGCTTGCTCGCCATCACGCCGAGCATGATGTGGTTGGCGAGCTGGAGCGCCACCAGGCCGTAGACCTGCAGGTCGAAGGGCCAGGCGGGCGCCCCCTCCTCCGGTTGGCGCAGGTCCGGGCCGGAGCGCACGTCCACGTAGACCAGCATCCAGATCGGCGCCACCCACAGCAGGGCCACCCACCACTCGTGGGGACCGGTGAGCAGGAAGGTCAGCGTCAGCAGCGGCAGCACGAAGGCCCACAGGTGCAGCGTGAAGGCGCGCAGGGACGAGAGGGTGCCTGCGCTGCTCTTGGGGACCGTGACGGACTCGGACACGAAGGGACCTCCAGCTACCGGTGACATACGCCTCCGTATGTGTGCTACATACGACGCCGTATGTCAATTGCCTGTAGGGTACCGCCCCACATTGCGACCCGCACCCCCCGGAGAAGAAAGCCCATGAAAATCGTCGTCGATTTCGATCTTTGTCAGAGCCACGGTCTGTGCACTCAGGCGGCACCCGAGGTCTTCGAGATCCGCGACGACGGCTTCCTCTATATCCTCAAAGAGGAACCCGGCGAGGATCTGCGTGGCAAGCTCGAGACCGCCGTGCGCGAGTGCCCGACCGGCGCCATCAAAGTCGAGGGCTGAGTGCGGCGCATCGTCGTCGTCGGCGCCTCCCTGGCCGGCTTGCGCGCGGTGGAGGCGCTGCGACGCGAAGGTTACGAGGGCGCCCTGACTCTGGTCGGCGAGGAGCCCCGCGCCCCCTACGACCGGCCACCGCTGTCCAAGCAGGTGCTGCGCGGCGAGTGGGGAGAGGACCGCCTGGACCTGCGGCGCGGCGCCGGCCTCGAGGAGCTCGAGCTCGACGCGCGCCTGGGCGTGCTCGCCACCGGCCTCGATGGGCGCGCGCGCGAAGTGCAGCTCGCGGACGGCAGTCGCCTGCCCTACGACGGTCTGCTGATCGCCACCGGCGCGCGTGCGCGGCGCTTGCCGCTCGGCGAGGGCCTGTCGGGCGTGCACCTCGTGCGCACCCTGGAGGACGCGACCGCGCTGCGCGACGCGCTCGTGGCTGGACCGCGCGTATGCGTGATCGGCGCCGGCTTCATCGGCCTGGAGGTGGCGGCCTCGTGTCGCGCGCTGGGGCTGTCCGTCACGGCGATCGAGGGCTTACCGTTGCCGTTGGTCAACAAGCTCGGTGTGCCGATGGCCGCCGCGGTCGCGGATCTGCACCGCGCGGAAGGGGTCGACCTGCGCTGCGGCGTCACGGTCGCGGCGATCGAGGGCGACGGCCGCGTCGAGCGCGTGCGTCTGTCCGATGGGACCGCCATCGATGCGGACCTGGTCGTGATGGGCGTCGGCGTCGCGCCCAACGTGGAGTGGCTGCGGGGCTCGGGGATCGAGCTCGACGATGGCGTGCTGTGTGACGCGCGCTGCGCCACGGCGCTGCCCGACGTGGTCGCCGCCGGGGACGTCGCGCGCTGGCCCAACGCCCTGTTCGACGAGACGATGCGCGTCGAGCACTGGACCCACGCCGTCGAGCAGGCCAATGCGGCCGTGCAGCGTCTGCTGCGCGGCGCCGAGGCGACGGAGCCCTTCGCGCCGGCGCCCTACTTCTGGTCGGATCAATACGACGTCAAGATCCAGTTCGCCGGGCGCGCGCGCGAAGGCGACGAGCTGCAAGTGATCGAGGGTTCGGTCGAGGCTCGCAAGCTGGTGGCCCTCTACGGCCGCGAGGGCCGCGTCACGGGTGTGCTGACCTGGAATCGCCCACCGAAGCTGATCGCCTACCGCAGGCAGATCGCTCAGGGGCTGAGCTGGGCTGATGCGGTGAGCTCCGCGTCGTCCTGAGGCTGATCGGCGCGCGGCAGGATGACCACCGACAACAGGGCCCACAGCAGAGCCCCGGCCCCACCTGCCCAGTAGAGGGCGTCGACCCCGGCCACGTCGAGGAGCGTGCCGCCCAGGGTGCTCGAGAGGATGCCCCCCAGCGCCGAGGTCATGGTCAGCCCGGACTGGGCGGTGGAGCGCAGGTGCTCCGGGATCAGCCGATCCACATAGAGCGCGGCGCCCACAATCAGGCCGCTGATCACGATCGCGTGGAGCATCTGGGCGGGGTAGGTAGTGCTGAGCGAGGGGCTGGCCGCGCAGATCACCCAGCGCAGACCGCCGGCTGCGATCGCGAGCGCGATCATGCGCTTCGGCCCGAAGCGCTCGAAGATGCTGCCCGAATAGAAGACCAGCGGGATTTCCAGCGCGACCATCCAGATCCACAGCTGACTCAGCTCACCCATGTCGCCGCCGCGCGCGCGCACGTAGACGGGGAAGAGCACCATCGGGCCGTGCAGGAAGAAGTAGCCGCCGAAGTTGAAGACGAGCAGGCGCAGGTAGTCTCGGCGCGACAGCAGGGTGCGGTAGTCGCTGGCCGCCGCGCGTGCCGAGAGCTGGGAAGTGGCGGGCAAGCCGCGCGCGCACAGCGCTGCGATCCAGATCAGCACGGCCGCACCGGCGAAGGCGTACTGCAGGCCCGGCTCGGACGGCCCTCCGGGCACGGCCGGCGCGCCGGCGCGCTCCTGGTAGGCGTCGAGCGCGATCGGCGCACTCACCACCATGATCAGGTAGCCGATCGTTCCCCACACCCGCACGCGTCCGAAGGCGCTGGTGCCCTCCCGCGCGAGGGCTGCCATGCTCACCGAGTTCGCCATCGGGATCACCGACGAGATGAAGAGGGCGAAGCCGAAGATCGCGAGCGCCATCGACGCGAAGCCGCTCGGCAGCATGAGGCCGCAGTAGCCGAAGCCACTGGCGAGGCAGAGCAGCGACAGGATGCGCGTGCGCGAGCCGGTGCGGTCGGCGAGCTGGCCCCACATCGGCTGGGCGACGATGCCGATCAGCGGCGGGATCGCGAGGATCGTGCCGGCCTCGGCGCCGGTCAAACCGACGTTTTCCTTCAAGTAGAGCGCGATGTAGGGAAAGTACAGCCCCAGGGCACCGGTCGCGAAGAACCAGTAGCATGACAATCTCAGCCAGGGCGCCACCCCGCAGTGATAGCCCCTCGAGCCCTGTGTGCCAGCGCCAATACGCAGCTTTCCTCCCATCCATCGCGTGCTATGAACGGCACCGATGTCCCCAGAGTCGTCCCGGATCAAGAACCTGCTCGAGCTAATGAACGTCGAGCAGATCGACGCCAACATCTATCGAGGCAGCAATCCAGAGCAGACCCGCCGCCGAGTCTTTGGCGGACAGGTGCTCGGCCAGGCACTGATGGCGGCGGGGCGAACCGTCGAGGGGCGGCTGCCCCACTCGCTGCACGCGTACTTTCTGCGCCCGGGTCGGCCCGCCATTCCGATCGTCTACACCGTCGACCGCATCCGCGACGGCGGTTCCTTCAACACGCGCCGCGTGGTGGCGATTCAGGATGGGGAGGCGATCTTCAACATGTCCGCCTCCTTCCACAAGCTCGAGGAGGGCTTCAGTCATCAGGAGGCGATGCCGGGCGTGCCTCCGCCCAGCGAATGCCCCGGCTGGGAAGAGCTGATCAAGGCGCGCTCGGGTAGGAACGGTCCTGCGCCGCCCTGGGCCCGCAATCGACCGGTCGAGATGCGGCCCGCGATCGCGCGCGACGGGTTCAAAGAGGAGATCGCGCAGGGTGAGGGCGGGGCGTTGCAGCGCTTCTGGATCAAGGCCGACCCGATGCCCGACGACCCGCTCCTGCATCTGTGCGTCGCGGCCCACACTTCGGATCACTCCCTGCTCGGCGCCATGCGGCGCCCCCACGGCGGGGCGGCGGGCTGGTCGCGCAAGATGATGTCGGCCAGCCTCGACCACGTGCTGTGGTTCCACAAGCAGTTCCGCATGGACAGCTGGTTGCTCTACCACCAGGAGAGCCCGGTGACCGCCCACGCGCGCGGGCTAGCCCTGGGGCGCTACTTCACCGAGGGAGGTGAGCTCGTGGCCTCCGTGTGTCAGGAGGGGCTCATTCGTCCGGTGGAACCCCAAAAGGGTCGGGATTGACGCATCCGGGCGGGGCCCGTGCGGGCGCGTCGGCAACTCGACAAGGCGGGGTCGATGGTCTAACTAAGGCCGGGACTTTTTGCCGCTTCGAAGGGACGCGACACATGCTACCGAGTCGGACATTCTGGGCAGTGACCGCAGCGCTCGCGCTGGCGCTTGCCGGGTGCAACAAGAAGGCCGAGAAGAAGGACGACAAGCCCCCCGCAGCGGAGGCCCCCGCGGAAGGCGCGGCGGAGGGGGCGATGATGTCCTCGCCCGACGCCGACATCCCCGCACCCAAGGACGTGGCCGCGCCACCGGCCGATGCGGAGAAGACCGCGTCGGGGCTCGCAAGCAAGGTCCTGACCAAGGGCACCGGCGACAAGAAGCCCGCTCCCCACGACAAGGTGAAGGTCGACTACACGGGCTGGACCACCGACGGGAAGATGTTCGACAGCTCGATCAAGCGCGGCCGCCCCGCGACGTTCGGCGTCAAGGGCGTGATCCCGGGCTGGACCGAGGCGCTCCAGCTGATGGTGGTGGGCGAGAAGCGACGGCTGTGGATCCCCGAGATCCTGGCCTACAAGGGTCGCCCCGGCTCCCCCCAGGGAATGCTCGTCTTCGAGGTGGAGCTGCTGGAGATCATCCCCGGCGTCGCGCCAATCCCCGCGCCCGACGATGTGGCCGCGGCGCCCGCGGACGCCAAGAAGACCAAGTCCGGCATCGCCTACAAGGAGATCGAGCCGGCGGCGGCGGACGGCAAGGCGCCGAACGAGTGGGATCAGGTCGAGGTCGAGTACACAGGCTGGACCACCGACGGCAACATGTTCGACAGCTCGACCAAGCGCGGCAAGTCGGCGAAGTTCCCGCTCAACAAGGTGATCCCCGGCTGGACCGAGGGCGTGCAGCTGATGAAGACCGGCCAGAAGATGCGCTTCTGGATTCCGGAAGAGCTCGCCTACAAGGGTCGCCCGGGCGCGCCCAAGGGCATGCTGGTCTTCGACATCAAGCTGCTGAACGTGGAGGAGAAGCCGGCGCCGCCCGAGACGCCGAAGGACGTGGCCAAGCCGCCCCGGAACGCGAAGAAGACCGACACGGGGTTGGCCTACAAGGTGCTGAAGAAGGGCACGGGCGAGGCCAAGCCGACCGAGACCGACAAGGTCGAGGTGCACTACACGGGCTGGACCACCGACGGCCGCATGTTCGACAGCTCGGTCACGCGCGGGAGCACCACCACCTTCGCGGTCAACCGGGTCATCCCCGGCTGGACCGAGGGTGTGCAGCTGATGCGCGAGGGCGACAAGATGCGCTTCTGGATCCCGGAGGAGCTCGCCTACAAGGGCAAGCCGGGCGCGCCCCAGGGCATGCTGGTCTTCGACGTGGAGCTGATCAAGATCGTGAAGTAGCGAGCTCCGGCGGCGGGCTCGCTTCTTCGGGCTCGTCGAGCCGCGCCTTCGCATCCGCCGCTTCCTGCATCGGCTCCGAGGGAGGAGAGAGCTGGCTCTCGCGAGCCGCGAGGTCGGCGAAGTACTCGTCGAACCTGGCCTGGGCCTGATCGCCAAAGAGGATGTGGCAGGCCTCCATCAGGCCGGGCGCCTGCTGGATGTCCCGCTTGCGCGCGATCTGGGCGATCTTGCTCCGGCGCCGCAGGAAGTCCTCGAGCTTGGTGATCATCTCGCGCCGCGCGGCGTGGTGGATCTCGCAGCGGATGTACTCGGCGCCGTGGATCAGCACCTCGGCCATCGCCGGGTCCTGGCGGATCGTCTCGAGCAGCGATAGCGCGCTGGCTGCGTAGCGCCTCCACAGGCGCGTGCTCAGGGGCTCCGACGACTCCTTGGCGGTGAGGTCGTCCAGGCCCATCAGGGTCGCCTGGTGGAAGTACTCGTCGCGGATCTCGTCGGGCGGCTCGCCGTACCAGCGCATCTCGCTGTAGGGCAGCTCGACGCCGAGCTCGCGCACCAGCGCGCTGACCTCCTCGCCGATGTTGAGGCAGTCCGTCAGCTTGCCGCCGAAGATGCTGATGTGACGGCGCTCGGCATCGGACTCGATGGCGTGCTTGCGCGACAGCGAGGTCCAGTCACCCTCGTCGCGCTTGCCGTCGGGCTCCACCACCAGTGGGCGCACGCCGCAGCGCTCGGCGATGATGTCGTCCTCCGTCAGTGGCGAGGGCAGACGCAGGCGGCGGTTGACGTTCTCCAGGATGAAGCGCCGGTCCTCGGGAGTGACCACCGCGGGCAGCTCGCTCACGCGCGTGTCGGTTGTGCCGATGCAGGACTTGGGGCCCATCGGGATGACGAAGAAGAGGCGCCCGTCGTCCGCGAAGAAGGTCAGCACGCGCCGCGACTCCGTCACACGGTCGACGATCAGGTGCACGCCCTTCGACCACAGGTGGCGGTGCTCGGTTTCGACGCCGTTGAGGGAGTTGTTCGCGTCGACCGTGGGGCCACAGGCGTTGATCAGCACGCGCGCCCGGATCGTGAGCTCCTCGCCGCTCAACAGGTCGCGCGCGCCAGCGTGCCACAGGTCGTCGTCACCGCGCTTGGCGCCGAGGGACTCGACGTAGTTTGCGATGATGCCGCCGTGGTCGAGTGCTGCGCGCACGAAGTTGAAGACGAACCGGGCGTCGTTGTCGATCAAGTACGCGTCGGAGTATTCGAAGCCGCCGGATCCGAGCAGCTTCACGACCGGTTCCTCGGCCTCCACGTCGGCGCGCGACAGCAGCCGGGGCGAGGCCGTGAAGAGGTCGCCCATCGCCCAGTAGAGCAGGGTGCCGGCGTAGAGGGTGTAGCGGCTGTGGCGGAAGCCCTCCTCGACCGATGTGAAAAAGCGGATCTCCTTGACCGACGAGGGGTAGGTCTCCATCAGCCGGTTGCGGGACATACAGAGCTTGCGAACCAGGCCGAACTCGGCGCCTTCCAGGTACTTGATGCCGCCCCACACCAGATTCGAGGAGTGCTGGCTGGTCTCGCTGGCGAAGTCGCCGCGGTCGATCAGGGCCACACGCGCGCCCTGGGTGGTCAGGGCCGAGGCGCACACGGCGCCGTTGATGCCCCCGCCGACGATCAGGACGTCGAAGGGCGCGTCGTCGAGCTTCTCGATGTTGTTCTGGCGCAGCTTCATGGCCGTACGGGGCGACCCGCGCCAGATTCTGCGCGCCGCTCCGCCGCCCCGCAACGCAAATGACGCAAGTCTTGCGTCGTTGGCCGGCCCAGTCTAGGTCTGGCGCCGATGGAGACCCACGAGCCATGGCAGCTGGCCGCGCTGCTGATCGCCGGTGTTGCGGCGGGCTTCATCAACGTGGTGGCGGGCGGCGGTTCCCTGCTGACCATGCCGCTGTTGATCTTCCTGGGCTTGCCAGAGAGCACTGCCAACGGCACCGCGCGCGTCGCGATCCTGATCCAGAACGCCTCTGCCGCCGTGGCCTACCGGCGCGCCGGCAGGCTCGACTGGGGGCTGCTCAGGCCTATGCTGGCGCCCGTCTTGCTGGGTGCGTGCGTGGGGGCGATAGTCGCCTCGCGTTTGCCGGACACGGGCTTCCGCATCGTGCTCGGGTGGGTGATGCTCGCTTGCGCGGCGATTGTCGCGTTGGACCCGAGCAAGCTCTACGCCCGCGGTCAGCGCCCCGAGCCCCGGCTCTCGGCAGGGCGTCTGTGGCCCACGCTCTTCGTGATCGGGCTCTACGGCGGGATGATCCAGGCGGGCGTGGGCTACTTGATTCTGGGCGGGCTCACGCTCGTGCTGGGGTTGCCGCTGCTGGAGGCCAACATCCTGAAGGTCGTCCTGGTGTTCGTGTACACGCCGCTCGCCATCGCGGCCTTTCTCTTCGAAGGGCGGCTCGACTTCGGGCTCGGGCTGGTGCTGGCCGCGGGGCAAGCCGTGGGCGGATACCTGGGCGCCCACGCGGCGCTCGCGCGCGGGGAGGGCTTCATCCGCTTGATCCTGCTCCTGGTCGTGATCGCCAGTGGGCTGAAACTACTACTCGACTAGCCCGATCGGGGAAGTGGGTGCGAATTCTTCGAAAGGCAAATTTTCCGCTTCTCCCGCATCTCGTGAGAAGATCGCGTCATGCACGGCCGAACATCGGTCGCGGCGCTCGTAGCCGCCCTCTCGCTCGGTCTGGGGGCCTGCGTCTACGACCGTGGTGAGCGCTGCGGACCCGGCCAGACCTATGACGGCTCCGAGGCTGTCTGTGTCTGCGACGAGGGCACGGTGATCGCGGCCGACGGCGACGGCTGTGAGCCCTGCGGGGACAACGAGGTCGTGGAAGGTGGCGCCTGCGTGTGCGAGGAGGGCCATGCGCGGAGCAGCGACAGCGCGCCCTGCGAGATGATCGCCGCCGGTCTGGGCGACGCCTGTGACCCGGACGCGACGACGCCGTGCACGGACGACGACTTCAGCTTCTGCGCCGAGGGCGATGGAGGTGACGCCTACTGCACCCGTCCCGACTGTGGGGACGACGGCGACTGCCCCGCCGACCACGTCTGCGATGACCGCGGGGACACGCCCTTCTGCAAGGCACCTCCCTGGGGCCGCGGCAACAGCTGCGAGGCGGAGGATGACTGCGTGGACTTCACCGCCAGCTACTGCGAGCCGCTCTTCATCCGGATGTGCCTGGTCGAGGGCTGCGCGGACGGCGGTGAGGCCTGCCATGGCGACTGGGCCTGCTGCGACTTCCGCGACCTGGCCGGTGTCTCGCTGTGCGTGCCGCCGGAGCAACTGGATGGCGACGCGTGCCCGCTGGGTGTGCCACGCCTGGAGGCGGAGCCATGATGCGGTGGTCGATCTTCGCGCTGGTCTGGTGCGCGGCGGGGAGCGCGAGGGCGCAGCCGCCGCCGGCGGTCGAGCCCGGGACCGCGCCGGTGGCCGAGCCCGGGACCGGGCCAGTGGCCGAGCCGGCGCCGGCGGCCGAGCCCGTGGCGCCACCCGTGACCGCATCCGAGGCCGAGGCCGCGCCTGTGACGGAGGCTGCGCCCGCTCCCGACGCCGCGTCCGCTGCCGAGGCGGCGCCCGCACCCGAGGCCACCGCAAGCGCTGTGGAGGTCGGCGCGCAGCCAGAGCACGCGTTCTCATCCGAGGATTCCGCGCTCGACCTCGAGGCCGAGGCCGAGATCGCGCGTCTGCTCGGCGAGGAGGGCGGCGCGAGCGGGCCCGCACTGCGCCTCTACGGGTTCACCGACTTCACCTTCTCGAAGCTCTTGATGCCGAAGGACAACCCCTTCTACGTCTTCTTCGAGGAGAGCAGCACCTTCTACGTCGGCAACTTCAACCTCTACTTGGATGCCGACCTCGACGAGGACTTCCGCGCCCTGTCCGAGGTGCGCTTCCTCTACCTGCCGCACGGGCAGGAGACCGAGGTGACGCCGGAGGGCGAGCCCTACACCCGCACCTTTGCCGGTGACTACGCGGACGTGAACCGCGACCTGCGCTGGGGCAGCATCGAGATCGAGCGCGCCTGGCTCGACTACACCGTTCACCGCTATGTCACCCTGCGCTTCGGCCAGTACCTCACCCCCTATGGCATCTGGAACGTCGACCACGGCTCGCCCGTCGTGGTCGCCACGCGGCGGCCCTACATCGTGGGCGAGCAGCTCTTTCCCGAGCGCCAGACGGGTTTGCAGGCCTACGGTTCCCTGGCAGTCAGTGACGACGCCACCCTCGGCTACCACCTGACGCTGTCCAACGGTCGCGGACCGATCGATTCCTATGCCGATCTGGACGAGAACAAGTCCGTCGGCGGGCGCGCCTACATCGACATCGCTGGCCACGTGCGTTTGCGCTTTGGTGGTTCCATCTACCACGGTCGCTACACGGACAAGGCGGTGGAGACCGAGATCGTCTCGCCGTCCGAGATCCGCAAGGGCGAGGACATCCTGACGCAGTACGACGAGACCGCCCTGGCTCTCGACGCCAAGCTCGAGTACGAGGGGCTGCTGCTGCAGTCCGAGCTCGTGCACAACCAGCGGGCCTACACGGAGCCCGGACGGCCGACCACGAGTGGCTCCTTCGGCGTCGGCAGCCCGATCGGCTTCGCGTCCGACGACCAGCGCTGGGGCGCCTACGGGCTGCTCGGTTATCGCATCGCGGCGATCGCTCTGATGCCGTACGCGTATCTGGAGGTCTACGCTCGCGCGGGGGTATTGGTTCCGGATCTGCTGACCACGCAGCTCGGCCTGAACTACCGTCCGAGCTCCGCGGTCGTCGCCAAGATCCAGTACACCTATGCGGGTCTGCCGTCGGCCGAGGGGCTGCTGGGTGACGCCAACATCTCGGCGATCGAGACCCAGATCGCCTGGGCGTTCTAGGGGGTATCCCTAGTTTCTGCGCCGTTGCGAGCCCGGAAGGCTCGAGTGAAGTCGGGCCGAACGGAGTGCGAGCAGCACAGGCGTACTCGATGTACGTCGCGCGGCGCCGCGCCAGTACGGGTCGAATTCGCTGACAATTTGCGGGCGCAGTAGGCGCAGAAGTTAGGGACACCCCCTAGAGGCCCGGCAGCGGTGACGCGAGGGCGTGGCTCGGCGGCTTCATGCCCATCAGCCGCGCGATGGTCGCCGCCACCCGTGCCTGCTCGAGGGGCTCGCGGTGGCGGGCAGGCTCGACGCCTGGAGCCAGGATCCAGACCGGGACGTGCAGGTCGTAGTCCCACGGGGAGCCGTGGGTGGTGCCCTTGCCGGGCGTGATGCCGACGTCCGGGAAGACGTGCGGGCGCGTGACCAGGAAGACCTCGCCGCTGCTCTCCGGGTGCACGCTCTGGAGCACTCGCTGCTCGATCGGATCGCTGGTGCCGTGCAGGCTCCCCAGCGCGGAGGTGTCGTAGGCCGCGAAGATTGCCGGGTGCTTGGCGAGCGCCGTGGTCACGGCGGACCGAATCTTGGGTGCGCGCGGATGCTTCAGGGCATCGGGCGCCAGGAAGACGAAGGGCGCGGTGAAGCCCGCGACCCAATCGCCCTCACCAGCCACCGCGGCGACTGCACTGCGCGCGGTGGCGAGGATCTCCTTGCGCGTGACACGATGTCCAGCGCCGTTGCCCTTGCGCTGCTCGGGCAAGGGAGCGACGCCGTGGTCCGAGGTGATCAGCACCGACAGCCGCGTGCGGGAAGAGAGCGTGTCGATCAGATGCGCGATCGCGAGGTCGGCGCGCCGCAGGTGATCGGCGTACTCCCACGAGTCGGGGCCAAAGACGTGTCCAGCGTAGTCGGTGCCGGACAGGGAGACGGCGAGCAGGTCTGTGGCGTCGTCCTCACCGAGCCCGAGATTGCGGGTCGCGGCGAGTGCGAGCTCGACCAGGTACTCGCTCGAATCGGGGAACATGCGCCAAGCGGAGTGCGCGTCCTCGGCTTCGTTCAGCCGGTGCGGGAAGGCAATGCCCAGGCCCTTGTAGTCGCCCTCGCCCGGGCCCTCGTCGGGGCCGAGCACCTGCGCGAGGCGCTCCGGCTCGGCGGCCTCCCAGACGGTGCCGGGGGCTGCCGTTGGATGCCGCCGCTGAAAGCGGCCCACCCACTCGGGCAAGGTCTCGGCGTAGTAGGTCGAGGTGGTGAAGCCGCGCGCGGTGGCGTCGTACCAGAGCGCCAGGTCGGCGCGCTTGCCGCCCGGGATCACGGCGGCGCGGTCCTTGAGCGACAGCGACACCACCTTGCCGCGCCCGCCGGTCTCCGCCTTGAGCGCGTCTGCGATGGTGGGTACGCGTAGCGCGTCGGGGCCCGCGTGGGCGCCCTTCTTGCCGTGCACCGTATGCTGCCCGTCGTCCACCACCGAGCGCGAGCGTCCGCTGCGGCGATCGATCCAGTAGTTCGAGGTGACGCCACTCTCACGCGGCGCGGCGCCCGTGTAGATCGAAGCGTGCCCCGGTGCGGTATAGGTGGCGGCGTAGGCATAGGTCACGCGTTCGTAGACCAGCCCGCGGCTGGACGCCCGACGAAGCGCGCCCTCGGGCGACAGCAGCGGCTCCAGCTTGGCGAAGGCCTCGCTGCCGAGCTGATCGATCACGATCACGAGCATCAGCTGCGGCCGCGCGCCGCGCGCCTCGAGCGCCTCGGCCGTGCGCTGCGCGCTGCCGCACGCGACCAGCAGCGGGATGAGGAGCGGAGCCCATCGGACGTGGCGGGGAAGGCGCATGGCGACACCGGTGCAGCAGCCCGAGCATGGAGCCAGATGCGTCCGGTCTGCGCAAGCTCACAGTCCGGTGCGCAGGATCGTCACGCCCGCTGCCTGCGGTCGCTGCACCGGCGTCTCGGTGGTCGGCGCGGCCACCGCCGGCGTTTGCGGCTGCTGGGCCAGCGGCTCCGGGGCGTCGCGGTGTGCGATGCCCCACGCGCAGCTCACCACCATCAGCCCCAGGGCGGTCAGCGCGGTCAGGCGCGCGTTCGCGAACGGCTTGCCGTGGGTGCGGTCGAGTCGCCGCCACAGCACCAGCAGCAGCACCATCGCGGCGCAGATCAGCACGACGAGCAGCGAGCCGACCGCCACGCTCAGCGAGTGCGAGGCGTAGCTGCGCACGCCGCGCGTGAATGGCGAGCCGTACAGCACCAGCAGGTGCGCGACGTAGACGATCAACGAGTTCTGGCCGATTAGCTGGATCCAGTCGCGCGCGGGTCGGGGTCGCTCGGCGGCATCGGTCGAGCGCCGGCGCAGGATCCAGTCGAGCAGCGCGAAGCCGCCCATCAGCGCGAGGATCCAGCCCAGCCGCCGCAGGAAGAAGTACGGACTGGTCTTCCAGTAGTTGTGCTCGCCGAAGGCGCCGGGCACCGTAACGTCGAGCCACAGCGCCGCCAGCACCAGCGCGAGACCCCCGCCGAGCAGCGCGCCCGACAGGCGCAGGGAGGGCATGCCCACGCTGCGGTCCGGGATCAGTCCGGCGATGCCGATACCCCAGAGCACGAAGCCCGCCCACGGCATCAGGGGAAAGGGGGATCCCGTGTTGGACGTCAGGTAGCCGGCGATCCCGAGCGGTACCATCTCCTCGAGCGGCAGGCGTGACATGGCGGGGCCCGCCAGCACGATCACGCCGCCGAGGGCAAAGGCCGCGGTCGTGATCACCCCGCGCCGGCGCAGCGCGAAGACCAGTAGCTGGCAGCACAGCAGTACCACGCCGATGTGTTGCAGCGCGTCGACGCGGAAGAACAGGCGCATGCGCGCCTCGCTCAGCGCGCTGTAGTCCAGGTGCGGCGCGGGCAGCTGCAGGGCGTAGCCGATGATGATGATCGAGAGGTAGCGCCACAGCCGCTTGTAGAGCGCCTTGCCCCAGACCAGGTGCGAGGGGAGGGTGCGGAAGGTGACGACGCCGAAGGCCAGGCCGGCGCCGAGCAGAAATGCGGGCGCGGTGTAACCGTGGAGGTAGTTGTGCCAGCGGTACCAGAGCTCGCTGCGCACCCCGTCCTCGATGACGATGTAGAAGGTGTGGCCCTGGACCATGAAGAGCACGGCCAGGCAGCGCAAGGTGTCGAGGGCGTCGAAGCGGCCGGGGCGCGTGTCGGCACGAGGCGGTGGCGGCGCGGTCGAGCGCGCACGCGCTCCCAGCGACCAGTCCACCGCCTGGGCACCAGCTCCCATATGGGGGCTGTTTTCCGTCGAAAGCGCCCGACTTTCAACCAGATGAGAGGTGTCCCTGATTGGGAATGGCTGTCTAGGGGCCCGCAATTGTGGGCTTTCCCGCTGCGCAGGCCGGATCACCCCTCGGAACAGGGGATACAGTGTGCTACATCTGCCCGCGGTGCTTGGGGGTCCGGCTGTACGAGGTGCTGTGGTGTCTTTGGATTCGCGCTTCGAGCGCCCCGGGTCGATTCCCGCGGGCACAATTCAACTGTTCTTAATTGCTGCGTTGATCGCCGGCTGCGGGGACGACGCCAACGAGACGGGCGAGGCTGATCAGCCGACCACCGCGCAGCGTGATGGGGGCTCGGACGAGCAGCCCGCCGACGAGCCCGACGCGGGCGATCAGGACGGCGGTGGCGGTCCCGAAGACCCGCCCAGCGGCGACGACCCCGAGCCGGCGGAGGATGCGGATGAGGACCCCGCGCCCGGTGACGACCCGATCTCGGAGGAGGACGAGGACGCCGGCGTCGGCGAGGAGGTGGTCCCCGGCGACTGCAACGACGGGGCGCTCAACGGCCTCGAGACGGGCCTCGACTGCGGCGGCCCCACCTGCGACCCCTGCGCCGACGACGAGGTCTGCGCCCTCGATCGCGACTGCGAGTCGGGGGTGTGCGCCGAGGACGGCCTCTGCGGCGAGGACACGTGCCCGGACGACGAGGGCAAGCGCGCGCCCGGCGTGTGCGGCTGCGGCGTGAGCGACGACGACAGCGATGGCGACGGCCGGCCCGACTGTCTGGACGGCTGCCCCGAGGATGCCGCCAAGTCCGCGCCTGGCCGCTGTGGATGCGGCGAGGTCGAGGACCCGACCGACAGCGACGGCGACAGCTTCCTCGACTGCGAGGAGAGCTGCGACCGGGATGGCGACAAGACCGAGCCTGGCGTGTGCGGCTGCGGCGTGAGCGACGGTGACACCGACAGCGATGGCACGGCGGACTGCATGGATGGCTGCCCGGACGACGGCGGCAAGGTCGAGCCGCTGAGCTGCGGCTGCGGCGTGGCCGAGACCGACGGCGACAGCGACGGCACCCCGGACTGCGACGATGGGTGTCCGGAAGATGCCGCCAAGACCGACGCGGGCGTCTGCGGCTGCGGCGAGAGCGATGCGGACAGCGACGCCGATGGCACCGCCGACTGCGATGACGAGTGCCCGAGTGACGTCGACAAGACCGTGCCCGGCCAGTGCGGATGCGGCGTCACGGAGGATGCCGGGGACCGCGATGGCGACGGCACGATCGACTGCTTCGATGGCTGCCCCGATGACCCGGAGCAGACCCGGCCCGGACCTTGCGGCTGCGGCGAGCCCACCGATGCAGGGGATCAGGACGGCGACGGCGTGATCGATTGCGCCGACGAGTGCGACGAGGATCCCAACAAGTCGGAGCCGGGCGTGTGCGGCTGCGGTGTGGTGGAGGACGTGGCCAACGACGATGGCGACGCCCTGGTCAACTGCCTGGATGGCTGCCCGGCGGACGCTGCCAAGACCGAGGCCGGCGTGTGCGGCTGCGGTGTGGTGGAGGACGTGGCCAACGACGACGGCGACGGCGCCGTCAACTGCCTGGACGGCTGCCCGGCGGACCCGGTCAAGACCGCGCCGGGCGAGTGCGGCTGCGGGATCGTGGAGGACGCCGGCGATCCGGATGGCGACGGCGTGCTCAATTGCTTCGACGAGTGCCCGGACGACCCCGACAAGGTCGCGCCGGGCCAGTGCGGCTGCGGCGTGGTGGACGTGCTCGACGACAGCGACGGTGACGGGACCCTCGACTGCAACGACGGCTGCCCGGACGATGGCGAGAAGACCGAGCCTGGCGCTTGCGGCTGCGGCGTGACCGAGGATGCCGCCGATGACGACGGCGACGGCACGCTCAACTGCTTCGACGCGTGTGTGGATGACCCGGACAAGACCGAGCCGGGTGTGTGTGGCTGCGGCGAGCCCGAGCTCTCGGACGACAGCGACGGCGACGGCACCGCCGACTGCATCGATGGCTGCGTCGACGACCCGGACAAGACCGAGGCCGGTCTGTGCGGCTGCGGCGTGCCCGAGCAGAGCGACGACAGCGATGGCGACGGCACGATCGACTGCTTCGACGGCTGCCCCGACGACGGCGACAAGACCGAGGCGGGCCTGTGTGGCTGCGGCATCGCCGACACAGACACCGACAACGACGGCACCCCGGACTGCACCGACGGGTGTGACGACGACCCCAACACGACTGCCGTCTGCTTCCCGTACATGCCGTCGAACGTGGACGAGACCAGTCTCGACTTCAGCGCAGCACCGGTCGCCGTGCTCGACTGTGGCCTGACGACGATCCGCAGCGACGACCCGGCCAGCGTCGAGGGCTGGTGCGGTGACGCGCCCCCGCTGGTGCCCGTCACGCAGCGGGACGGTGGCCACGCGCTGGTGGTCGTGCTGCGCGGCTTGACCGTGGCCGACGGCAGCACCCTGCGGGTGGTCGGCGAGCGGCCGGTGATCCTTGCGGGCGACGGAGACGTGAGCATTGAGGGCGTGGTCGACGCTGCGGCCAGCGGCAGCACGCCGGGCGCCGGAGGCGACGCGCCGGGCACCGATAC
>JAPPOT010000940.1:0-16874 GCA_028817855.1 Myxococcales bacterium
GACCCTTCCCCGGGTCGGCTCGCCGAGCCGACGAAGGAGCGACCATGAGCTTTCCCATTTCCCGTCGAAGCTTTCTGCGCGGCGCCGCCGGCGTCACCCTCGGCCTGCCGTTGCTCGAGATGCTCCAGCCACGACGCGCCTGGGCCCAGAATGGGGAGCCCACCCGCGTGCTGATCATCTCGACCGGCTTCAGCATGGACATCAACACGTCCTACGAGCGCGAGACCTGGTCCTCGAGCGGCGACGACAGTGACATCGGCACCCTCTCGACCATCCTCCAGCCCCTCGAGGCGCACCGCGACCGGCTCACCATCGTCGGCGGGATCGACAACGTCGTGGCCGGCCTGATGGCGAGCAACGGCCACAACGCCTCCGGCAAGACCCTGCTGGCCTGCTATCCGATCAAGGCGGCTTTCGACTCTTCCGGCAACTTCACCGAGGGCGTGGAGTGCGACTGGACCTCGGAGGCCGCCGGGCCCAGCATCGATCACCACTTGGCCAGCCGCCTGGGCACGCCGCTGTTGCCGCTCTCGATCGGGGGCGTGCACGCCGAGCACCGCATGCGCTGGCAGCAGGTCGGCGACAGCGTGGTCTTCGACGAGGGGGAGACCAACCCCCAACAGGTCTTCGACAACCTCTTCACCACCACCGACACGCCGCCGGCCGAGCCGTCCCCGCTCGAGATCCTGCGCGCCCGGCGCGGCAGCGTGCTCGACGCCGTGCTCGACCAGCTCGGCTCGGTGCGCAGGCGCGCCGGCCAGGCCGACCGACAGCGCCTCGACCAGCACGCCGACCTGGTGCGCGCGATCGAGCGCGACGTGCAGCAGACCGTCCAGATCGTCTGCGACAATCCCAGCCTCTCGCTGCCCACCAACTGGAGCAGCATCGAGGCCGACCTCTTCAACGGCGACGGCGTCCACGACGACGTCCTGCTGCGCACCATGGGGCGGCTGTCGGCCCTGGCCTTCTCGTGCCAGGCGACCCGCGTCGCGTCGATCCACATGCGCACCATTCAGACCAACACCTTCCCGTGGCTCGCGGGCGGCTCGCCCTTCATCCCGGCGAACTTCCACGCCGTGGTCCACCACGACGAGGGCACCGCGCAGCAGCGCGAGACCATCTACCGCTGGTACGCCACGGCCATCGGCGAGCTGCTCGACACCCTGGCCGCCACCCCCGACGGTCCCGACACGAGCCTGCTCGACAACACCCTGGTGGTCTGGGTCTCCTCCCTGCGCCACAGCTCCCACAGCACCAGCGACCTGCCGGTCCTGCTCGTCGGCGACCTCCAGGGCACCCTGCGCAGTGGCCGCCGCGTCGACTACCAGCCGGGCGGAAGCCGCAGCCTCGGCGACCTCTGGACCACCCTCCTGCAGGCGATGGGCGCCCCGGACACGCACTTCGGCTGGAACACCGGCAGCGGCGCCGGCGGCCGCCCCCTCAACAGCGGCCCCCTGACCGAGCTCTTCGCGTAGCCCGCGCCCGATCGCCCGGGCGGACGCCACGGAGGCAGAAGCCCACATCCACACACCCAATTTGGGGGCGGTGAGCAAGAATGCTCACGTCTCGAGGCTGGGAGTGATCGATAATTGCGGCTGCCTTGAAATTGGGGGGACTACAGGAGCCTATCGATATGCGTGATTTCTTGAAGATTGCGACTGCGATGACCTTGGCTGGAGTGCTGGCGACCGGTTGCGGCGACGACAGCGCGGATGATGCAGATGGCACGGAGGGTGACGGCAGCGCCGAGACCTCCGGAGACGGTGACGGCGACACCCGTGGCGATGGCGACGGTGACGCCACCGGTGACGGAGACGGCGACATGGCGGGCGATGGTGATGGCGACGAGGCCACGCCTCCTGACTCCGGCGACGGCGACGGCGACACCGGCGATGGCGACGGCGATGGCGACGCAGGGGACGGCGATGCCAGCGGCGACGGTGACGGTGACGGACCCCAGGACACGCAGGGTACGCCGACGGTCACGGACGACGGCTCCGGTCCCGCAGCGGCGGCCGCGGGCTTCTATCGCCTCGGGGTGACCGCCACGACGCCGATGGCGACGCTGCCGATGGACAGCACCACGATCTTCGACGTCTATTACAGCAGCACTCGCGAGATCATCTCGGACGGCCTCGGTGGCAACCTCGAGATGAAGGAGAACTCCGGCACCGCGGCGATGTACGTGACCACGCTCGGAGACGGAAACATCGAGCTCTGGTTGCCGTCCGGCAACAACACACCCCACAACTTCGGGGACGCGCAGCTGCGCGAGGACGGCGCGCAGCTCTACGCGGTCGCCAGCAACAAGATCGCGGAGGCGCCCTTCAACGGTGGGCCGGACACGGCCCCTCTGGAGCCCTTCCTGCCGCCCTTCTTCAGCGACAACGCCGGTACCTACGCCGTCGCCGTCAGCAGCGCCCCCGTGATCGGGGACGACACCACTCTGACGATGGGCGAGAGCTACGACATCACCCTCGGCGAGGACGGCTCCATCACCCTGAAGACCAATGGCGACGACGTCGAGCTGCAGTGGTGGGAGGGCACCGACACCAGCAGCGCGATGGGTGTCACGATCACACGCGGCGGCCAGATCCTGATCGTCCAGAACGTCGGCGGCAACGGGATCAATGGCTCCTTCACCAGCGGCACCCAGGGTGTCGTCGGCGCGTTCGGCTTTGCGGAAGCCAGCGAGTAACCCGCGGGCGCAGGCCCTCCCTTCCCAACACGGGTCGGGAGGGCGGTGCTGCGGGCTGGATGCCGGACGCCATCGACCGTCCCGCGCTGCCTGCGCCCACCGGAGCCGCGGGGCGAGCCAGCCACGACCCGGCGCGTGATATCCTGACGCGGCAGTATGGCAGATGACGACCCCACCGGGGACGCCGACGCGACCGAGGAGCTGGAGCGCGCGCCGGAATTCCTGGTACAGCTCGATGCGGATCTGCGCATCACCTACCACAGCCGGACGCCGCCTGGCGTGGGTGATGTGGTCGGTCGGGCGGTGACCGACTTCGTACCAGCCCAGTTCCACGACCGGCTGCGCGAGACCGCCGCCGTGGCGCTCCACACCGGGCGGCCCCAGCACTTCAAGACGAGCGCCGTGGGACCTGACGGCCAGGACTCCTGGTACAGCATCTGGTTCATCCCCACCGCTTCCGAGTCGAGTGATGCGCGCCTCACGCTGGTCGCGACCGATCTCACCCAGCGCGTGCGCACCGAGGAAGCGCTCGAGGAAGAACGCAGCGTGTTGCGCTCGCTGGTGGACAACGCGCCCGACTACATCCTCATCCTCGATCGCGGTCATCGCCTGCGCTTCATCAATCGCATCGACCGCGGCTTCACCGAGAACATGCTGCTCGGAACGCCCGCTGAGGACTTCTTGCCCGAGGCGGCGCGCGAGGGTGCCCACGCCGCAATCGAGTCGGTCTTCGAGACCGGTCAGGGTACGAGCTACGAGTCCGAGGTGGAGACGCCCGCCGGCGTCTTCTGGTACAACACCCGCATCGGTCCGGTCTCGCGCGATGGGCGCGTCGATCGCGTCAGCCTGGTCTCCACCGACATTACCGACGCGAAGCGGCTGGAGCAGGGGCGGGCGGAGGAGCGCGCGTCACTCGCCCAGAGCGAGGCGCGTTTCCGGACGATGGTCGACGCGGCGCCCGAAGCGCTGGCGATTTTCGACGTCGAGAGCGGTTTGTTCGACGACGTCAACCCGGGCGCCTGCGAGCTCTTCGATCTCCCGCGCGACGAGCTGCTCAAGCGCGGCCCGCTCGACGTGAGCGCGCCGACCACACCGGACGGACGACGCTCTCAGGTGGTGGCAGCACAGAAGATCGAGGAGGCGGTCGGCGGCGGGCGCCCCGTGTTTCTGTGGACGCACGTGACCGGCAGCGGTCGAGAGGTGCCCTGCGAGGTGCGGCTGGTCCTGCTGCCGCATCCCGAGCGTGTGCTACTGCGCGTCAGCCTGATCGACATCAGTGAGCGCCTGCAGGCCGAATCCGAGCGCGCTCGCCTCAATGACGAGCTGTTCCAGGCGCGAAAGATGCAGGCGATCGGGCAGCTCACCGGAGGTATCGCGCACGACTTCAACAACCTGCTGACCGTGATCATGTCCCATGCCGAGTTGATCCTGGAGCGCGCCCCAACCCCCGAGCGGGCCCGGGGGCACGCGGAGCAGGTGCTGGAGGCGTCGCGGCGGGCCAGCACGCTCACCCAGCAGCTGCTGGCGTTCGCGCGGCGCCAGCCGCTGCGGCCGCGGGACGTCGACCTGGCGAGCCTGGTCTCGGAGCTCGAGGAGCTGTTGCGGCGCACGCTCGGCGAGACGATTGAGGTGCGCACCATCCTGCCGCAGGGACTGTGGCGCTGCAAGATCGATCCCGTCCAGATGGAGAACGCGCTGCTGAACCTCGCGATCAACGCGCGCGACGCGATGCCGGAGGGCGGGCTGCTCACGATCGAGGTGAGCAACGTCGAGCAACCGCCGGAGGGGGTGGCGCCCGACACCACGGAGCCAGGGCCGCACGTACTGCTGGTCGTGCGTGACACCGGCACGGGCATGACGCGCGAGGTGCGCACGCAAGCCTTCGAGCCCTTCTTCACGACCAAGGATGTGGGAAAGGGCAGCGGCCTCGGGTTGAGCATGGTCTATGGCTTCGTCAGTCAGTCCGGTGGCCAGGTGCGTATCGCGAGCACGCCGGGCCAGGGCACCGAGGTGGCGATCTACCTTCCGCGCGGAGCGGGTCATGTCGAGGGCGCGAAGGAGGCGAGAGGCGCCGAGGCGCGCGCGGACCGGGGCGACGGCGAGCTGTTGCTGGTGGTCGAGGACGACCCCCACGTGCGGGCGGCGACGGTCGAGGGATTGCGCGAGCTCGGCTATCGGACGCTCGAGGCGGAGGACGCGAGCCACGCGCTGCGGATCCTCGCCGGGTCCCCTGAGATCGCGCTGCTCCTCAGCGACGTCGTGCTGCCAGGGGGCGTCAGCGGGCCGGAGCTCGCGCTGCGTGCGCGCGACGCGCGAGCCGCGTTGCCGGTGGTGTTCATGTCGGGCTACCCGCGCGAGGGGCTCGCGGGCGACGCGCGTCCCCTGCCGGAGGTGATGCTCTTGCGCAAGCCCTTCACCCACGCCGAGCTCGCGGCCGCGATCCAGGAAGCGCTGGGCAGTGACGCGCGCGATGCCCGCGGTTGAGCGTGCTTGCACGGGTACGGCTGCGACGCCATACTGAGCCCACGATGATCGCTCCGAGCACACCGCTGCGACGCTTTATGGGCCCCCCGACCGCGTTCGGTCGGCGGGGTGGCGAAGCGCGGCATCTCGTCTCGTAGAGCACTTCCTCGTCGACTGGCCGGTCGGGGGGCGCGTGGACACGCTCCGTTCCGGCAACGACTGGCAAGACGAGGAAGACCATGAAGACGCTACTGGACCGGCGCGCGCTCGAGCGTGCGTTGCGCTTGAGAGATCTCACCGACCCGGCGGTCGGCCCCCACGCGATGCAGCTGCTGCTGCGCGACGTCGAGGCGCGCCTGTGCAGCGACTGGAGCTGTGACGGCATCGTGAGCCGCGCCTCACCCGTGGTTCGCGTGGCGGACAACTACGACCGGCTGCACTACCCCGCGGATGGCCCGGCGCGGGCGGAGCGCTACAGCCGCTACGTGCGCGAGGACGCCCTGCTGCGCACGCACACCTCGGCGATGATCCCGCCGCTGCTGCGCCGGCTGGTGCGGCAGCCGCGACCGGACGTGCTGCTGATCTGCCCGGGGTTGGTCTACCGGCGCGATGTGATCGACCGCCTGCACACGGGCGAGCCCCATCAGGTCGATCTCTGGCGCATTCGCGAGGCGCCGCTGGACCAGACGCAGCTGCGCGAGATGGTTGCGGCCGTGGTCGAGGCGCTGCTTCCGGGCAGGCGTCATCGCGTCAACTCCGCGGACCATCCCTACACGGAGCACGGGCTCGAGATCGAGGTGGAGGAGGGCGGCGACTGGGTCGAGATCGGCGAGTGCGGGCTGGCCCTGCCCGCGATCCTGCAGGAAGCCGGCCTCGTCGACAGTCACGGCCTTGCGATGGGCCTCGGGCTGGACCGCATCCTGATGCTGCGCAAGGGCATGGGCGACATCCGCTTGCTCCGCTCGCAGGACCCGCGCGTGGCCCGCCAGCTGCTCGACCTCGAGCCCTATCAGCCGGTGTCTTCCCAGCCGGCGATCAAGCGCGACCTGTCGATCGCGGCCGACGAGGCACCGGGCGACGTCTCCGCCGAGGTGCTCGGCGATCGGGTGCGCGAGGCCCTCGGCGACGACGCCACGCGGGTGGAGGAGGTGGAGCTGCTGTCCGCGACGCCGGGTGGCGAGCTGCCGCCCCAGGCGATCGAGCGCATCGGCCTGCGGGAGGGCCAGACCAACGTGCTGCTGCGGGTCGTCTTGCGCGACCTCGGTCGCAGTCTCACCGCGGACGAGGGCAACCGCCTGCGCGACCGCATCTATCGCGCGCTGCACCGCGGCGAGCGCCACCAGTGGGCGAGCCAAGCCTGAGGCCGAGGCCGAGGCCGAGGCCGAGACCGAGACCGGGACCGAGACCGGGACCGAGACCGAGACCGGGACCGGGACCGAGCCGGGAACCGAGGTTGGTGCGGGACTGCGATCGTGTAGATTCTTTGAAGCATCCGGGGGAGCGGTGGACGCACTACAGCCACGACGGGATTCGCTTGCAGGGGGGGCTCTCCTCCGCCGGCTGCTGCTGGCCTCGCTGTGGCTGCTGCTTGCCTGCGCTTGTCGCACGCCGGTGGCCGATGGACCCGGGGTCGCAGCGCGGCTTCCCGAGCAGCTGCCAGAGCCGCCCAGGGCGCGCGACTTCGAGGGCCTGCCGGCGGGCGCCCAGTGGCTCGTCTTCGAGGCTGACGACGGTGCGCTCCAGCGCGCCTTCGAGGAGCGCCGGATGCTTGCGGGGGCCGCGTGCCCGTCGGGCACGGCGGCGGCCTATGTCGGCTGGGCCGGGATGGTCCAGTGGGCCGAAGAGCGTGAGGGGCGGATCGCTCACCTCGGCGCCGAGGGCATCGATCTGCGCTCGGCGGACGCTCTCCGGGTGCACCCCGGGCCGGGCGAGGTGGTGATCTCGTGGTGGCTGTTTCGAGGCGCATTGGAGGACTCGCCCTTCGAGCGGGGCAGGCGCTACGTCTTCTGTCTCTCACGGGAGCCGGTGGCGACGGGCGTCACGGTGGGCGGCAGCCCGGCGACCACGCTGGACCAGGAGCTCGACCACGTGCTGGCGATCATCGAGCTGCGTCCCACCTACGACTCCGCCGACATCGACGAGCGCAGCTGGCTCTTCCTCACGCGCGACCGCTTCCGCGCCCTGCGCAAGCGCCAGTGCGCCCACGAGCAGGCGCCGGCGGGCAGCTGGGGCCTGTCGATCGAAGCCGCGCCGGGGGCGCCCGCGACCCTCACCACCCGCAGCCGCGGCACCGAGCCCGTGAGCGAGGAGCTGATGCAGCTCGTGCTCTACATGATCAACACACGCGTCTGGATGCCGCCCGACCGCGCCCAGGCCCTGCGCGCCGAGTCGCGCAAGGCCTTCGCCGACGATCCCATTCTCGGTCCGGACCATCCCGTCGAGTGGGGCCGCCCCGACTACGCCATCGAGTGGCTCGACGAGCAAGGCCGCCCGCGCGCGCTCAGCATCTCCAGCCACGCGAGCTGGTGGTGGGCCACTACCGACGCCGGCGAGCGCCACGCAGCCGCCGGCCCGCAGCTCTGGTTCGAGCTGCTCGAGCGGCTGGGCCGCCCCTGCGAGCTGATTCTCTGAGTGAACAGCTATGATTTATAGATAATCTCTACAATTTATAGCTGTAGTCCTCGGAGGCGTCCCGCAATTGCAGGACATTCCTCTCCCGCGGCCCCAACTGTGGAATGGAAGCCTGCGGCGCCCGCGGCTTCTACATCGGCCAGAACCTGCCCCGAAGCGCGCGCCAGGCGAGGTGAGGCTGCGGGCTGTCTTGCGACGGCTCGCATTCGTAGATGCGCATCGTGTCTCCCACCTTCCTCATCGGGTGGCAGGTGCGTGCGGGGGTGAGTGCACCCCCGGGCGGCCTGGCCCGCGCAAGTCGGCGCGTCAGGCCGACGAGCTCAGCGGCCGCGTGGCTTTGGGACGGATCGCGAGCGTCGCTTGGTGCCCGGCTTTCGGGCGGGCGTCGACTCGACGGCGTCGACGGCGAGCGCGGTGAGCTTGATCCACCGGGCGGTGAGGCGGCTGCCGCTCGAGCTCTGGCAGGAGACGCGCAGGGCGCGGTGAACCGGACCGGGGTTCGAGTGCGTGCCGGTCAGGGTGAGGGCGCTGCGGCTGCGGCCCGCGAGCGTGACCGACGCGTAGTCGATGCCGTCGCGACCTGCCGCGGGGGCGTACTTGCCGTCGTGCAGGCCGCAGGCGACCGCGGCCGGGCTCGCCGCGTCGTTGACGACCACGGCCTTGGCCAGCAGCAGGTAGTTGCCGGGTGGAACGGAGAGGCTTGCGATGTCGGTCTGACCATCCGCGGTGATCGCGCGGACCTCGGTGCTCGAGACATAGGCGCCCTTGCCCGGCGGTTGCTGCTTTAGCGTCGGGGCGCGCTTCACGGGCGGCCTGACCGCGGGCACGTCGAGCTTGGGCTGGGCGAGCGTCGAGCCGGCGAGCGCGACCGCAACCAGTCCGGTCAGGATGGTGAGGTGACGGCCGAGGCTTCGCTTCATGTGTCGTTCTCCGTTCCTGCGCGGACGCAGTTGACCCTGTGTCGGCGCCGAGAGTACCTTGCCAGCGTGCGGCTTGCCCCGGCATCCATGCGGATTGTGTTCCTGGGCGCATGCCTTTCGGTGGCGCTCGGCCTGGGCCTGCGGGAGCCCCCCTCGCAGGCGGAGGCGCAGGGCAGGCAGTGCGACCTCAACTCCGAGTGCATGGACCCGCTGGTCTGCAAGGAGGGCCGCTGCCGGCGGCAGTGCGCCGAGGATCGCGACTGCCCCGTCGGTTTGAATCTGGTCTGCAAGATGGTCCCGCAGAAGGACCCTCGCACCGGGCGCCGCACGGGCAAGCAGTACGGCAAGTGTGTTGCCGCCGCGCCGCGGGGCGCCCCGTGTGTGAACGCGGGCGACTGCTCTTCTCGCACCTGTACGGCCGGCACCTGCCGCTGATCCGAAGGGGAACGCGAGGCCGAGGACCGGGGCGTTGCTGCTGGCAGCAGCAACGACGCTGGGCCGCGGGAGGTGCTCGCGGGGTGCAGCGCGAGCTCGAGGAACTCCTCCGCCATCGTATCCCGTGGAAGTCGGGCGGAGTACCGCCCTCGCGGGTCACAGTACCCGGTCGGCGTCGAGGGTCTGCACCAGGAGGCCCGACATGGCCTGGATCGCGGGGCTCTGGTGACGCTTGAGACGTACCAGGCTCAGGCGCCGGAAGTCGCTGCGGGCGAAGATGCTCGCCGCGTGCAGCCGGCCACTGCGCATGGGCTCGGCAACCGCGTACCTGGGTACGATCGACACACCCAGCCCGGCGCTCACCATGTGCTCGATGACCTGGAGGCTGCCGAGCTCCATCGCGATGCTGCCTCGATGGGGCCGGATCACCTGAGCGTCCAGGAACTTGCGCAGGTACGCGCCCCGGTCGAGCACCAGGAGTGGGTGACGCGCGAGCGCCCTGGGGGTGGGGCGCCGCATGCGCGCCAGGGGATGCCCGGGCGGACAGATGAGCACGTCTTCCAGGCGCGCCAGCTTGGTGGCAGCGAAGCGCCGATCGCGCACGGGGCTCGTGACCAGCGCGATGTCGGCCTTGCCGTCGGCCACCAGCCGCGCCGCCGCGCCCGAGGGGCGGTTGACGATCGTCAGCTCCACGGCGGGGTAGCCGTGGCGGAAGCTGCGGACGACCTCGGGCAGCACGTGGCTGCTGAGCGTGTCGCCGGCCGCCAAGATGAGCTTGCCGTCCGCGACCAGCCCGATCGAACGCACCTTTCGCTGTCCGGTCTCGAGCTCGAGCAAGGCCCGGTCGACGTGGTCCAGCAGCGCCCGGCCGGCCTCGCTCAGCTCGACCCCCCTGTGGCGCTTGGAAAAGAGCTTCTGGCCGAGCTCCTCCTCCAGGGCCTGAACCGCCTGGCTGATGCTGGGCTGGCTGCGGCGCAGTCGCCCGGCAGCCCTCGAGAAGCTGCCCTCGTGCGCGACGGCGTGAAAGGCTCGATAGCGCTCCATAGGAAAATCCTATTTTATCTATCATATCTATCCATTGGATCAATGATCGGAGATCGTCCAGTGTCCACTCGTTTGCCATCGAGGAGGACGCGATGTCCGTACACGCGATCGTGGGCGCCCAGTGGGGCGACGAGGGGAAGGGCAAGCTCACCGACCACCTGGCGCTGCAGGCCGATCTGGTGGTGCGCTTTCAGGGCGGCTGCAACGCGGGCCACACCATCATGCTCGATGGAGAGCCGCTCGCGCTCCACATGCTACCGTGCGGCGTGCTGCATCCGCACGTGCACAACGTGTTGGCGAGCGGTGTGGCGCTCGACGTGGATCAGCTGATGCGCGAGCTTGCGGATCTGTCCGCGCTGGGCGTGCACCCGCGCCTGACCGTCTCGAAGCGCGCCCAGCTGGTGATGCCGTACCACCGCCGTCGCGACGTCCTGGAGGAGCAGCGGCTCGGAGCGGCCGCCTTTGGCTCGACGCGGGTGGGCATGGCGCCGTGCCTTGGCGACAAGCACCTCAAGATCGGCCTCACGGTGGCGCATCTCTTCGACTCCGGCGCCCTACGCGAGCGGCTCGAGCACGCGCTTGACATCCAGCGCGTGCTGCTGGGCGGCCTGTACGCGGAGCAGGCCGATGCGCTCGAGGAGCTCGTCCGGCTGGCAGAGGGCTGGGCGGAGTCTCTCGACGGGCTGGTCGATGACACCGAGGCGCTGATGGCCCGGGCCCAGGCCAACGGCAAGCGCGTCCTGCTCGAGGGCCAGCTGGGTGCGCTGCGTGATCCGGACCAGGGCATCTACCCCTACGTCACCAGCAGCTCCACCCTGGCCGGCTATGCCTGCGTGGGAGCCGGCATCGCCGCGCGCGACCTTCGGCGGGTGACGGCCGTCACCAAGGCCTACTCGAGCGCCGTGGGCGCCGGACCCTTCGCCTGCGAGCTGGCAGGGCAGGCGGCGGAGCGCTTGCGCGCGCGCGGCAACGAATACGGCGCCACGACCGGTCGACCGCGGCGCGTGGGCTACTTCGACGCCGTCGCCACCCGTCACGGAGCGCGAGCCCAGGGCGCCGACGAGCTCGCCTTGACCCTGCTCGACGTGCTCGATGACCTGGAGGAGATCCCTCTGTGCGTCGGCTACTCGATCGATGGCGAGGCGCGCGACGACTTTCCCCCCATGCCCGAGCTCGCCCGCGCCCGGCCGCGCTACGAGACCATGCGCGGCTGGCGTGCTCCCACGCGCGGAGCCCGTCGGCTGGAAGATCTTCCCGCTCCCGCGCGCGCCTACGTCGAGCGCGTGGAAGAGCTGGTGGGCATTCCCGTCGGCTGGCTCTCCGTCGGCCGCGAGCGCGAGGCGACCTTCGCGACGCGCTGATTCCGGAGCGGACGGACGACATGGACACCGCGCGTGGTCACGGGACGAGGATCGGCGCGTCCTGACCGGCGGTGGTGCCGTCCCCGAGCTGATGGGCCTCGTTGAGGCCCCAGCACCAGCGTGTGCCGTCGTCCCGCACGGCGCACGTGAAGAGGGGGCCCGCGTCCACACGGGCCCAGTCCGTCGCGGCGCCCAGCTGCCGTGGTACCCACTGCTGCATGGGGATGCCGTGGCCGAGCTCGCCCTCCTCATCGTAGCCCCAGCACCAGAGCGTGCCGTCGGTGCGTGTCGCGCAGGTGTGGTGGGCGCCCAGCGCGACACGCTCCCAGTTGGCGCCCGCGACCTGGAGGGGCACGGAGCTGCAGCTGTCGAGCTGGCAGGTCTGGCCCGTGTTGCTGCCCACGCCGAGCTGGCCGCCCGCGTTGAGGCCCCAGCACCACAGGGTCCCGCCGGTCTTCAGCGCGCACGCGTGACCGGGGGTGAGCTCGACCGCTGCGCTCGACGCGGCCACCTCAGCCCAGTCGCTGTCGGTGCCCACCTGCAGCGGCAACATCGCGTTGCCCGCGTTGCCGAGGCTGCCGCTGCCGCCCGCGCCCCAGCACCACAGGGTGCCGGCTCGAATGGCGCAGCTGTAGTAGGGGCCGGTCGCGACCGCAGACCAACCTGTCTGATCACCCACGCGCGTCGGTGCCGGCCGGTCTTCGAGCGTCCCGTCGCCGAGCTGTCCGTACTCGTTGCGCCCCCAGCACCACAGACTGGTATCGCTTCGGATCGCGCAGGTGTGCTCGAGGCCCACGTCCACGTCGAGCCAGGTGCTGGCGTCATCGACCTGCACGGGTACCGCGCTGATCGTCTCGAACATCGGGAGCTCGACGCCCAGCTGGCCCCAGCCGTTCAGGCCCCAGCACCAGAGCCCGTCGTCGCCGTCGATGCCGCAGGCGTGGTTGCCATGGGTCGCGAGGCGCTTCCACACGTGTGCGCCGCCGGCCTGTTCGGGAAGGGGCCAGGTCGCGCTGGAGTTGCCATCGCCGAATACACCGGTGCTGGTCTCTCCCCAGCACCACAGGCCGGCGCCCTCGTCCAGGCCGCAACCGTGGTTCCAAGCGAGCGCGAGCGATGCCCAGGGGGAGTCGCGCTCGCAGTCGTCGCCCTGCGCGGTGTAGCCCGGCGGACAGGGCCCGCAGTCGTGGCCGCTGCCGGGCGCGGGCACGTCCGTGCAGGTGCGGCCGGGCCGGCAGGGGGCGGCCGCGCAGGCGTCGTCCTCGACGCAGTCTTCGCCGTCCGGGACCAGGCCGGGACCACAGCCCGCGTCCGGTGGCGCGGCATCGGCATCGCCCGCGTCGGTGGCGGCGTCGCCGGCGTCGCTGATCGGTCCGGCATCGCCGGCATAGGCGCCTTCGGGGTCATCGTCGCCCACGGCGCCGCCGGCGTCGTTCGCACCGCTCGACCCGTCGGCGGCCGTGCCGGCATCCATCGCGCCGGCCTCGCTGCCGGCGGCGTTCAGCGCGTCCGCGCCCGCGTCGGTGGTGACGTCGCCCGGGCCGTCTCCGCCGTCCGAGCGCGCGGCCTCGTCGCAGACCCCCGCGTCGCATGCGCCCGTGGGGCGCGCGTCTTCCGAGCAGCCGAGCGCGAGGCCCAGCACCAGCAGGCAAGCTCTCACGCCCCAAGTATTCACCGCGGACGCCGGACGCGCGAGCCCTCCCTTGCGAGGCGCCGCGACCTGGGCGACACCTCGGCGTCGACTCGAAGGGGGGACGCGCGATGCGAACGACGGGGGCGCTCAGTCGTGGCGGGCCCGACGCGCTCTGGAACGACCACGCCCGTCTCTATCGCGTGAACAAGGACGGCAGCGGCGAGGCGGAGCCCCTCCACCCCGAGCTGCGTGTTGGCCACATGGCGCTGGGCAAGGACGCGATCTACGCGATCGGCAGTCCGGTCGGGCGCGACGCAGGGACGGCCTACCGCCTGCCCCTGTCCGGCGGCGCTCCCGAGCCCCTCGCCAAGCCCCACCCGCGCATGGCGACCCAGGTCGTGGTGGACGACGCCCACGTCTACTGGGGTGGAGGCTCGCTCGGCCAGTTCAAGGAGAACTACGTGCGCGTCGCGCGACCGGACGCAGACCCCGCCCAGCTCGCGGCTTTCCGCGAGGCCGAGAAGGCCGGCGCCGCGGCGGCAGCCGTGGGTGAGCCGGAAGCCGTGGCGGACGCACCCGCGGCAGGGCAGGGTGGGCGCTGCTACCTCGGGTCCTGGGCCGCGTCACGCATCTCTCCCACCAGCGCCGAGCTCGGCAAGCTCGGTGCCGGCAACATGAAGCTGGTCGGCCAGGATGGCGTGGTGAAGCTCAGCTTCGAGGAGGACCGCTACCGCATCGAGATGGGCAACGGCGTCACCGTGCACATGGCCGACGACAGCGCGGGTGTGAAGACCGCCGTCGAGATGCGCGGCACGCTGAGCGGCGACTACACGGCCGAGGGCACGCGTCTGACCCTCGCCCCCTCGAGCAGCGGGCAGCTCACGCTGAAGGCCAGCGTCGACATGGGCGCGCAGCTGCCCGCCTTCGAGCTGCCCAAGGGCATGTGGGACGGACGCTTCGACGCCGGCTGCAACGGGGACGTGCTGGAGCTCAAGGCCACGGCGGCGCCCGGCTTCCTGAGCGCGCTGCACTTCGCGCGGCGGTGATCAGGCGTCCATCTTGGCCGCCAGCCGCGTGATGGTGCGGTGGGTGCGGATGGTCATCGCCCCCAGGTGCTTGGCCAGCTGGTCCACCGGCAGCTCCGAGTCCGACATGCCGGCCTTCGGAAGCCAGTAGAGCTCGCGCCCCACGATCGCCAGGTGGTCGCTCGCGCTGGCGTGCGCCAGCGCCTTCTTGCGTGCGCCCGCGCTCGGCTCGGCCGACAGCAGCGCGACCTGCAGCTTGCCGGCCGTCTGCGCGACCACCTCGGGCGTGAACGGCTGCCGGTCCGTGATCGCCGCCACCTCGGCTGCGCTGCGGATGAAGGTCGGCACCTCGTACTTCAGCTGGGCCTTCAGCCCCTTCGCGATGGTGGCCTCCAGCTTTGGCCGCGAGCGCGCGCTCGAGTCGAAGAGCACGTTGCCGCTCGCCAGGAATGCGGAGGCGGGCGACAGGTCCATCTGCTCGAAGCAGCGCACGAGCTGGTCGTTGGTGATCCGGCGTCCGCCCAGATTCATCCCCCGCAGGAAGGCGACGTAGCGTGGCATCGGCGGGAGCCTAGCAGCATGGCGGTCGGATGGGACAGCCGCGCCCGGGGTGTTGGGCTTGCCATGATGCTCGCTCGCCTGCCGCGGCCTGCGGACGGGGCTCGTGCTCGTCGCCACGACGGTCGCCTGTGGTGACGACGATGGAGCGGATCCAAACGGCGGCGACACCCACCCCGGAGGCGAACAGGATACGGACGGCGCCGATGGCACCGATGGCGGAGACGGCGACGCCACGCCCACCTCCGGCACTGCGGGAGGGGGGAGCACGCCGCCGGGCGACGGTGACGGTGGAGAGCGTGACGACGTCGTCATGGACCCCGACGCGCCCTTTCGAGGAGGACCACGCCGCAGCGGGTGTGAGATCGGTCGCGCAAGGCCGTCAGAACCTCGTTGTGAGAGCGCTAGCACCATGTGACGGCCTGCGCAGCTTTGTCGCCTGATATGCTCCCGGCGTGTCCGACGCTGGCGAGCCCGACGAGCAGGCACTGATCGAGACGCTCTACCGCGCCGCGCTCCCGGAGTTCGTGGCCCTGCGCAAGGTCGGCGCCCAGCGTCTGCGCAAGGCGGGCCAGCGCGAGGCGGCCACGCGCGTGCAGGCGCTGGGCAAGCCGAGTGTGCCCGCGTGGCTGGCCAACCAGCTCTTCCACGAAGCGCCCGTCGACTGGAACACGGCCCTCGACGCGGGTGAGGCCCTGCGCGAGGCCCAGCGCGGCGGTGGCATCACGGCGACCGAGATGCAGGAGAAGCTCTCGGCCCAACAGCAGGCGGTGCAGCGCCTGGTGCAGCGCGCTGACGCGCTCGCGGCCGCGCGCGCCCAGAAGGTGAGCCGCGCCCACCTGCGCAAGCTCCAGGACACGCTCGAGGCCTTCGCTGCGGGCACCGCGGAGGGCGAGCCCGGGCGGCTCCAGGCGGAGCTGGCCCCGCCGAGCTTCGACGCGCTCGATGCCGCCGCGTTGCTCGCGGCCGAGCCGCCGCGCGAACGGGCGCACGCCGCGGTCGAAGGTGTGGAGCGCGCACGCGCGCAGCTCGGCGTGGCCCAGCGCCGACTGGAGCAAGCCGAGCAAGCGCTCTCGTCATGCAAGCAGGATCTGCTCGAGCGCGAGCAGGCCCTGTCCGCGGCGCGGCAAGGCGAGCGCACCGCGGCCGCTGCCACATCCGAAGCACAGGCCCAGCTCGAGCGCTTGCGCGCGCCGTGAAGGTGGAGGTACGACCCCCACCCGGACCGCCCTCCCAAAAGGGTGCGGTCCCTGTTGCGGTCGCCGACATGCCCGCTACGATCAAGGGGCAGTGCAGTTGAAGCTCGCAGTTCTCCATATCGCCGTGCTCTCGCTCCTCGCGTGCGCGGAAGGTGCGGCCGTCGGTCCCGACGCCCAGAACACCGTCCTGTCGCAGGCCGACGCTGGCGCCGACGATGGGATGGCCGCCACCGATGGCAGTGGCGGCATGGGCGGCGGCGCGGCTGGCGAGATGGCCCACTTCGATGGCGTGGTCTGCATGATGGGCCTGCCCGAGCCCTGCCTGTGCGACGACAACCAGGTTGGCCTGCAGATCTGCGAGGCCAACGCCGAGTCTCCCAGCGGCGCGGCCGTGGCGGGCTGCGGCATGTGCGGCGAAGCCCTGGCCGGCTCGATGGACGGCATGATGGACGGCAGCGCCGGCTCGGGCGCGGCCGGCTCGGGCAGCGCGGGCTCGGGCTCGATGGACGACGGCAGCATGGGCACCGACCCGCCGCCGCCACCGGGCGGCGACACGGGCAGCTGCGATCCGTCAGCCTGCCCGGCCAATCCCATCCCGATCATCATGCCCTGCTGCACCGCCCAGGGTACCTGCGGCTTCCCGGACCTCTTCGGCACCTGCGTCTAGATCACGCGAGCTCCTCGGCGAGTTGCATCATGCTCGGCTGGGCTGGATGCGGACAGGCAGTGTGCGCGGGCCGCCGAGGCGACTCAGGGCCGCGAGATCGTGCTCGACCAGCGTGATCTCGTCGACGTGATCGAGCAGTGACGCCACCGCGATCTGGCCCTCGAGCCGCGCGAGCGTCGCACCCAGGCACGTGTGCACACCGAAGCCAAAGGCGAGGTGAGGATTGGGGCTGCGGTCGAT
>JAPPOT010000940.1:16884-17790 GCA_028817855.1 Myxococcales bacterium
CACGAACTCGGCGGGACGCACGAACACGCTGTCATCGCGGTTGGCGGACGCGATCAGGGGCAACACGATGTCGCCCGCGGGCAGCTCCTGCCCGCTGAGCTCGACGGGCTCGACGATCCGGCGCAGGGTCAGCGAGAAGGGCGAGTAGAAGCGCAGCGTCTCCTCGACGAAGGTGGGGATCAGGCTCCGGTCCTGCTTCAGCGCGGCGAAGGTCGCGGGCATCTCGTGGAAGACGCGGACGCAGCCCACGATCAATCCGGTCGTGGTCTCGTTGCCGGCGATCAGCAGCAAGCGGCAGAAGCTCAGCAGCTCGGCATCGGTCAGCTTGCCGTCCTCGGTCTCCACCTCGATCAGCTGACCGAGCAGGTTCTCGGGCGGGTCCTCGCGGAAGCGCGCGATGCGCTCCCTGAAGTAGGCGTCCATCGCCACCGCCGCCTCGACCACGTCCTCGTTCGCCCGGCCGAAGAGAATCGCGCCGATGTTGCCGAAGATGGCGTCCGACCAGCGCTTGAACTCGCGGATGTCGCCGTCGCCCACGCCCAGCATGTTCGCGATCACGGTGACCGGCAACGGTGAGGCCAGCTCGTAGACCAGGTCGGGCTGGTCCTTGCGAACCATCTCGGCAACCAGCTCCTCGGAGCGCGCCTCGATCACCTCCCTGAGCTGGGCGATCCTCCGCGGTGAGAAGGCGGAGCCCACCAGCCGGCGCAGGCGGGTGTGCTCGGGCGGGTCGCAGAAGAGCATGGTCGCGGCCCGGCCCGCGCCCACGGTCGCCGGGACGACCTCGGAAGAGAAGGTCTGGTTGTCCCGCAGCACGCGCTGCACGTCGGCGTAGCGGGCGACGCGCCCGGGCTGGGGGGCCGGGCGCGGGGCCGGGAAATACCGTGGGAGGATCCGAGAGCGCGG
>JAPPOT010000008.1 GCA_028817855.1 Myxococcales bacterium
GGTCGCGTGACCCTTCCCCGGGTCGGGCGTCAGCCCGACGGCAAGCAAGCCGCTCCTGGGCGAACCTCGACGATTCTCTTCCCCTCACCTACCCAACTTCAAAAGGTCTAGCTTGGTCTTTAGTTGGTCAGCCCGCTTTAGCAGCTTGCGCTTCTGCTTCGGGTCGTCGCAGGCCTCGATGGCGCTGCGGGTCTCGCCCAGCTCGCGCATCACCTCCACCTCGGGCGGCACGAAGCCCGCGCCCTTCAGGATCGAGTGCGCCAGGCGCAGCTCCTCCGGCTGAGCGAAGTACTCGCTGTGGTCGAGGGGCTTGCCGCGACCGCGCAGGTTGTCGAACTCGCCGCGCTCGCGGGCGGCGCGGATCATCTCTTCCACAGATTTGAGCGCCATGCCTGTACCCTGGGGTCAGCCGTCGGGGCGCGCAACCGTGGCGGACAGCAGCCCGGCGGCCAACGCGAACTCCACGAGCTCGGCGCGACCGCGCAGACCCAGCTTGTCGGAGATGCGCGCGCGATAACCCTCGACCGTCTTCACCGACAGCCCGAGCCGCTCCGCGATCTCGCGCGACGTGTGTCCGCGCGCGACCAGCACCAGCACCTCGCGCTCGCGCTTGCTCAGCTGGGCCGCCGCGTCCTCGCCGGCGGGTCCGTCGGGCTGGGTCTCGCGCCGCGCGTCCGCCTGCCGCACCGAGGCCTGGATCGCCGCCACCTGCCCCTCGGGCATGGTCCGGTCTCGGCTGTGCTTGCGCGCACGCGACCTCAGCTCGCGCACGCGCAGCTCCTCCCCACCGATCGCGATGATGTCGCCATCCGCGAGCTCGTGACCGCATGAGAGGCGCTCGCCACCGATGAGCACGCCGTTGTGACTGCCGGCGTCCTCGATCATCGCGCTGTCGATGCCGACGCGAATCACCGCGTGCACACGCGAGACCCTGGGGTCGTCGAAGACCAGATCACAGCTCGAGCTCCGCCCGATGGTGAAGTTGCCGGGCGTCAGCACCAGCTCCCGCTCCCCGATCAGCAGTGCCCAGGATCGCCGCACGTGTCCTGAGGATAGCACCCCGGACGCCGGACCCGCGCTTGTCAGCGGCGTTTGAGCCACCCGATCAGGCCATGGGGCCCGTCTTCCTGCCCGGGCCTTCGCCCCGGCTGCCGCAGGGACTGCAGGCGCAGCTCGCGTGCCGACTCCAGATCGTCCGGATCGAGATCGAGCGCGCGCTCGAAGCTCTCCGCGGCACGCGCCTGCTCGCCCTCGGCCTTGAGCACCATGCCGCAGTAGTAGTGCACGCGCGCCGAGCGCCCGCCGTAGCGCTGAGCGCGCGCGATCAGCTTCAGGCTCTCCTGCCGCTTGTCCGGCGAGCTCTGGTGCAGGAGCCAGGCGCAGTAGGCCAGGCTCTCGCCAGCGTGGCGGTCGCGCGCCCGCGCTTCGCGCATCACTCGGAGCGCATCGGGCAGTCGCCGGCGCCGCACCAGGTCGTCGGCCGTGCGTCGCAGGGTGGCGACCCTCGGGCGGGGATCGCCCTTGGCCGACGCCCGGGCGGCGTCCGCGAGGGCCGCGCTCATCACCTGCCGCGAGTCCGCCGAGCGCTTGCGCTTCTTGCGCCTCGGCGCCGCGGATGGGCGCCCCGGTGGCTCCGAGATCTGATCGAGCTCCACCGCCGCGCGGCGCGCCGACGCGGGCACCGGGTGCCCGCAGGCGGGGGCCGACGCGGGCTGCATGCGCCGCGCCGGCACCGCCCGTGCGATCGGGGCCACGTCGTGCTGAATCGACACCGGTGCCGACCTCTGGAGGGAGCCAAAGCGCAGACGGGGCGCGCCTTCCTCGCCGGGCAGGGCCGGCACGGAATCGTCGGGGTGCGTCGAAGGCGGCGTCGCGGCGGGCTTGGCCCGCAGACGCGCGATCACCTCCGGCAGTGGCCACGTACCATCGTGGAGCGTGCACTTCTCCTCGGTGTCGAAGGTCGGCGCAGGCCGGGGCTCGGACGTGCTCGGGTAGTGCATGTTGTCCAATGTGCCGGTCCCGCAACGCCCGCGGTAGCGGGGCAACCCCTCAGCCGCGCTCGAAAATGCGCCCCGGCGTGGGGGGGTTGTCCCCTCCAGCAACCCTACTGGTGGTGTGGGGGAAGGTGGACCGCTGTGTTGAGAGTGGCCCTGGCGGCAGCCCGCGCGCAGGTGCCCACACCAGGTGGCCGGCCGCGAGCGCTTCGACGTCCAGCTCGAGGCCCGCCACGTCCTGCGCCAGGAGCTGGGCGCTGCGCACGAAGCACGTCCGCGGATCGCGCTCGCCGCGCTCGCGGGCCCGTCCGAAGGCGTGCTGCCAGTGCTCGAAGAAAGACGCCATTGCCACGCCGCCATCGCCACGCCGGTGCAGCTCGGCCGGCAGCTGATCGCGGATGAGGTTAGGCGCAAAGCCTCGAGCGAAGTCTGTGCTGAGCAACAGCGCCTCGCGCCAGAGCCCACGACGGGTGCGGCGCAGCAGCTGGGCCGTGAGCACGTGACCGTAGGCACAGGTGCGCCCCTCGACGATCAGCCCGCCGATCTGCAGCGACGCCGCGAGCTTCGCGAGCGCCCCCGGGATGCGCGGCGCCGGATAGCCGCGCAACACGTTCATGACGCGCACGAGTCGAGCTCGGCCGGCAATGGGAAGGGCGAAGCCGCCATGGCGCACGTCCAGCTCCGGTGCCAGCCGGCGGGCGCGGGCGATGCGCTGGGGGTCGATCTCGACCGCGATCAAAGGCGCATCGATGCCACCCTCACGCAGCGAGCCGAGCCACTCGCGCGTCGTAGCGGGCTCGTCGCCCAGACCCAGATCCACCACGGGCGCGCGACCGGGCTCCCGCAACAGCTCGCCCTCCCGCTCGAGCAGCCAGGCATCGAGACGCCTCAGACGACCGGGCCGGGTGCGGCCACGGGCGTCAAAGCGCGCACTGGCTGGGTCCTTCGACATGCCGCACAGCATCCCTCGGCGCAGCCCCCGCGACCAGTGCCAGCAGCCCGCCGCGCGGGATCGATCTAAATCACTAGATTCAATAGAAGTAGCTGAAATCAAAAACAAAATTGGCCATTTTCGTCGAATCTGGCTTTGCAATTAATTCAAAGCGGGCCTTCCGATCCGGTCTCAGGCTTGGTAGGGGTGCTCCATTGTGTGCCGACACGCGGCCGGGCCGCGGTTGGATGCCACCCCGACGGTGCGTGTCGGGGGTCGGAGGACGAAATGAGCGAGCTGGAAACCTTCCGGGAGGAAGTGCGCACCTGGCTGGACGAGAACTGTCCGCCCAACATGCGAACCCCCAAGGACGGCAGCGCCCGCCTTCCCTCGAAGCCCGAGGAAGTCAGCGCTTGGTGCCGCACGCTGGCCGATCGCGGCTTCACCGTGCCGACCTGGCCGAAGGCCTACAGCGGCGGCGACTACAGCAAGGAGCAGGCCGCGGTCATCCAGGAGGAGATGACCCGCATCGGCACCATGAACCCGGCCGTCAGCTTCGGCACGATGATGCTCGGGCCGGTGCTGCTCGAGTTCGCCAGCCACGAGCAGAAGCTCGAGCACCTGGTGCCAATCGCCCGCGGCGAGATCCGCTGGTGCCAGGGCTACAGCGAGCCGGGCTCGGGCTCCGACCTGGCCAGCCTGCAGACGCGCGCCGTACGCGATGGCGATCACTTCATCATCAACGGCCAGAAGATCTGGACCACGATGGCGCACCTGTCCGACTGGATGTTCTGCCTGGTGCGCACGGACCCCGACGCGGCCAAGCACCACGGCATCAGCTTCATCCTCTTCGACCTCAAGAGCGACGGCGTCACGGTCAAGCCGATCAAGCTGATCAGCGGCCAGTCCCAGTTCTGCGAGGTGTTCTTCGAGGACGTGCGGGCGCTCGCCAAGAACCTGGTCGGCAAGCAGAACGACGGCTGGACGATCGCCAAGCGCCTGCTCCAGTACGAGCGCAACATGCTCTCCGGCCTCGGCGGTGGCGGGCGCCGACGGGGCGGACGGCGCCGCGGGCAGAGCGAAGGGCGCCAGCGCGGCAACTCGGGGCCGTCGATGACCGCCGAGAGCGCGCGCCGCTACCTGGGCACGGTCGACGGCAAGCTCGGCGACCTGACCCTGCGCGACGAGATCGTGCAGGCCGACCTGGACCAACTCGGCTTCCAGCTAACGATGAAGCGCTCGAACGAGGAGGCCAAGACCTCCGGCCCGAGCGCAGCCAGCTCCATGTTCAAGCTCTACATGAGCGAGATGGGCAAGCGTCGCTCGGAGCTGATGATGAAGGTGATGGGCTACCAGTCGCTCGGCTGGGAGGGCCCGGGGTTCAGCCAGGAAGAGACGGGCACCACCCGCGGATGGCTCCGCGGCAAGGGCAGCTCGATCGAGGGCGGAACCTCCGAGATTCAGAAGAACGTAATCGCAAAGCGCGTCCTGGGCCTGCCCAGCGGCGACTAGATCTGGAGACGAATCGATGGCACTGACGCTCAACGCCGAACAGCAGATGCTCAAGGACAATGCGAAGGAGTTCGTCCGCTCCAACGCACCCGTGAGCCACATGCGCAAGCTGCGCGACACCAAGGACGCCACCGGCTTCTCCAGCGACATCTACGGGCAGATGGCCGAGCTGGGCTGGGCCGGCATCGTGATCCCGGAGGAGTACGGCGGTCTGGGTCTGGGGTACCTGGAGCTGGGCCTGGTGCTCGAGGAGTGCGGCCGCAACCTGGTGCCGCAGCCGCTGGTCTCGACCGTGCTGCTCGGCGCGGGCTGCCTGCTCGAGGGCGGCAGCGACGCCCAGAAGAAGGACATCCTGCCGAGCGTCGCCGAGGGTGAGGCCGTGCTGGCGCTGGCCTTCGAGGAATCGCGCCGCTTCTCCCCCTACAATGTCAAGACGACCGCCGACAACAGCGGCAGCGCCTACAAGCTCAACGGCCAGAAGACCTTCGTGCTCGACGGCCACGTGGCGGGCAAGCTGATCGTCTCGGCGCGCACCTCGGGCGAGGAGCGCGATCGCGACGGCATCACGCTCTTCCTGGTCGACCCGAAGGCGGGCGGCGTGAAGATCGAGCGCTCCACGATGGTGGACAGCCGCAACGCCGCCAACATCACCCTCGAGGGGGTCGAGGTGGCGGCCGGCGACATCCTCGGCGAGGTCGGCAAGGGCGCCGACGTGCTCGACCCGGTGCTCGACCGCGCGACCATCTGCCTGACGGCGGAGATGCTCGGTCTGTGCAGCCAGGCCTACGACACCACCGTCGAGTACCTGAAGACGCGCGTGCAGTTCGATGTACTGATCGGCACCTTCCAGGCGCTGCAGCACCGCGCGGTCGACATGTTCTGCCAGCTCGAGCTCTCCAAGTCGGTCGTGCTCGACGCCCTGAGCTCGATCGACGACGACCGCGAGGATGTGGCGATCATGGCGAGCGCCGCCAAGGCGCGGCTCACGGACGCCGCCCGCCTGGTCACCCGCGAGGCGATCCAGATGCACGGCGGCATCGGCATGACCGACGAGCACGACATCGGTCTCTACATGAAGCGCAGCGCGGCCTGCGAGCTGACCTTCGGGGACGCCAGCTACCACCGCGACCGCTTCGCCACTCTCAAGGGCTTCTAGAACCCATCTCACAACCTCCCGTGGATGGATTTCGGAGCGCGACCGCGTCGAGCGGGAGCATCGGCGAACCGAGGCAATGCGCGGGTACTGTTGAGCCTGAGGTGATGGCGCGGGCGGCGCCGTCCCGCCCGAAAGGCGCCGCGAGGAGGTTGTGAGATGGGTTCTAGCCCGCACGCCTGGCGGTTCGAGGCCGGTTGACTGTGGCCCGCGCGTCGGGCGATGACAGCGTGGGTTGCGCAACCTCACGAGGACCGCGATGATCGAAGAAGCGATCGAGATCTCCACCGCCGACGGCACGGCGGACGGCTACGTGTACCGCCCCGCCGGGGGCGAGCCCGCACCGGGCGTGCTCGTGCTGACCGACATCGGCGGCATCCGCGAGGGGACGCGCGCCCTGTGCGCACGGCTCGCGGAGCACGGCTACGCGGTGCTGCTGCCGAACGTGTTCTACCGCACGACCAAGCCACCGGTGTTCCCGTCGCCGATGAACTTCAGGGACGAGGCCACGCGCAAGCGCTTCGGGGAGCTGACCGCGCCCTTCGACGCCGCGGCGGTGGAGCGCGACGGCGCCGCCTACCTGGACTTCCTCACCGGCCGGTCGGACGTCCGCTCCGGTCCATGCGGTGTGGTCGGCTACTGCTTCACCGGCAGCCACGCCCTGCGCCTTTCGGCCTCCGAGCCGGAGCGCATCGCCGCGGCCGCGTCGTTTCACGGGGGTGGGCTCTACAGTGACAAGCCTGACAGCCCGCACCGGGTGCTGCCCAAGGTACGTTGCCGGCTCTACTTCGGGCACGCGATCGAGGATCGCAGCATGCCCGCCGAGGCGATCGAGAAGCTCGGCGAGGCCCTGATGGCGTGGGGCGGGCAGTACGAGAACGAGGTCTACGACGGCGCCTACCACGGCTGGACCATGCCCGGCCGGGTGCACCACCCCGAGCAGGCCGAGCGGGCCTTCGCCAAGCTCACCGAGCTCTTCGACGCCACGCTCCGCTAGCGCCGAGGCGAGCCCGCCGCGATGCGGGCCGCGGTGCCCGTTTTGGACCGGAGCCGAAGGCACGGCCTATGCTGAGGCCATGCGCTCGCTCGGGTTGCTTTGCTGCGCCTTGCTGATGGCCCTGTGCGGCTCCGCGGCCGCGCAGGCCCAGTACCGAGACCCGCCCGACCCCTTCGCCGAGGACGAGGCCGGCAAGCACGAGCACGACGGCTTCATGTTCCGGGTCACGCTCGGGCCCGGCTGGGGCAGCTTCACCGAGCGCAGCTCCGTCGCGACCATCGGCAGCGCTGGCAGCGACCGCATCGAGCTGGGTCAGCAGGTGCTCGACGTGAGCGGCGCGGGCCTGCTGCTCGGGCTGGACCTCGGAACCGCCCTCGGAGCGAGCACGGCACTGCACGCGCGCCTGTCGGAGATGTCCCTGCCCGACCCCGGCATCCGCGCCGACGGCGAAGAGCTCGCGCCGCGCGGCGACTCCACGCGCGCTCCAACCTATCTGGGCGCGGCGCTCAGCCACTACCTGATGCCGCTCAACCTCTATGGGACCGCCTCGGTCGGTCTGGCGGTCCTGCGCCAACCGGGCTTCGATGGGGACACCAGCCTGGGCGACGTGGGCTGGGGGCTGAACCTGGACGTGGGCAAGGAGTGGTGGGTGAGCGACAACTGGGGCGTGGGGCTGGCCGCACGCTACTTCTGGCTATCGACCAGCGCCAACGCGGGCGATGGCAGCCGCCGCGACAACAGCGGCCACATGGGCGGGCTGCTGCTGTCGGCCACCTACCAGTAACGCGCACCTCGCGTTGTCGCCGGCCGAAGCGTCTTCGCCGCACCCCGTACCTGCCACCCCTGTTGGATCTCCGAGCGCTACCCGATCGACCGCAAGCGCCCCCCGGGGCCCAGGTCGACGCCGCCGATTCGATGGTTACGGTGGCCACATGCGAGGCGACCTGCGCGTGCGCCGATACATGAGCCCCGGGGTGCTGAGCGTCGCGCCGACGGCCAGCCTGCCCCACGTGCACGAGCAGCTCTCCCGTGCGCGCGTGTCGTCCGCACCCGTAGTCGACGCACACGGTAGCGCCCTCGGCATGATCTCGCTCACCGACATGCTGCGCGTGGGCGAGACCGAGTCGGTCGACGGCTTCGGCGAGCGCATCGTGCAGCTTCCGGACGTGCCGGTACACGAGGTCATGACCCGCGGGCTGATCACCCTAGAGGCAACCGCAACCGTGCGTCGAGCCGCGCGCATGATGCTCAAGCACCGCGTGCAACGCCTGGTGGTGGTCGACGACGAGCAGCTACGGGGCGTGATCGCGGCGCGGGACGTGGTGCGCGCGGTCGCCGACTCCGGCAACGAGGTGGCGGTCTCGGAGTACATGTCCGAACCCGTCGAGAGCGTCGATGTCCGACGCACCCTGCGCGAGGCGGTTGACCAGCTGGACGGACGGCGCCACTCGCTCGTGGTGCTACGCGACGGAAGACCTGTCGGCGCCTTCACCCAGGCCGACGCGCTCGCCGCCCGCCAAGTGCTCGACGACCTGCGCGTAGAGGAGCGTATGTCATCGAACGTGGTGGTGGTCGGCGATCGCGTGCCGGTCGACCGTGTGGCGCGGCGCTTCATCGCGGCCAGCGCGCCCCTGGCCGTCGTCATGTGGGAAGGCCTAGGGCCTGCGGGCGTGCTCAGCGCGACCGACTTCCTCTACGCAGCGCTGTGATCAGGACGACTCGGCGCACGGAGACGCTCGCCCTCGGAGCGGACTGAGCCGACGAGGGCGAGCACGCGCGCTGCGCAGAGCGATCAGACCGCGATGAGCGGAGCGATCACCAGGCTCACGACGGCCATCAGCTTCACCAGGATGTTCAGCGACGGGCCGGCGGTATCCTTGAAGGGGTCGCCAACGGTGTCGCCCACGACGGCCGCGTTGTGCGCCTCGCTGCCCTTCTCGTGGACCTCACCGTCGCTCATCTTGTAGCCGCCGCCCTCGAAGCTCTTCTTGGCGTTGTCCCAGGCGCCGCCGGCGTTGGACATGAAGATCGCCATGCAGACGCCGCTGACGGTCACGCCCGCGAGCAGGCCGCCCAGGGCCTCCGCCCGCATGCCGAAGCCGACCACGACCGGGGTCACGATCGCCAGCGCGCCCGGCAGGATCATGCGCTTGATGGAGGCCGAGGTGGAGATGTCCACGCAGCGGGCCGTGTCCGGCTTGGCCTTGCCCTCGAGCAGCCCATCGATCTCGCGGAACTGGCGGCGCACCTCCTCGATCATCTCCATGGCCGCGTCACCGACGGCGTTCATGGCCATGGCCGAGAAGAGGAACGGCAGCATGGCGCCGACGAACATGCCGGCCATGACGGTGGGCTTGGCGATGTCGATGCCCTCAATGCCCGACTGCTGGCGGAAGGCGGCGAACAGGGCCAGGGCGGTCATGGCCGCCGAGCCGATCGCGAAGCCCTTGCCGATGGCTGCGGTGGTGTTGCCGACCGCGTCCAGCTTGTCGGTGCGCTCGCGCACGACCGGCTCCTGCTGGCTCATCTCGGCGATGCCGCCGGCGTTGTCGGCGATCGGACCGTAGGCGTCGACCGCGAGCTGAATGCCGGTGGTGGAGAGCATGCCGAGCGCCGCGATCGCCACGCCGTACAGACCCGCGAAGGCGTGGGCCGAGACCACACCGGTGGCGATAACCAGGATGGGCCATGCGGTGGAGCGCATGCCCACACCCAGGCCCGCGATGATGTTGGTGGCCGTGCCGGTCTTGGACTGCTCGGCGATGCTGTCGACTGGCGGTTTCTCCATCGAGCAGTAGTAGGCGGTGATCAGACCGACCGCGACGCCGGTGGCCAGGCCGATGACGGTAGCGATGCCGACGTCCATCGCGGTGACGCCGTTCGTGGTCATCACGGTGATCTGCTCACCGTTCTCGGTGATCACCTTCTCGGCCTGCTCGGGCCACAGGTAGTTGGCGATGCCAAAGGTCGCGATCGCCATTACGCCGGCGGCGCCGAATGCGCCGGTGTCGAGGGCATGCTGTGGGTTGCCGCCCTCCTTGGTCTTCACGAAGAAGGTGCCGATCACGGAGCTGATCACGCCGCCTGCGGCGACCACCAGCGGCAACACGACCGGCCCGAGGTCGACGTCAAACCCCGCCTTGCCGGTAACGATAGGGAAGCCGAGGCCGAGCACCATCGCACCGACGATCGCGCCGACGTAGGACTCGAAGAGGTCGGCGCCCATGCCGGCCACGTCGCCCACGTTGTCGCCGACGTTGTCCGCGATCACCGCCGGGTTACGCGGGTCGTCCTCGGGCAGGCCGCTCTCGACCTTGCCGACCAGGTCGGCGCCCACGTCGGCGGCCTTGGTGTAGATGCCGCCGCCGACGCGCGCGAAGAGCGCGATCGACGAGGCGCCCATCGAGAAGCCGGTGATGACGTTGAGCGCGGTGCCCAGCTCGAACATGCCACGGTAGACGAAGAAGAGGCCGCCGAGCCCGATCAGGGCCAGGCCGACCACCGTCATGCCCATCACGCTGCCGCCGGCGAAGGCCACGTCGAGCGCCTTGGGCAGGCCCGTGCGGGCCGCCGCCGTGGTGCGCACGTTGGCGTTGGTGGCCACCTTCATGCCGGCGTAGCCCGCCAGACCGGAGGCGACGGCGCCGATCACGAAGGACAGCGCGATCAGCGGGCTGCGCGCCTCCCCGCTCATGTTCGCAAAGGCCAGCAGGCCCGCGACGATCACGACGAAGATCGCGAGCACCTTGTACTCGCGGCCGAGGAAGGCCATCGCGCCCTCCTGGATGCGGCCAGCGATCTCCTTCATCTCGTCGGTGCCAGCGTCCTGGCCCGAGACCCACGAGGCCTTCATGAAGGCGAAGCCGAGCGCCAGAAGCCCCGCGAGGGGGGCGGCAAGAATGAGGTTTTCAACCATGGGAGCGATCCTTCCGATGCGTCCATCGCGTGGACGCTAGCGCCGATTCCCCAGTGATTTTCTAGACTTGGGTGCGACGCGGGGAGCCGCCGGCAAGCGGCCCATAGCCGGGCGGCTACATAACGGAGCCCCCCTCCCCTGTCAATCGAGTGGTTGGGACTGCGAATCCCGGTGTTCCGCGATGGCGGCGCGGGCCGCCTCGAAGTCGGCCGGGTTCTCCACGTTGGCCTTGGCTGCGCCCTTGTCGATGCGGCGCAGCATCCCGGTCAGGACCTTGCCGGGACCGATCTCGACGAAGAGCGTCACCCCATCCTCGAGCATGCGGCGGATGGTCTGCTCCCAGCGCACGGCGCGGCTGACCTGGCGCACGAGCGCATCGCGGGCGGCATCGGCGGCGATGACCGGCGCGGCGTCCACGTTGACGTAGACGGGCACGGACGGGTCCGAGAAGCTCACCTGCTCCAGGTGCGGGCGCAGGTTGTCCTCCGCGGGCTGCATGAGGCTCGAGTGAAAGGGCGCGCTGACGGGAAGGGGCCTGACCTTCGCGCCGGCTTCCTTGATGCGGGCACCGGCAGCCTCGACCGCCTCTTTCGCACCCGCGATCACCAGCTGGCCGGGGCAGTTGTAGTTCACCGGCTCGACGGCGCCCTCCGTCTCCGCGCAGGCGGCCTCCACCGCGGCCACGTCGCCACCGAGCACGGCCGCCATGGCGCCGACGCCCACCGGCACCGCCTGCTGCATGTACTGCCCGCGCTGGCGCACGAGCTTGACCGCGTCCGCGAAGGCCAGCGTCCCGGCACAGACGTTGGCGCTGTACTCCCCCAGGCTGTGGCCAGCCGTCACGTGGCAGCCCTGGTCGAGCCCCCGCAAGAGCGCGACCGAGGTCGTCAGGATGGCGGGCTGCGTGTTGGCGGTCAGCTGCAGGGCGTCATCCGGCCCCTCGAAGCACAGGCCCGAGAGGGACTCTCCCAGGGCGGCGTCGGCCTCCTCGAAGACCGCACGCGCCGCGGCGCTCTCGTCGAACGCCGCCTTGCCCATGCCCACCTTCTGGGCCCCTTGGCCGGGAAAGAGGAACGCAACCTTGCCCATCGAAAGCCTCCCGCGCAGGCCCCTCGTGGCCACGCGCGCAGGGACCGTGCGGCGATTCGCCATCCTTGGCAACCCCCATGTGCGACGTGTGGGTGCAGGCCCATCCCTTGGACAGGATCGGCCCGATGTTTATGATCTTCCTATGCCGACGACGCACGTCGTGGTGGTGGGACCCGACGGCAGGATGACCGTGGACGCGGCGGCTGCCGAGCTCGTGGGGGAGCAGCCTGGGCGCTACCGAATCGCTCCGGGCCCGCCCGGTGTGATCGTGCTCGAACGCCTGGGCGACGACGACGAGCGACGCGCACGCGTCATCACGATGGGCGAGATCCTGAACCAAAGCTCGGTGCTCGAGCTGGTCGGCATGATCGCCAACAACGGCTGGCGCGGCGAGCTGAGCATCGTGGACGGCGACATCAACCGCCGCCTGATGCTCGACCAGGGCGCCCTCAAGTCGGCCTTCAGCAATGCCGCCAACGAGCGGCTCGGCGAGGTGATGGTCGCGCTCGGCGCGATCACGCCCGACCAGCTGGCGCGCTGCGTGCTCAGCGTCAGCCCGGAGCGTCGCTTCGGCGAGATCGCCATCGAGCAGGGCTACGTCGACCGCCACATGCTCTTCGAGATGCTCCAGGCCCAGGCCCAGCGCATCTTCCAGGGCGCCCTGCTCATGACCTGCGGGCACTACACCTTCACCGTACCCGCGGAAGACGGCGACGCCCCCGCGATGACGGTGCACATGCCCGTGCAGGGGCTGCTGATGGAGAGCGTTCAGCGCATCGACGAGATGGCGATGTTCCGTGAGCGCATCCCTGGCAACGACGTCAAGCCGCGCATGACATCCACCGCCGCTCGCATCACGCTGGATCCGTCGCTTCGCCCACTCGCCATGCTCTGTAAGGGCGATCAGACCCTGGTGGAGCTCGGCCGCGCGCTGCGCCTCGACGAGTTCGAGGTCACCAAGCAGGTCATGCAGCTGCTGCAGATCGGCTACGTGGAGATCATGGAGGACCACCCCCTCGACCGCGACTCGGTGGAGGCGATCCTGAGACAGCTCAACGACGTGTTGCGGGAGATCCGCGAGACGGTCGAGCGCCACGGCGGGCGCAAGGACATGCTCTGGACGCTCAAGGCTTGGTTGCAGGACTCGGAGATCTCGCGCTTCTTCGGTGAGGACACGCGCGTCGATGGAGACATCCCGGTGGACGCGACCCTGGCCCGACTCACGGCCCTGGACCTGGAGCGCCCGCTGGAGGAGCTGCATCGCGCCTCGCACGAGCTGGTCAGCTTCGCGATGTTCGCCGCAAGCCCGAATCTCCCACGGGAGGCGGAGCGCAACCTCTCGAAGTGGGTCAACCAGCGAATCGCCCGACTACGGCTCTGAGCTGGCCGGTTGCGCGATGGGCAAGCGCACGCTCACGGTGGTGCCCACTCCGGGCTCGCTCTCCACATCGATCGCGCCGTGGTGACGCTCGATGATCTGGTGGACGATGCTCAGACCCAACCCGGTCCCGACCCCCACGCCCTTCGTGGTGTAGCCCGGGTCGAAGATGCGTGGCAGGTCGTCGGGCGCGATCCCCCGCCCGGTGTCGGTGATCGCCACGCACACCCGATCGCCCTCGCGCGCGGTGCGGATCGTGATCGTGCCCTTGCCCTCGATCGCCTGGGCGGCGTTGTTGAGCACGTTCATGAAGACCTGGTTGATCTGGTTGGCGTAGCACGAGACCGGAGGCAGCTCACCGAAGGCCCGCTCGATCTTCACCCGGCCCTTGAATGCATGATGGAGCAGCACGAGCGTGCTCTCGATGCCCTCGTGCAGGTCGACATCGTCGAGCTCCGCCTGATCCAGCCGCGCGAAGCTCCGCAGACTGCGCACGAGCGTCGTGATACGGCCGATCGCATCCTCGTTGACTCGGCCCAGGCCCAGCAGGCTGTCGAGCAGCTTCTTCACGCGCGCCACGCTCTTGAGCTTCGCCAGCTGCTCGTCGCCCTGGAGCAGATCCTCGATGCGGCCCAGTGCACGCAGGCCCGTGTCGTTGTTGCTCTTGATCGCGCCCAGCGGCGTGTTCACCTCGTGGGCAACGCCGGCGACCAGCTGCCCGAGCGAGGCCAGCTTCTCGCTCTGCACGAGCTGCGCCTGCTTGTCGCGCAGCTCGCGCGTGCGCTCCTCGACCTTCTGCTCGAGCTCGTCGTGGGCTCGCATCAACGCCTCGGCGCCCTGCCTGCGGAGCACGGCGCTGGCCACGACGGGACCGGAGAGGTGCATCAGCCGCTCGTCCTGGTCGCTCCACGCGCGCGCTTCGCGCGTGCGGTCGAAGGCGAGCAGACCATTGCTCACCCCCTCGCTCACGATCGGCACCGCAATGCGCGACTTCACGCCCCAACTCGCGAGGCGCGCACGCACCGCGGCCACGTTGTCCGGCAGCTCCTCCAGCGAGTCCACGCGGATCACCTGACCGGAGAGCAGGCGCTCCTGAAACCACGCGTCGGCCCGCTGCCCCTCTTCGGAGCTGTCTTGCTCGAAGGACATCCGCCCCTCGGGGTCGAAGAGGGTGTCGGCGGGGTCCGCGCACCACTCGTGGGCCATCAGGATCCGATCGTTGGGATCGAAGCTCTCGTCATAGAGATCGATGGCGCCAATGTCCGGCACGATCACGGCGAGGCCACGGTCGGCCTCGAGCAGCGTGCCCAGCTCGCCGAGGGCCTGCTCGATGGCCGGCCCGATCTGCTCGACCGGCAGGTTGATGAAGCGCCCTGCGATGCGCGTCATCAGGTCCTCGGCAGCGACACGCTGCTCGAGCTCCGCGATCGTGCGATCCAGCTCGGCCAGGTTCTCCTTGCGGCGCGTGATGTCGCGCGCCGCGGCGGTGAAGATGCGCCGATCGCCGACCACCGCCGAGGTGAAGCGCAGCTCGACCGGAAACTCGCTGCCGTCCTTGCGCTGCCCGTGGACCTCCACGTGGGGCTGACTTCCGCCCCGGTCGGCGCCCGCATCGATGTAGCGGTAAAACGCTTCCGAGTGGGGCTTGCGGTAGCGCTCGGGCATCAACACGTGGACGTGGCGCCCGATGTACTCGCCGCGCTCGATCCCCCAGATGCGCTCGGCCTCCGCGTTCATCACACGGATCACCTCGTCGGTGTCGATCGTGACGATGCCCTCGCCGACGGTCTCGAGGATCGCCCGAACGTGCGTCGGATTGTCGGCCAGCCGGTCGTCGGGATCGGCCATCGCCAGACAAGCTACGGCACTCGGGTCTCGAGCGCCAGCGCGTGCACCGGACCGTCCATCAGGTCCCCCAGGGCCCGGTAGACGAGCTGGTGCTGCTCGATGCGCGTCTTGCCCTCGAAGGTGGTGGACACGATCACGGCCTTGTAGTGGTCCTTGGTGCCGGTCATGTCCTCGATGTCGATCGTGGTGGCATCGGGGAAGGCGTCACGGAGCTTCTGCTCCAACTCGTCGGGTTCAACCATCGTCGTTTCGTCTCACTCGCTGAGGTCCGCGACCGTGTAGCCCTTGCGCGGAACGTAGAGGTTGATGTGCTGGAAGCCCTCTTCGTCCTGACCGCCCTCGGGTTCCACGCCGACCTCGGTTCCAAATTCCTCGCGCACGATCTTGTGCACTTCCATGTACGCAGCCGATTGCTCGGCCGACCACTTGAGCTCGATCTTGCAGACCGCCTTACGACAATTGGCTGCCTCGAAGAAGCCTTCCGGCATGTCGTCTGCCTCGAAGATTTGCGTGATCCGGCCCTCCGCACCGTCGGCCCAGAGCGCGTCCCGGGGCTCGTTTTCGAAGGCGGTCTTGAGCACCTGCGTCGGTCCCGTCAGGCGCGGGGGTGGCGGAGGCGGCGCCTCTTCACCCTCCTCACCTTCTTCGCCTTCCTCACCGTCTTGGCCCTCGGGGGGCGTGTCCGTAGGCTGGTCGATCGCCTCCGCCACCTCCTCGCCCTCGGCGGCCTCCTCCTCGGCGACCTGCTCGCCCTCGGCGGCCTCCTCCCCGGCGGCCTCCTCCTCGGCCTCTTCCGGCTCGACTGCGGCGAAGATGTCGATCTCCTCCTCGGCCTCGAGATTCTCGCTCGGCAACTCGCGGCTCTTCTTCTCCACCGGTGAGCTGGTCAGCTCCGAGTAGAGAAAGGGCACCCAGGCCAGCAGCAGAATCGCTCCCCCGACGAGCAGCCACTTGTTCATGGCGCTATTCCTACCAAGAGGCGCACCGGCAATGGAAGCGCCCCGAAAAATTGACGTCCATCTCGAGCAGACGTACCCGAGAGTATGATCCGTTCCACGCTTTACTGGTTGGCTGGCCTGGGTGCGCTCGGGCTCGCCCTGTGGGCCGGCAACGAGCTGCGCCGCGTACAGGACGCCGCGGGGCTCACCCGCGAGGCTCGCCTGGTGCTCGACGCGCCCCTCGCGCGCGCCCCGGAGCTGTCCGGCATCGAGGCCGCCCGCGCCGTCATGCTGCTGGAAGACTCCCTGCGCACCCACGATGACGAGGCGGCGCGTGGGCTGCTGTGGCAGGCGCGGGCCCTCGACGACTACCTGAAGGGACGCCCGGGCCGGGCCGCCCAGCACCTGCAGCAGGCTCGCGATGCCCTGGGCGAGCAACCGGATCTGCTCGTGCTGGCGGCGACCCTGGCCGCCGACCGGGGCGAGCTGGAGGCCGCGGAGAGGGTGCTCGAGCGCGGGCTTTCGGCCCACGGCCAGCACGAGCGCCTGCGACTGTCGGCGGTGGACCTGGCCCTCGACCGCGAACAACCCGCGCGGGCGCTCGGGCTGCTCGGGCCCCTGCTCGAGGCGCACCCCGAGATGGCCGGACTGCACAACCGACGGGGGCTCGCCCGGGAGGCCGCCGGCGACCTGGATGCCGCCCTTCAGAGCTACCTGCGGGCCGCCGAGCTCGCTCCCTCGCTGCACCAGCCGCTGGTGAACGTGGGTCGTCTGCGCCACGCGGCCGGCGAGTATCGCGCCGCCGAGGACGCTTTCAGCGCCGCGATCGGCCGCGCCGAGGCCCAGGCCGAGGCCTGGCTGGGCCGCGGGCTGAGCCGCCGCGCCCAGGGTGACCTGGCCGGCGGCGCGCTCGACGTGGAGAAGGCGCGGCAACTGGCGCCGGGCGCGGCCGGACCGCTGCTGGCCCAGGCCGACCTGGACGCCGCCGCCGGCGAGCTCGGGACGGCCATCGACCGCTACCTGGCGGTACTCGTGATCACACCGGACGACCCGGTCGCCTGGCTCAAGCTCGGCAACGCCCAGGTGCGCAACGGCACGCCCGGCGAAGCCCGCTCCAGCTTCGAGCGCGCCCTTGAGCTACAGCCGTCCATGGCCGCGGCCCACAACGGGCTCGGCGCCGCCCTGCTCCAGCTCGGCCAGCACGAGGAGGCCTCCGCGATGCTGCTGCGCGCCAGCGAGCTCGATCGCAGCGACCCCAACCCGCTGCTCAACCTGGCGCGCCTCCGACGCACGCAGGGCGACACACGCGGCGCCGCCCAGGCCGAGCAGGCGGCGCTGGCCCTGCGCTGATCTGCGCCGCTCAGTCTCCGGGCGTATCGAAGAGCGTGTCGAGGGTCCCGCGGCCGGCAAGGTTGCCGCCGTCGAGGGAGTTGATGTCGATCTGGGTGAGATCGATGCGGGGGGAGAACATCTGCTCGAAGGTGTCCGCCGCCGCGCGCGCCGCGAGCACCTCCGGATCCTCGCCCGCGTAGGACTCGGTGTCCGCGCAGCTGATCAGGTCGCCGCCGTCGCTCGTCAGGCACACACGGGCGCGCAGGCTCTCCACGTGCACCTGCAGGCCCAGCCCATCGTCCTCGTGGACGAAGCGGGGTGATCGCTCGAGCATCGAGGCCAGCTCCTCTGCGGCCTCGCCCCCCATGATCTCGATCCGCACGGCGAGCGGCAGCTCCAGGCGGCGAAACACCCCCGGGTCGCGCTGGAAGGCGCTCGCGTAGTGCTTGCGGGCGCGCGCGTAGTCTCCCTGCTGGCGCGCCGCTTCGGCTGCGATCGCCATCGCGCGCGCCGTCGCCAGCGTCTCCGCGCGGCCGAGCCCGGCCAGGGCCCGCTCGGCGTGGCCCAGCGCATCTTCGGGCTCGCCGGCCGCGAAGGCCACCTCCGCGGCGAGCGCGTCGTAGTACGGCACCGCCGCCAGCCGCTCGTCCTTTGCGCGCGCCCGCGAGAGCGCGGCGCGCACGATGC
>JAPPOT010000266.1 GCA_028817855.1 Myxococcales bacterium
CACGGTCACGGACACGGTCACGGACACGGTCACGGACTCGGCCGCGGTCACGGACACGGTCACGGACTCGGCCGCGGTCACGGACACGGTCACGGACACGGTCACGGACACGGTCACGGACTCGGCCGCGGTCACGGACACGGTCACGGACTCGGCCGCGGTCACGGACACGGTCACGGACACGGTCACGGACACGGTCACGGACTCGGCCGCGGTCACGGACTCGGTCACGGACTCGGCCGCGGTCACGGCCGCGGTCACGGACTCGGTCACGGACTCGGCCGCGGTCACGGACACGGACACGGGCGCGGGCGGGCGCGGTGCGGCTTGACGCCGGCGCGGTGGCGTGTCATCCCATGGGCCATGCGCTCGACGGGCATGCTTTTGCGCCGCAACTGGTGGGGGCCCTCCACATAGGGAGGCGCTCACGTCGAGCTTCGTGCAGACAGTTTCGAGCCGCCTCTTCCGGGCGGCTCTCTTTTCTTTCTTTCACATCGATTCGCTCCGGGGAGGCCGAGAGGAGCGGAGCGATGGATGGTCAAGAAGATGGACAGGTAGCGGCCGCCTACAGAACGGACGGCGGCGTGGCGGTGACGCGCACGGTCGAGGCGATCGAAGGCGCGAGCGCGATCGATGGCATCGCGCGGGCGCTGGACACGCGGCGCGGGGTGCTGCTGACCTCGGGCTTCGAGTACCCGGGACGCTACAGCCGCTGGGACCTGGGCTTCGTCGATCCGTTGCTGGCGCTTTCGGGCCGCGGACGGCAGCTGACGATCACGGCCTGCAACGCGCGCGGGCGGGTGGCGCTCTCGGCGTGCCATGACGCGCTGCGGGGCCATCCCCACGTGGCGCAGCTGGACGTCGCAGGCGACGCGCTCACGGCCCAGGCCTGCCCACCGCCCACGCGCATGACCGAGGAAGAGCGCACGCGTCAGCCCTCGCTGCTGTCGCTGTTGCGCGCGCTGCGCGAGTTCTTCGCCTCGCCGGAGGATCGACACCTGGGCTTCTACGGCGCCTTTGGCTACGACCTGGTCTTCACGCTCGACGCCGCGCTCACGATGGACAAGGCGCGGGAGCCGGACCAGCGCGACCTGGTGCTCTACCTGCCCGAGGCACTGGTGGTGGTCGATCACCAGAGCGGCCGGGCCGAGCGCGTGCGCTACACGCTGAGCCATGGCGGGCGCAGCACGGCCGAGGCCGACGGGGGCGGGGAGCAGCGGCCGTACGTGGGGCGCGAGCACCTGGAGCGGACGCGCGACGAAATAGACCGGACGCGCGACGAAATAGACCGGACGCGCGACCACGCGCCTGGCGACTACGCCGAGGTCGTGCGCCGCGCGCGCGGCCGCTTCGCGCGTGGAGAGCTCTTCGAGGTCACGCCCAGCCAGGTCTTCCGGCGCCCCTGCCCACTGACGCCGTCGCAGGTGATGGCGCGGCTGCGGCGCGACAACCCCGCACCCTACGGCTTTCTGATCAACCTCGGCGGGGGCGAGTACCTGGTCGGCGCCTCGCCGGAGATGTACGTGCGCGTGGACGGGCGCCGGGTGGAGACCTGTCCGATCGCAGGCACGGTCCCGCGGGGCGAGGATGCCCTCGGCGACGCGGCCCAGATCAAGCGCCTGCTCGCCTCCGACAAGGAGGAGTCGGAGCTGACCATGTGCACCGACGTGGACCGCAACGACAAGGCGCGGGTGTGTGAGCCGGGCAGCGTGCACGTGATCGGGCGGCGCCAGATCGAGCTCTACTCGCGGCTGATCCACACGGTCGATCACGTGGAGGGCCAGCTGCGCGAGGGCTACGACGGGCTCGACGCCTTCATGACGCACCTGTGGGCTGTGACCGTGACCGGCGCGCCGAAGCTCGCGGCGATGCAGTTCATCGAACAGCAGGAGCGCTCGCCGCGGCGCTTCTACGGCGGCGCGGTCGGCGCGATCGGGTTCGACGGGCGCGTCAACACCGGGCTGACGCTGCGCACGATGCGCATCGCCGACGGCGTGGCCGAGGTGCGCGCGGGGGCGACGTTGCTCTTCGACAGCGATCCGGACGACGAGGAGGCGGAGAGCGAGCTCAAGGCCTCGGCCCTGCTCGGAGCGCTGTCGCCCGAGCCCCGGGCCTGCGCCCGCGAGGTGCGCCCGCGACCGGGTGACGGCAAGCGCGTGCTGCTGGTCGACCACGAGGACTCCTTCGTGCACACCCTGGCCGACTACCTGCGCCAGACCGGCGCGCGGGTCGAGACGCTGCGCCACGGCTTCGAGCCCGCGGAGCTCGAGCGCCTACGCCCCGATCTGGTCGTGCTCTCGCCCGGCCCCGGCCGACCGCAAGACTTCCACATCGACGCACTGCTGCAAGCGCTGCGCGCCCGGAGCCTGCCGACCTTCGGCGTGTGCCTGGGCCTGCAGGCGATCGCCGAGCACTTCGGCGGCACCCTCGGGCAGCTCGACTACCCGATGCACGGCAAGCCCTCGGCGATCCGCGCGCTCGCAGGTGCGGCCTTCGCCGACCTCGGTGAGCAGCTCACGGTAGGCCGCTACCACTCCCTGTACGCACGCCGCGAAGATCTACCGAGCGAGCTGACCGTGACCGCGGAGACGATCGACGACGGGCTGGTCATGGCGGTGGAGCACCGCGAGCTGCCCATCTCGGCGGTGCAGTTCCACCCCGAGTCGATCATGAGCGCGCAGGGCAAGGTGGGTCTGCGGATGTTGGAGAACGTGATGGCCTCGCTGTTGGAGGGGCTGGCCTAGAGCCCATCTCAGGAAATGCTCTCGGCGCCTTTCGGGCGGGACAGGGCCGCTCGCCGCCTCGCCTCACGCTCGACAATACTCGGCATTGCCTCGGTTCGCCGACGCGCCGCTCGGCCCCGTCGCGCTCCGAAATCCATCCGGAGCATTTTTAGATGGGCTCTAGTATGCTAAGGCCGTTTTCGGGGGCATCGTCACTCGAGGTGAAAGCGCAGGTCACACCCAGGGCTCGGCCCGCGCTTCGGGAGTGAGCGGGGCAGACACGCGCGTGTTGACTGCGGCCCTGGTGCCGCAGACCGCCGCGCTGCTGGCGACCGCGCTGGACGAGGATCCGGCCTACGAGGACCTCGAAGCGCGTGCGGCAGGCGATGACCCCTACCACCACGTGCACATGATGGCGGTGCGCCCGGAGCTGCAGGGCCAGGGCATCGGCGGCGCGCTGCTGCGCGATGTCCTGCGCGACGTCGACGCAAGCGCACCGGTCGTGCTCACCACACACAAGCCCGAGAACGTCGTCTTCTACCGCCGCGCCGACTTCGAGGTGGTGCACGAGGGGCGGCTCGTGGACGGCTGGAAGCTCCCGCGCAGCGGGCCCAACTTCGCGGCCTACAGCGATACCGGCCGGGCGCTGGGGCGGACCTATGTCCACAGCCGGGTCCACGCGATCGTGCTCGAGTCCTATGCCGCGCTGGACAAGAGCGACCCGGAGCTGCGCCTTCTCTACGGCGAGACCGGACCGCGCGAGGGTGGGCCCTTCGAGCCGCACCGCACCCACCAGACCGGCACCTCGGTCGACTTCATGACACCCGTGCGCGACGGCCGCGGAGCACCCGCCGTCCTGCCCACGGGCCCGCACAACAAGTTCGGCTACGGCATCGACTTCGATCGCCAGGCGCGCTTCGAGGATCTGCGCATCGATTTCGAGGCCACGGCGCTGCACCTTGCGCTGCTCGCCAAGACCGCGGCCGCCCACGACGACCATTATCACGTGGACTTTGGGGTGCGGTGTGCTCGGACTCGGTCTCGGTCTTCGGGGTAGTGCCGGATGGGGCGTGGGCCGCGTGCCACGCCTTGGGTCAGAGATAGTCGGGCGGCTGTCGGGCCGGACTTGCCCACCCCGACAGCCTCACGTCGTGCCACAGGGTGAGGGGATGCGCGCGCTCTCTTGATGGCAGTTGCGGGCCGCAAGACGCGGCCCGCTGCGCTACCGCGCAAGGGACGCGCTCCGCGCGGGTGAGGCCTGACTCTCAGCGGCGGTGCTCGCTCGCGTCCGACGGGGGTCACAAGTTGACTCTAGATCTTGCAGAGGCGCGGGCCGCCTGGGGTGCCCGGCCCGCGGGGGTGGCGGGGCGTGAGCCGCGTGGCTGCATTGAACAGCGGCTCGGAACCCCCCCGACAGCGACCGCACCACCTGCTACCTTCCGGGC
>JAPPOT010000573.1 GCA_028817855.1 Myxococcales bacterium
GCCCCATCATAGATCCGCGTGTACTCATCCCCATTCGGCTCGGTCCAGCTCGACAGCCTCCCGCTCGCCGTGAAGCTCCTGCTCACGCGTCCCAAAGTCGGCCCTACGAGGCGAGGAACGAACCCGGTGCGGTCTGTGGGTACGCGGCGCTGAAGAGAGATGTGAGATCGTGGCGTTGCGGAAGACCGCCAGCGCCAAGGGCTGCGGAGGAGACACCTTGGCCCTTAACGCGCCCCTACGGCGTTGCGCGCGGCCACTGCGCGTGCCTGTCGGGCGTGTTTGGCGTAGACTCTGCGCATGGACTCCTGGGCAGAGGAACTTCTCGCGATGGCCAAGCGGCTCCCCCGCCAGACTCGGCTGCAGATCGCGGCGGAGCTGCAGCGCGACGACGAGCAGGGCGACAACGCCGAGGTCGAGGCAGCATGGCGCGACGAGGTCGTGCGCCGGATTCAGCGATACCTCGACGGCGAGACGACGATGCTCGACGGCGATGCCGTGTACCAGCGGCTCCGCGCCAAGTACGCGCCGTAAATGTCCAGCTACAAGCTCGATCCCGACGCCGAGGAGGAGCTCGTCGCCGCGATGGCCTGGTACGACGCCGAGGAGGAGGGCCTTGGGCTCGAGTTCCTCGAGGAGTTCCACTCTTTGGCCCAGCGGGCAGCCCGTCTGCCCAACAGTGGTGCGCCGGTGGAGGGCTCACCGACCGAGGCACCGATTCGCCGGTTCCTCTTCAAGCGCTTCCGACACGCCATCTACACGCTGGTGATCGACGACACGCTGCTGGTCTTCGCGGTCGCGCACCAGAATCAAAAGCCCGGCTACTGGATGAAGCGTCTGGCAAAGGTGCAACCCTAGGTCCTAGGGAGCACCGTCAGGGCACGGGGCGCTCAAGGCAAGCGGCCTACTGCGCCGGGTGATGCGCCGAGTGGGCCTCGATCAGATCCTTGATCGCGACGCGTAGGTAGACCTGGGTCGTCTCGAGGACGCTGGAAGCGAAACTCCGAGCGGACAATGCCGAGCTTGTCGCACTCGACCCTAATGGCCTCGTGCAGCTCGTTCAAGAGTCTGCGCGTCTGCGGAGGCAGCTCGTCGAGCGAGCGGCCGAGCACCGCGTGCGCGAGCTTGTTGGCGACCGCGATGTCGGCCTCGATGACTTCGATGTAACGCAGCGTCTACCCTGCGACGCGCGTCTCTGGGATCTCGCGCTGATGCTGGTGAAGCAGCGCCACGGCCTGGATCAGGCTCAGGTACTTGGCGTGGTCGCGACGCGTGCGCGTCTGGTGATCGCTGAAGGTGAGCCGGTTGGCGAAGGGGTTGACGACGTGCAGGGGCTCCAGGAGCCGCTGCGCGTTCTGGTGCCCGGTCAGCAAGGCCTTGCGCTCTTGCGCTTCCACAAGGCCCTCCAGCGTTTGCTGGCGGCGCTGGGCGTCGTGGATGGCGCGGGTCTGCTGTCGGCTCTCGTCCACGGTCAGCACGATGCAGCGATTCAGGAGCTCCTCATCGATGTCGATGGCGGTGGTCGTCAGAAACACCGAAACCGGACCCTTCACGCTGTAGTCCTGGGTGACGCGCCGGCCCGTCACCGAGTCCTTGCCCGTGCTGGCGATGGTGAGTTCGCCCTGGGACTGCAGGAGCTTCAGGGCGTAGCTGGCGTGCTGGATGCCCTCCTCCTCGGCGATGGCGAGGATCTTGTGCCTGAGGTCCGACTGGCCGAGGGAGTACAGCGACTGGCCGGTCAATGCGCTGTAGGTCATGCGGTCCTCGGTCGGCACCAGTGCAAGCATCGCGTCCATCAGACTCGACTTGCCTGCAGCGCTGCTGCTCTGGATGACCACGGCGAGCGGATGCTGGAGCTTGCGGCTGACGCCAGCCACGAACGCCACCTGTTTGTTGACGTCCTCGCCCACGATGCCGCAGCGCGCGCAGTCGTCGGCGACACGCTGCAGCAGCTTCGGGTCTCTGAGGAGCTGCAGCGCGGCCTCGCGCTCGGCGGCGGTCATCTCCGGCTTCTGCTCCCGTGGCCGCTGCGCATCGCGGATGTGCTGGTCCTGGATGGCTTCGAGCTTGAGCAGGATCTGCCCCAGGTCGCGCCCGACCACCGTCTCACCGAGGCCAAGCTCGACGGCGGCCATCTTTGCGAAGCTCGCCCGCTTGCCGGGCCTGGTACAGCTCCACCGCGTCGACGAAGACGCGCTCGGGGCCCTCGCCCGGGCTCGGACGCGTGACCATGAGGTTTAGGCGCAGGCGCTGGTGACCGAGGTTTCGCTGCAGGCCCCGCACGCGCCAGCGCCGATCGCCGATGGCGATCGTGATCTCCCCCTCGGCCTGTTGGACCTTCGGCTCGACCCGGGAAGTGAGCGTCTGGGTACGACGCTACGCCGCTGGAGACGCTAGCTGGACGAGTGGCAGGACGATCGATCTGGAGTCGGACACGGCACGGCGCTCGGAGAGCCCCCGCGTTGCCGCAGCGGCAGACGGCAGCGCCATCGTGGTCTGGAGGCAGTCCGACGCGGGCATGGGGAACGTGTACGCGCGCCGCTTCGACGCGGGCGCGTCCGACTGGGCGTCACCCCGCGTTCTCAACTCGCCCAGCGAGGGCGCCCTGGCTCCGCAGGTCGGGATGGATGCGGCCGGCAACGCCGTCTGCGTTGGGTCCAGTTCGACGATGGCCGCTTCAGCATCTGGGCCGCCCACTACGACGCCATGAACAACGAGTGGTCCGAGCCCACGCTGGTCGAGCACGACGATACCGAGGACACCGGAGGCCCCCAGCTGACCGTCGCCCCAGCGGCGTCGCGGCCGTGGTCTGGGAGCAACGGGACGGCGACCACTTCAGCATCTTCGCCAACCTGTACCGCTTCCCTTGGAAGATAATCCGGAGGAGATAATCCGGCTAGGCCGGCCCCAAACCGATGAAGGACGCCAAGGACCGCCAGGCGCTCGTCGCAAAGGGCGGGCCCAACGTGCTTCCCATTTGCACACAGTGTGTGATACCGCCGGCCTGCGCCCCGGCTCGGGCCTCTCGCTCTACACGCATCTCCTCAGGGAGGCCCATGGGGTCGCGTAGTGCACCGAGCCGGTCGCTTTGGCCGCCCGAGTCCCTTGGGTGGCCAGGTTGTGGAGAGGAGCTCGACAGTGGAAAGAGACGTGCGTTCACCCGTTCTTCGGTGCCTCCGCCCCTGGGGGCCGAGACTCGGCGCTGTGTCCTTGCTGGTCGTGGCCTGCTCGGGCGAGCGCATGTCAGGCGACTCGGGTGCCGACGCCGCCAGCGGGGCCCCGGGTGCGGGCATCGACGGTGGTGCGCAGCAGGACGCCCTCGATGGAGGCCCGGGCTCGGGCCCAGGAGTCGACGCAGGCGGCGAGGCGGACACGCCATCGATCGATCTGACCGCGCTTCCGATGCAGTCCATCACGGCTCGAGTGGAGCTGCCCGAGGGTGTCACGGCCGCGTCCGTTTACACCGCCTTCGACGAGTCGGAGGTCGATGTCGAGGGGATGTTCGAGACCGAGATCCCCGTCGACGGCCCCACCTTCGCCATCGCCGTATCCGACGCAGACAATCCACTCGTGATGGGCTGGTTGGATCCGGGCGCTGCCACTGCCACACTCAGCCCGCGCACGACGGCGGAGGTGCTAGCATTCTATGAACTGGGCGGCTATCTCACGCCCCCGGAGCTGTGGCCGACTTGGCGAAGTCTGCTGGCACGCTTCGAGCCGCTCGACGATGTCGCCAGTGCCTTTGCCGGTGCGATGCAGTCGGACCCCGACGGCGTCGAAGGGACGAACGAGGCGGTCGCTACGGCGCTCGCGAACGCATCTAGCGAGGTGCTTGGCGACCCGGCCCTGCAGCGATCCTTGCTCTTTGTGCCGTCCGAGTCGAAGTCAGGGGTCCAGCTGGACACGACCCAGGCGGGCCTCAACCAGCTCCGCGCGATCAACAACTACATGCGCCGGGTCCGCGTCTTCATCGACCGCGTCTCCGTCGTCCGGGAGTCGGGGGAGGATCCGTCGCCGGCCTCCATTCTCGACAACGCCGAGCTAGGCCCGGTCAGCGGGGTCGGCGGCATTCTCGACGTGGTTCCCACCGCTCTTGGCAGGCTTGCGAGCGGTGCTGACCAATTCGACAACACAAGCCTCTTCTGGGTGCCAAGGCCGCTGCCCGCGGTGG
>JAPPOT010000293.1 GCA_028817855.1 Myxococcales bacterium
GTCCAAGTTGCTCAGGACGCCGGTGGCATCCGGGGCGCCCGTCCGGTCGCCCACCTCGTGACCACCCAGTGCGAAGAGGTCGACCTCCTCCACGTCCTGCTCCCCGACACCGGATCGCCGTACCCGCCCAGAGTTCCTGACAGCTGCCATCGCAACACCTCACGCCGCGTTCCGAAGCGCGCCGGTTCCACCACCACACCCGAATTGATGCGGGGCCTGGACGGGTCTGGTTGGGGCTGGTCGAGTTTTGCGCAGTTCGTCCCGGACTTTGGCGCCTTCCGTCCCGGTATGACCCGATCCGGGGTACGACTGCGGCCGGGAACTCGAACAATCCGCGTCCCTAGCGACGCCGGCGCTCGCCGAGCACGCGGTAGACCTCGAGGGGCTGGGCCTTGTTCTTCACGGTGAGGGGCGGCAGCGCCTCCGTGCGGAAGTACTCACCGACCGCCGCGTAGGTGCTCGAGCTGATCAGGACCTCGCCGCCCTTGGCCGCCGAGCACAGCCGCGCGGCGGTGTTCACCACGTCGCCGATCACGGTGTACTCGAGCGCCTTGCTGCTTCCGAGATAGCCGGCGACCACCTCGCCCGTGTTGATGCCGATGCCGATGTGCACCGGCTCCTCGCCCTCGGCTGCGCGCACCAGGTTCCACTCCTCGAGCGCATGCATCTGCTCGACCGCCACCTTCACCGCGCGGTAGGCGTCGTCCGGGTGGCTCACCGGCGCCCCGAAGAGCGCCATGATCTCGTCGCCCACGAACTTGTCGAGCGTGCCCTCGTACTTGAAGACGACCTCGACCATCAGCTCGAAGTACTCGTTGAGCATATCGACGATCTGCTGGGCCGAGCGCCGCTCGCTCATGGCCGTGAAGCTGCGAATGTCGCTGAAGAAGACGGTCGTGTCGCGCGACTGACCGCCCTTCTCGACCGCCACCTCGCCGCTCACCACCAGCTCGGCGATGGCCGGTGAGAGCAGGCGCTCGAACCGCTGACGGGTGAGCGCCTCTTCCTCGATCTTCTTCGCGTAGAGGCTGTTCTGGATCGCCACCGCGGCCTGATTGGCGAGCGCCTGGGCCAGCTGCAGATCCTTGTCCGCGAAGGCGTTGGCGGCCACCTGGGAGTCGAGCACCATCACACCCAGGATCTCGTCGGAGTAGATCAGCGGCACCGCCATGCTCGAACGGATGCCCTGCATGATGATCGACTGGGCGCCCTTGAAGCGCTGGTCCATCAGTGCATCGCTCGAGAGCACCGCCGAGCGGTCGTTCATCGCTTCGTTGATGATCGTGGTCGAGAGCGCGACTTCCTCGGTGGGCACCCCGTGCTTGGTGCGGACGCAGCGCGGCTTGAGCTCGCCACTCTCGATCAACAGCACCACGCCGCGATCGGCGGCGATCAGCTCGAAGACGCGACCGAGGATCTTCTCGAGCAGCTGATCGACGTCGAGCTCGCCCGCGATGGCCTTGGTCAGCTCGAAGCTCACGCGCAGCTTCTCGTAGTCCCGCCGGAGCGCGGCCTCGTCCTGGATCGAGCCCTCTGGCACGAAGTTCTGGTTGGCCAGCGCCGCCAGCTTGGCGCGCACGTGGCTCTCGACCATCCCCGGGGCCATCGTCACGCGGCCCACCGAGCTCTTCGGGCCCCCCGGTCCGGCGGCCGCTGCGTCGTGGTCGGCCGAACCGAAGACGATCTTGGTGGACCCGAGGGTGAGCTCGTCGCCGGGGTCCAGCTGGCGCTGGCCCTCCACGCGCCCGCCGTTCACGTAGGTGCCGTTCAGGGAGCCCAGATCCTTGAGCACGAAGCCCCCGTCGTCTGCCTGGTCGATGTGGCAGTGGTTCTTGGAGACGATGCGATCGAGAATCTGGACGGAGTTGTCCGGGTGGCGCCCCAGGGTGTTGTGTCGCTCGAGCTCGACGGAGCGCTCGTTCCCCTCCGGCGAGATGATGCGCAGGAACGCCATGTCCAGCAATTGTACGGCACCGGCCCGTCAAAATGCTATCGGCGGGATCACTCCCCGGACCTGAACGGCTGTGCGCGAGGTGGCACGCGCGACGGGCGGTGCGGTGGGGACACGGGTCCGCTAGTGGAGCGTGCCGGAGCCGGGGTCGCCACCTGGATGGGGCGCGACGCCCCGCCGGTGCAGGCGCCGGGCGAGCTCGGGGGAACCGGTGCGTCGCCAGCGTTCATAGAGGGCTACGATCTCACCCTCAGTGCACAGCGAAGTGCCCTCGCGCACCTCGTCGAGCACTCGGGCCAGTTGAGGGAAGCGCGCGGACAGCTCGACGAAGACCCGGCCGCGACCACCCAGGCCGCGCGCGTGGGCCGCCTCACCCACGACGAGGTAGGCCCGGCCCCCCATCGCGACCACGTAGCTGCGCGTTAGCCCACGGCGCTCGAAGCTGTCGGGGAAGAAGCCGGCGACGAAGAGCGCCACATCCCCCAGGTCCCGCAGCCGGCTCAGGCGCTCCTGACCTGCCGCTTCCTGCGCTGCCTGAAGCTGCTCGACCAGGGGCCGTTCGAGCGCTTGTATCCGGTCTGATACTGAAAAATCGCTGAGCAGCTCGATCAAATAGTGCTTGGTGTCGTCGGCGGCCTGCACACCCAGGACCTGCATGGCCCGAGAGACGTGATCATCGAAGAACTCTCGAACGTCGCTGCAGGTCTCCAACTCGTCCATGCAACCTCCACCCAAGTATTCGACATTGTCGCACTATCACGGGATTGGAGCAACGCGCCGCCGGACCCCTTGACTGGTAGGGCGCGCTGGTTATGTTGCCGCGGCCATTCGGACCCTGGGCAGGACAGAACCGCCCAACGGTCGCAACAGGTCGCAACAGTCGGAGGAAGGTTTCCAATGCGCATTCGCCCACTTCAGGACCGAGTCCTGGTCTCTCGCATCGAAGAGCAGCAGAAGACTGCTGGCGGTATCATCATTCCCGATACCGCAAAGGAGAAGCCCGCCGAGGGCAAGGTCCTTGCGGTGGGCGGCGGCAAGCTGCTCGAGGACGGCTCGGTCCGCAAGCCTGACGTCAAGGCGGGCGACCGCGTGCTCTTCAGCAAGTACGGCGGCACCGAGGTCAACCTGGACGGCGAAGACATGCTGATCCTGCGCGAGGACGACATCCTCGGCGTCGTTCAGAAGTAACGGAGGCGAGCCATGTCAGCGAAAGACATCATTTACGACACCGTTGCCCGCGACAAGATTCTGAGCGGCGTCAACGCCCTGGCGAACGCGGTCAAGGTCACCCTCGGCCCGCGCGGCCGCAACGTCGTGATCGAGAAGAGCTTCGGCGCCCCGACCGTCACCAAGGACGGCGTCACGGTGGCGAAGGAAATCTCGCTCGAGGACAAGTTCGAGAACATGGGCGCCCAGATGGTGCGCGAGGTTGCCGCCAAGACGTCGGACGTCGCCGGCGACGGCACCACCACGGCCACCGTGCTTGCCCAGGCCATCTACCGCGAGGGCTCGAAGATGGTGGCCGCCGGCCACAATCCGATGGAGCTCAAGCGCGGCATCGACGCGGGCGTGATCGCCGTCACCGACAAGCTCGCCAAGCTCTCGAAGGCGACCAAGGATCCGCGCGAGATCGCGCAGGTCGGCACGATCAGCGCAAACGGCGACGAGACCATCGGTGGCATCATCGCCGACGCGATGGAGAAGGTCGGCAAGGAAGGCGTGATCACCGTCGAGGAGGCACGGGGCCTCGAGACCAACCTCGAGGTGGTCGAGGGCATGCAGTTCGATCGCGGCTACCTCTCGCCCTACTTCGTGACCGACCAGGAGCGCATGGAGGCGGAGCTCGACGACGCCTACCTGCTGCTGTGCGAGAAGAAGATCTCGAACATGAAGGACCTGCTGCCCGTCCTCGAGGCGATCGCCAAGCAGGGCAAGCCGCTCGTCATCATCGCCGAGGACATTGAGGGCGAGGCCCTGGCGACGCTGGTGGTCAACCGTCTGCGTGGCACCCTGGCCTGCGCCGCCGTGAAGGCGCCCGGATTCGGTGACCGCCGCAAGGAGATGCTCAAGGACATCGCTATCCTCACGGGTGGCCAGGTCGTGAGCGAGGACCTGGGGATCAAGCTGGAGAACATCACCCTCAGCGACCTCGGTCAGGCCAAGCACGTCGCGATCGACAAGGACAACACCACCATCGTCGACGGCGCCGGCAAGAAGGCCGACATCAAGGCGCGCATCGAGACCATCCGCCGCCAGGTGGAGGAGACCTCGAGCGACTACGACCGCGAGAAGCTCCAGGAGCGCCTTGCGAAGCTGGTCGGCGGCGTCGCCGTGGTCCGTGTCGGCGCGGCCACCGAGGTCGAGATGAAGGAGAAGAAGGCGCGCGTGGAGGATGCCCTCAACGCGACACGCGCCGCGGTTGAGGAAGGCATCGTCGCCGGCGGAGGCACCGCCCTGCTGCGCTGCCAGGCCGCGCTCGACAAGCTCGAGGTGCCCGAGGAGCACGAGGTCGGTGTCTCGATCGTGCGTCGCGCCCTCGAGGAGCCCCTTCGCCAGATCGCCAACAACGCCGGCATGGAGGGCTCGATCGTGGTGGAGCGCGTGCGCACCACCAAGGGCAACGGCAACGGCTACAACGCGGCCACCGACGAGTATGGCGACCTGATCGGCGCCGGCGTGATCGACCCGACCAAGGTCGTTCGCACCGCCATCCAGAACGCCTCCTCGGTCGCGGGTCTGATGCTCACCACCGAGGCGATGATCGTCGAGGCCCCGGAGGACGACGCGCCGGGCACCGGCATGGAGATGTAAGTCCGAACGGCCACCTGGCCTTCGACCACGCAAGCGCGCTGGGGCTTCCGCCCCGGCGCGCTCTGCTTTCTATCTAACCAGACCCCGTCCTTCGCAGGGTTCTGGGGGGTGCGTCGGCTCGGGGATGGACAGCTACGAGTCCAGGACGGCGAAGAGCGCATCGAGTTGGTCTCGCTCGAGCGGGCCCTCGGAGGCGCTCGACTGCAGCGCTCGGGAGACCTCCTCGAAGGCCTTCACCCGGCGACTGTTGGACTCCAGGTCGGCGGCCAGCTGGGCGGCCTTCTCGCGCACCTTGTTGATCGCTCCGGCGTGGTCTTCGACGGCGGCCGCGCGCTCGTCGACCGCCTCGGCGAGCTGCGTCTCGAGCTGGCGGATGCGGTCGTCGCGCGCGGCCACGCGCCCCTCCAGGGCTTCGATCGCCTCGATGTGCACGGGCATCCCCGGCTGGGTCGGCTCGCCCGGGTCCGAGGTGCGTTCCTTTCCCTCGCGCGCGCTGTCGCGCACACTCGCGCCGATCGCATCGAGCGTGTCGCGCACTTCGCGCAGTGCCTCGCGCAAGCGCTCCACCCTCCGCCGCTGCTCGGCGGTGCCCCGCTGCGCAGCGTCGCGCTGGGCCTCGAGGGTCTCTTCTCGCCGCCCGCGCCCGTCCTCCGCCTCGGCCAGATCGCGTGAGAGAGACTCGACCTCGCCACGGGCCCGGCTCAGCTCGTCGCGCGCAACGAGTTGTTCGGCGCGCACGCTGGACAACTCCTTCTCCAACTCGCGCCGACCCTCGCCCTCGTGGGCAAGCAGCCGCTCCAACTCCTCGATGCGCTCGTGGGACCCGGCCTGGCCCGAGCTCGCTGCGCCCAGCTGGGCGCGCGCGGTGCCGAGTTGCCTGCGGCTCTCGGTCAGCGCCTCTCTCAGTTGCTCAAGCTCCGGCGTCGAGCTGGACAACGCCCGCTCCGCTTCCTCGCAGCGTGCCCGCGTGCCGGCCATCTCGCCCTTCAGGCCTTCCAACGCGGAGGGGTCCGAGGCGGCCTCGAGGCTCTTGCGCAGACCGTGGACCTGCACGTGCTTGAGCTCGAGATGCTCCCGCGCCTCCGCCAGCTCGCGCTCCAGATCCGTCGCGCGCTCGCCGGCCGCCTCGAGGTCGTGCTCCACGAGCACCAGGCGCGCCCCGAGTAGCTCCCGCGCCTCCTCCATCTCGGCCAGTGCCGAGCGCAGCCCCCGCGCGGTGCCTGACTCGCGCGCCAGGTCCAGCCCGTCGTCGTCGCCGCTGCGGGCCTCGGCCAGGAAACCCATCGCCTCGTCGAGCCGCAGCGCGATTTCCGCACGCGCGGCCTCGGCTTCGAGCGCGCGTCCGATGGCGGCGTCACGCGCCGCGACCAGCGCGGTGTCCCCGTGGGTCGCCACCCTGACCGACGCCTCCGCCTCCTGGGCTGGCGCGCGTATGCCGACCGCTGTCACCTCGGTGAACTGACCGAGGGCCTCGCGCAACAGCGTGCGCAGTCGCGAAGATTCCGTGCGCTCCGCTTCCAGCGCGTGCGCGCGCTCCGCGAGCAAGCCCTCCAGGCGCGCGAACTCCTCCCCGTCGCCGGCATGGGCGGCTGGCGCGCTTCGCTCTCCGACCTCGGATTTGTCTGGGGGCGATGCCTCGGAGCTCGGAGCGGACACTGGACGACCCTCCTCGGAGCCCGCCATCATCACCCACTTTGCGGCACGGCGCTACCGTAATTAAGGGCTCGCCGGGGGGCCGGTCTGCTAGGTTTTGAGCGTGCCCAGCGGCGTCAGTGCGGCCCCACAGAGCCCCCCCGCGTCCGCGGAAGCCATCGCGCGTGTCGGCGGGTACGTGCGCGCCCTGCGGCGTCGCGCCACGGCGCTCTACGCTATCCGGGCCCTGAGCGCGAGCGTTGGCGCGTCTGCCGCCGGGCTGTTGGCAACGGCGGCCCTGAGCGGCCCGATCATCACGCCGGTGGCGTCCCAGGCCGTGGTCGCGCTGCTCTTGCTGACCTTCGTCGGCTGCAGCGTCTGGCTGTTGTGGCCCGCGCGCCGGCTCTCCGGGCTCGGGAGCTGCGACCTGCTCGAGCCGGTCGCGCCCGCGCTCGCCTCGCGGGTGCGTACCACGCTGGAGCTCGAGGCTGCGGACGGCGTGCAGTCCCCTGCGTTGGTAGCGGCCCACGCGCGCCAGGTGTCCAGTGAGGTTGCGGCGATACCGGTGCACCGGGTCGTGCCCTATGGCTGGCTGCGCCATCCTTCGGTCATCGTCGGGCTGCTCACCCTGGCCGTGAGCGCGCTCTCGTTCGGTCTGGACGACGGTTTGCGCGGCGGTGCCCACGCGCTCTTCCACCCGGCCCAGGTTCGCGGCGATGGGGTGCGTGTGGCCCCCGTCGTGGCGGGTGTCCACGCACGGCTGATCTACCCCAGCTACCTGGGAATGCCGCCTGCGGAGCAAGCGGACGCGAAGCTGCTCGAGGTGCCGCGCGGCACCACCGTCGAGCTGACCGTCTCGCCGCGCCTGTCCAGTCGTCACGGCGTGCTCGCGGTCGGCGAGTCCCAGGTGCGGCTGCGGCCGGTGCCGGATGGCGGCCTGTTCGCCCGCTTCGTGGCACGCGAGAGCGCGAGCCTCGACGTGAGCCTCGAGAGCGACGGTGCCTGGTACCAGGACACCACCGAGCGGGCCCTGCGTGCCGTGGCGGACCGGCCGCCGAAGGTGCGCCTGCTTTCGCCGGCGGACGGCTCGATCGTGGAGGCGGATTCACCGATGCGCGTGCGCTTCTCGGCCGAGGACGACCATGGCTTGTCGACGGTCGAGCTCGCCGTGCGGCTGGCCGATGGCGAGCAGCAGCGTCGGCGCTTGTGGTCCTCGGTGTCGAGTGATGGGCCGCGCAAGGCGCTCGACGACGCCACCATCATCTCTCCGGCCGAGCTGGGTGGCCAGCCCGGCGACGTGCTGGTGGTCTGGATCGAGGCGAGCGACGCGGACGTCGTCGCCGGACCGAACGTGGGGCTCTCCGAATCTGCCACGATCGAGGTGGCGTCGGACGCACAGAAGTTCTCGATGCACATCCCGCGCATGCAGGAGCTCCTCGACGGAGCGCTCGACGTGCTGGCGGATCGGCTCGAGACCGGCCTACCCTCCGAGCCCGCCCACGCGCGCCAGCGCATGCAGGAGCTGCACGCTGGTGTCGCACCATGGCTCGAGCGCCTCTCGCAGTTGATCGGCGATGCCGAGCACGCCGCCGAGGAGCTTCCGATCGATGTCGACCAGCTCAGCGGGATCCTGCGGCGAACGCGGCGTGAGCTGCGACGCGAGAGCTCTGCCTACCGTGGCTCCGGCAACCATCCCAAGCGCTGGCGCGACGTCGACCGGCGAGTGACGGAGGAGCACGAGAAGGACGTGCTGTTGCTCGCCGATACACTGGCCCAGGCGCTGGTCGACGAGGCACGCGTGCTGACCGACGAGCTCAATCAGCTCAAGAGCGAGATCGGCGAGCTGTTGCAGCGCTACAAGGAGGAGCAGAGCCCCGAGGCCAAGCGCGCGCTGCTGGCGGAGATCGCCAAGGCCCAGCGTCGCCTGCGCGAGCTGGCCGAGAGCCTCTCGCGCCTCTCCAAGCGCGTGCCCAGCGAGTTCATCAACCGCGAGGCGATGCCACAGAAGAACGCGCGCGGCAACCTCGAGGATCTGAAGGCGGCCATCGAGTCAGGCGACATGGACTCGGCGGAGGAGTTCTTGGAGGCGCTGGCCGCCCAGATCGACGACCTCACGGAGCACATCGACAGCGGGGGGGCGCGCTTCCGCGAGTCGCGCTTCGGTCAGCGGGACCGCGCGATGAGCGAAGCGCGCCATCGGGTCGATATGCTGGCCGAGGAGCAGCAGCGACTGGCCGGCCGCTCGCGCGACGTCGTGCAGCGCGCCACCGAGCGCGCCCAGCGGCAAGACGCGCCCAGCAGTCAGACGGAGCGGCTGCGGGACCTGGCGCAGGAAGTAGAGCAGCAGCTCGAGGCTCTCGGGGGCGGTAACCTGGGCACGCACGAGCGGCGCATGCTCGGCCGCGCGAAGAGCCGCGTGCGCGACACGCGCGATGCGCTCAGTACCGGGGACATGGCGGAGGCCAACCGGATGTCGTCCGCGGCCAAGCGCAGCCTCGACCAGGCGAGCAACAGCCTCCAACAGGATGCCCAGATGTTTCCCGGCCATCAGGGCGAGACCTCCGACGCCGCGCGCGCGGCTGCCGAGGCGAGCGACAGGCTCGGCGAGCTCCAGCGTCGCATCCAGGAACAGACACCCGGCCTTGGGGAGCACGTCAACGACGGCGAGCGGCGCCAGATGCGCGGCGACGCGCCCGCCCAGCGCGACGCCCGCAAGCTGGCGGAGCAGCTCGGCGAGCAGCTGGGCACAGGTCCCGAGGGTACGCCGCTGTCCCCCCAGGGCGAGCGCTCGATCCGCGATGCCACCGAAGCGATGAAGGAGGCCGAGCGCGCCCTCGAGCGCGGTAACCCCCAGGACGCGGCCCTCGCCCAGGAGGAAGCCACCGAGCGCTTGCAGCAGGCCCAGGAGTGGATGCGACGCGGGCGCGGCGAGCGCAGCGGCTCGGACGACGGGCAGGACGGTCAGGGGCGCCGTCGATCGGGCGACGGTCGAGGCAAGGTGGACGGACCGGTGCGTATTCCCGGGGCCGACGAGCACACCGGGCCGGTGGAGATGCGCCGGCGACTGCTGGACGCGATGAAGGAGCCCACGGCCAGTGGCTTCGAGTCGGCGGTGGAGCGCTACTATCAGGAGCTGCTGCAATGAAGCGAGCTTGCGCGAGTCTGTTGCTTTGGTTGCCCCTCTGTATGCTCCCGGTGGATCGTGCGATCGCTGCGCCCGACGACCCCCGTGGCCTGTCGGGGCTGGCAACCACCGTCGACGCCGCCGCCGAGGCGATCACGACGCTGCGCCTGGAGGAGGCCGAGCGCGTGCTGGCCTCGGTCAAGGGGCGCGAGGCGGAGCAGCCGGCGGTTCTCTTTCAGCTCGCGCGGCTGCACTACTACCGCGGCGACTACGCGTCCGCGGTGGGCGCCGCCGAGCGCGCGATGGAGCGAGCGACGGACCGCCAGCGCGAGCGCTTCTCGCAGATGCTCGAGCTGATGCGCGCGAGCGAGCGCATTGGCGCAACCTACGAGCAGATGGTGTCCGACGACGGACGCTTTGTCGTGCTCCACCAGAAGGGAAAGGACGCGATGCTCGCGGTCCACGCGATCGAGGTGCTCGCGCGCGCGGATACGGCCCTCGAGAAGGTCTTCGGCACGCGCATGCCGGGGCCCATTCGGCTCGAGATCTACCCGGGGGCGGAGACCCTCGCGGAGGTCTCGACGCTGACCCTCGAGCAGATTCAGACCACGGGCACGATCGCGCTGAGCAAGTGGAACCGCCTGATGCTCACGAGCCCCAAGGCACTCGTGCGCGGCTACCCATGGGCGGACACCGTCACGCACGAGCTGATCCACATGGTGCTCTCGCGCATGACGCTCGAGCACGCGCCGGTCTGGCTGCAGGAGGGGACGGCCAAGCTGTTCGAGCGGGCCTGGCGCGGCGGCGAGGTCGGCAAGCTCGATCTGGATCCCGGTGCCCAGGCGTTGCTGGTGGACGCGCACAAGAGCGGCGAGCTGTTGACCTTCGAGCAGATGCATCCCTCGATCGCCATGCTGCCGTCGGAGGATGACGCCGCCCTCGCTTTCGCGCAGGTCGCGACATTCATGGAGCGCTACGTGCAGGACCATGGCCTGGCGAAGCTCCGCGATGCCCTTCAGCGCATCGCCAGCGGCAGGGACGCGCGCGCGGCCCTCGCCGCGGCTGCGGGTGTTTCCTTTGCCCAGCTCGAGCGCGGCTGGAAATCGGGCCTGCCGGCCGACGATGGCGTCAAGCTCAAGCGGCTCAAGCGGCGCTTCAGGGTGGGCGACGGCCCCCACGACGAGAGCGAGGAGGTCGAGGAGAGCCAGGCCCGACGCTACATGCGCATCGGGGACCTGCTCTGGGACCGCGGCAGGATCGCTGCAGCAGCCAAGGAATACCGCAAGGCACACGGGGCCGATCCGCTCGATCCGATCGTGGCCGCGCGCTTCGGGCGCGCCGCGCTGCAATCGGGAGACCCGCAGGGTGCGGTGGACGCGCTCGCGCGCCAGGCCGAGCTCTATCCCGGTCACGGGCCGACCCATGCCGTACTCGGCGTCGCCCAGGCGGAGCTCGGCAACCGCGACGCGGCCCAGGTCTCGCTGCGCGAGGCGGTGTGGACCAACCCCTTCGATCCGGCGCCCCACTGCGCGCTTGCGAAGGTGGGCGCGACGCGACGCGAGATCGACCGCGCGCTCGAGGCGTGCGCCTTGCTCTCTCCATAGCTCTGCTACTCGAGTGCGAGGTGGGAGCGCAGGTCGAACGGCCGATCGGGGCGCCAGGCCTGCAGCGCGGTCTGGAGTCGTCTGACGTGCTCGTCGGCGGGGTGCAGCAGCGCCGCGCGCTGGGACTGCTCGATGGCGAGCGCACGCTGTCCGAGGCCCGCGAAGTAGAGCGCGTTCGTGTAGTGCAGCCACAGCAGCTGCCGTGAGGTCTCCGCGTCGCGCACCTCGCGCGCCAGACTGCGGTAGAGGCGCTCATGGGCGCGGGCCTGGGCGCGCCGCTGCCGCGTCAGGAGATCCAGCGTGGGCGCGCGGTTGGCGACGCGCTGCAGCAGTCCCTCCGGCACGAGCAGGGAGTAGAGGGCCGGGTCCAGGTTCAGGTCGAGCTCGACGAGCAGCGGTCGGCGCGTGGCCAGGTCGATCAACGGCGGTGCACGCAGTGCCCGGTGCTCGACGTAGTCCTTCACCAGGGCCGCGAGCTGGGGCCGATCGCTGGCGAGCCGCTCCGCCATGCCAGGGTATGCGACGAATGGAAGCGGCACGATGTCGACGTCCGGACGGATGCGGTCGATGGCGGCGTGTTGGAAGAACCGAAAGGCCGTCGAGGGCGAGGTCGCGACGACCGCCGCGCGCGGTGGTAGCCGCTCGATGCGCGCCGCGTCGAAGGCCTCGACCGCGTGGCGCGCGCCCAGGTCGACACGCGGCCAGGTGCTGCTGACCTGGTAGCCGACGATGCCCGCCAGCAGCATCGCGTACAGCCCGAGTACGGCGTCGCGCGCGCGGGCTCGCACGGCCAACACACCGGCGAGCACGGCGAGCGCGAGGGCGACGAGCGCCGCGACCGCCGCGAAGGCCGCGAACATGTAGCCGAGGGCGTCGGGGTTGCCACGGACTGGGCCGACCCAGGCGCGCAGGTAGAGAGCCACGGCGGAGATCAGGATCCACAGGATCGCGATCGAGCGCGTGGCGGCGTGCCGCAGACCGAGGTAGACACCCGCGAGTGCGACCAACACGAAGGGCGCGTGCAACGACTCGACCAGCGCGACCAGCACGTCGATCAGACGCTCGCCCATCGGCTGGTAGCTCTCCTCCCCCATGTTCTTGGCGTAGACCTTTGCGCTGACGACCCAGTAGATGCGCTCGAGGCTGATCGGGTCGCCCAGGTTCACGGGTGGACGTGCACTCGCGCGGGCGGGCAGATAGGCGTAGACGCCGAGGCCGAGCAACCCGCAGGCGGCAGACGTGAGGATCGGTCGCAGTCCGCGCCGCAGCACGATGGTGCCGGCTGCGAACAGCAGCGCAGGGAAGAGGAGGAACGCCATGAAGTGGTGGTTGGCCAGCGCGAGCCCAACGTACAGGCAGGCGGCGTAGAGCGGGCGGGGGTCCGCCTGCTCCTGAGTGAAGAGCCGCGTGAGCTGGTGGGCTGCGGCCAGCAGCAGCGCGCCCTGGAGGGCGTAGACCTCGGGTCGCACCGCCTGGAACCAATGCGAGTAGGAGAGCATCGGCAGCCAGGTCCCGGCCAGGGCGACGACGGCGGCAATGGTCTCCCCCACGCCGCGGAAGCTCAGGGCGCTGCGCCGGATCGCGAGAAAGAGAAAGCCCGCGGCTGCGCCCGCGGCCACCGCCTGCCCTAGGCCGACACGGAACGCCGCGGGGCCGAGCGGCAGCAGGCAGAAGAGCTTGCCCCAGAGGATCGCCAGCGGGTGGCCGGGCGGGTGCGCAACGTCGAGCATCGCCACGGCCGCGACGAACTCGCCCGAGTCCAGCCAGTACCCGGCGTCCCCCACCGTCGCGACGTAGAGTGACAGCGGCAGGCCGGCGGCCACCGCGAGGAGGGCCGCTCGGCTCACGGCAGCTCCCTCGTCGGGCTCTCGACCCGACCCGGGGAAGGGTCACGCGACCAGCGCGGCACGGTGCGAGCATTGTCCCGCAAGCCGGAAGGCAGCGTCAATGAGCCCCCTCCCCTTTCGGTTGGCAGCCAGCGGTCGCGGGGGGTAGGCTTCGCCGGGCGAGATGGACGCCTCCGCGAGCCATTCCGAGAGCACCCAGACACCGATGGACGACGCCTTACCCACCCATGATGATGTCCAGCTGGTCCAGCGCCTCGCGGCCGCGCGCGACAGCATCGTGAGCCAGCTGCACAAGCGCATCGTGGGCCAGGACGCCGTCATCGAGCAGTTGCTCGTGGCCCTGTTCGCCCGCGGCCACGGGCTGCTGGTGGGTGTGCCCGGGCTGGCCAAGACCTCGCTTGTGACCAGCCTGGCCCAAGCGCTCTCGCTGACCAGCAACCGCATCCAGTTCACGCCGGACTTGATGCCGAGCGACATCACCGGCACCGACGTGCTCGAACAGGACTCCGAGACGGGCGAGCGGAGCTTCCGCTTCGTGCCCGGCCCGGTCTTCACCAACGTGCTGTTGGCCGACGAGATCAACCGGACGCCGCCCAAGACCCAGGCGGCGCTGCTGCAGGCGATGGAGGAGCAGCGGGTGACAGCCGGTGGCGTCACACACGCGATCCAGCCTCCGTACCTGGTCTTCGCGACCCAGAACCCGATCGAGCAGGAGGGCACCTACCCGCTGCCCGAGGCCCAGCTCGATCGCTTCATGCTCCAGATCGAGGTCAGTTACCCCAGCGAGGATGACGAGCTGGAGATCGTGCGGCGCACCACCGCCCCGCTCGAGGCCGACCTCGATCCGGTGCTCACGCGCGACGAGATCCTCGAGCTGCAGGAGCTCGTGCGGCGGGTGCCGGTGGCGCCGCATGTGATCGAGCGCGCCGTGCACATCGTGCGCGCCTCGCGCCCGGACGGCGACTCGGCTCCCGAGATGGTGCGCAGCTACGTCGCCTTTGGAGCGGGCCCGCGCGCCAGCCAGGCGCTGATCCTCGGGGCCAAGGCACGGGCGGTGCTCGAGGGGCGCTACGCCGCCGAGGTGGAGGACGTCGTCGCGCTCACGCTTCCGATCATGCGCCACCGCCTGGTGATGAACTTCCGCGGCGAGGCCGAGGGTATTGCACCGGGTCGCGTCGTAGAGGCGATCGTCGACGAGCTCGGGCGGTGAGCGAGCCCGCGCAGGCGGTGCTCGGCCAGGACGTCGTGCAGCGCATCGCGACGCTGCGCGTGCGCGCGCGGCGCGCCGTCGAGGGCGTGCGCTCTGGTATCCACCGCAGCCCGCACCGCGGCGCGAGTGTGATCTTCGCCGAGCATCGTGACTACCGTCCGGGCGACGACCTGCGTCTGCTCGACTGGCGCGCCTTCGCGCGCAACGACCGCTACACGATCAAGCACTTCGAGCAGGAGACGCACCTCCGCGCCCACCTGATCTTCGACGTCTCGCCCTCAATGGCCTACGACGGTGGCGTCGCCGCAACCCACAAGCGCGACTACGCTGCGACGCTGCTGGCGGCGATGGCCTTCATCCTGCTCGGGCAGGGTGATGCGGTGGGCGTCCACGCGATCGGGAGCGGCGTGCTCGAGACCCTGCCGGCGCGGGCGCGTCCGGGACAGCTCGACGCCATCCTGCGACTGCTGGGGAATCCTCCGGAGAGTGACGGCGCCACCTCCCTACAGCACGCGCTGACGGCATGCGCCGAGCGCGTCGGCCGGCGCGGGCTGGTGGTGATCGCGAGCGACCTGCTCGACTACGAAGCCGCAGCCCTCGAGCCCCTCACCCGCCTCCGCGCGCTCGGCCACGACGTGATCGTCTTTCACGTGCTGCATCCGGACGAGCTGGACTTCCCCTTCGAGCAACGCTCGCGCTTCGTCGATCCCGAGGGCGACGCGAGCCTCGACACCGATGCCGAAGCGATCCGGCACGCCTACCTGTCTCGGCTCACGGACTTCATCGTCAGCTGCCGGCAGCGCTGTACGGCTGCCGGCGCTCGCTACGTGCTGGCCCGGACGGACGTGCCAGTGCAGCAGGTGGTGAGCGCCGTGCTCGCGGGCAGGGGCGGCTAATGGGTCTCGAGACACCGCTCGCGCTGCTTGGCCTGGCCCTGGCGGGCCTGCCATTCCTGCTGCATCGCATCCGTCGACGGGACCTCGTGCCGATCGCGTTGCCGACCTTTCACCTCCTGCTCGACGCCGAGGCTCGCAAGCGGCGCAGCCGGGGCTTGACCGACATCTTGCTGCTGATCCTGCGGGTGGCGATCCTCACCGCGGCCTGCATGGCGCTGGCTGCGCCCTACGTGACGGCACGCCTGAGCTTCGGCGACGGCTCGGTGGCGAGCGTGGCCATCATCATCGACGATTCCATGTCGATGATGCGACGGGAGGGTGGCTCGACGCTCCTTGAGCAAGCCGCAGACCGCGCGCGGCAGGCGGTACGCTCGCTGCCCGGGGGTTCCGAGATCAGTCTGATCGCAGGTGGCAGTCGCCCGCGTGTGCTACTGCGCAGGACCAGCACGCTCGACCTCGCGGAGCTGGAGCTCGACAGGATCATCGATGGGCCCCTCCGTGGCACCCAGCTCGGCGATGCGGTCGAGCTCGGCGTCCAGCAGCTGGGCGGCGCCCGCAACAGCAACCGGCGCTTGCTCGTGCTCAGCGACTTCGCTGCGCACAGTCGGCTGACGCCCGATCAGCTCGGCTACGAGGGCATCCCCGTAACCCTCGAGCGCATCGGCTCGCAGCGGACGCCGACCAATCTGCACTTCACATCCGCCAGGGCCCTGGCGGATCCCACGGCCAAGGGGCAGACCTCGGTGGCCTTCGAGCTCGCAGCCGATGGCGATGTGCCTGCGCCGGTGCCGGTGGTCGTGTTGAGCGGAGGCGAGGAGCTGGCGCGTACGGAGGTCGCCGTTGCCGGCGGCAAGGGCCGCGCGACGGTTCACGTTCCGACGCCCGCCCGGGATCAGGACCCGACCGCCCTGCTGCGCATCGAGTCCTCGGACGGTCTCGTCGACGACAATGTCATCGGTGTGCTGCTGCGGCGCGCCGATGCGGTTCAGGTGATGTTGGTCAACGGCGACCCCCACCCCGCCTCGAGCGAGGACGAACTCTTCTACGCGCAGAGTGCGCTGAGGCTGCTGCCGGGCTCCGCCGGCATCCTGTCGGTGCGTGCGGTCGATGCGGATGCGCTGGGCAAGTACGACCTGGCGACCGTGGACGTGGTGGTACTGGCGAACGTCTCCGCCCCCGGCCCACAGCTGGCGCGCCGCCTGCGCGAGTTTGTCGAGCGCGGCGGTGGATTGCTCGTGACCGCGGGCAAGAACGTACGACCCCGCGCCTACAATGCCGCGCTGGGCGAGGTCTTGCCCTGCCGCCTGCGCGCGCGCTCGCATAAGGCCAGCAAGCTCGCGCCCGTGCATGAGAGCGGCCTCCTCGGGGGCGGCCCTTCCGGCTTGACTCGCGTCGAAACCACGCGCCGCTTGCTGCTCGAGTGCGACGGCGGCGCGGAGCTGCGGTACGAGGACGGCTCGCCCGCGCTCTCCGTCGCAGATCGCGGGCGTGGACGCGCCGCCCTGTTGGCGACGACGCTCGACGCGGACTGGGGCGACCTGCCGCTGAGGCCCGGCTACCTACCTCTGCTCGTGCACGTGCTGCGTCACCTGTCCCAGACCGAGGGGCTGGAGAGCGGTCCGGTGGCGCCGGGTGACAGCGTGCGGGTCCCGGTACCTCCCGCCGCGGCGGAGCTCGAGGTTGTGACGCCCGAGGGTCTGCGCCATCGCTACGCGGATCTGAAGGGCAAGGCCGTCGTCGAGTTCGGCGAGACCCACAGCGCCGGTCCCTATCGGGTGCTGGCGTCGAGCGGTGCGGGTGCCCTCACGGACGCACCCCGCGGGGCCTTCGTGGTCGACGTGCCAGCCGGCGAGAGTGACCTCAGCGCGCTGGCGGAGCTCGCGTCGCTCACCCCATCGGCATCGCAGGAGGGCGGAGGCGCGGTCGTACAGCACTCGCTCTCGCCGTTCCTCCTTCTGCTCTTTGCGTTTCTGGTGTTGGCCGAGGGCGGAGTCCGGCTAAGGTCTGGCTGAGCCTTCGTCGGGCGGAGCGAATGGCGCGTCAGGAGATCAACGACGAGAGCATTCGGCACATCGAGCCCATGCTCATGGCCTTCGCCCTGCGTGCCGTGCGCAGCCCGGACGTCGCCCGTGACCTGGTGCAGGAGACCTACCTGGCGGCGATCGAAGCGCACGACCGCTTCGAGGGCCGCAGCACTCTGCGCACCTGGATGGTCGGCATCCTGTCGCGCAAGATCGTCGACCACTTCCGCCGCGGACGTCGGGAGCTGGTGGTGGATGTCCCACCCGAGTCGGAGTTGCCCTCCAAGTTCGCGCCAATGCCCCCGACGGCACCCGACCGGGCGCTCGACGACCGGGCAGCCATGCGCGTGATCGACCGCTCCCTGGGGGACCTCTCGGAGCTCGAGCGCATGGCCGTGCTACTTTGCGACGTGGAGCAACTGGCGCGCAGCGATGCCTGCTCTGCGCTCGATGTGAAACCCACCCATCTGCGCGTGCTCTTGCACCGCGGGCGCCACAAGCTGCGCAAGGCCCTCGAAGATGCTGCGATGCGACCAGGTCGGTAGGGAGCTCAGCGACGCCATCGACGGTGAGGCGCCGCGCATGCGGATCTGGATGATCCGCATGCATGTGCTCATGTGCCAGAAGTGCCGGCGCATGGA
>JAPPOT010000385.1 GCA_028817855.1 Myxococcales bacterium
GGGCTCGGCCGTGCTGAACGGCGAGCTACGGCTACTTGTACTAGATCAGGGTGTTCTGCTGACCGGTGAGGCGGCGGTAGTGGAACTGCAGCCAGCCCTGGGCCTGCGGGAACTTGCCGAGCGCGGTGTAGCGCGCGCACAGGGCCGCGTCGGAGGCGGAGTCTCCGTGGGCGAGCCGGTGTGCGTAGACGCGCTTGTAGAGCACGCCGAACAGCCCCAGCAGCCAGAGGCTGGTGCCTAGGGTGGGCAGCGCGAAGAAGAGCGAGGTGGCCGGCAGGCCGATGCCCCAGGCGATGTTGGAGAGCACGGCACGCTCGTTGTAGCGCTCGGTGTCGCTACCGTAGCGATGGTAGCCCTCCGCGTAGGCGTGGCCGGCGCGGACGTTGCGCGTCCACCACTGGGACAGGCGCGTCATCTGCGCGTCGTGGCGAGTCATCTCGTGATCGATGCGCAGCACGCGGTGCCCGGCGCGGCGCAGCCGCAGGCACAGCTCCGGCTCCTCGCCGGCGATCATGCTGCCGTCGTAGCCGCCGACCTCGGCCAGCGCCGCCAGGCGCATGAGCGCGTCGCCGCCGCAGGCCTCGGCGTCGCCGATGGGCGTGTCCCACTCCATGTCGCACAGCTGGTTGTAGAGCGTGTCGCGCGGCGCGATCTCGCGCCGGCGCCCGCAGACCACCGCCACCTGCGGGTCGGCGGCGAGGCTCTCGAGCGCGGCCGGGATCCAGAGCTCGTCGAGCTCGCAATCGCCGTCGACGAACTGCACGAGGGCGAGCTCCGGGCGCGCCTGGCGCAGGCGCTCCACCCCAGCGTTGCGCGCGCGCGCGGCCGTGAACGGCACCGACATGTCCAGCGCGACCACCTCGGCCCCGTGCTCACGCGCGAACTCGACGCTGCCGTCGGTCGAGCCGGAGTCGACGTAGACCACGGCGCCCAGCTGCGCGGGCAGCGAGCGGATGCAGCGCTGCAGGCGCTCACCCTCGTTGCGGCCGATCGCCACCACTCCAACATCGCTGACGCCGAAGCGTCCGGATCCGTTGCTCCTGTGCTCGGGCACGGGCCGAAGATAGTCAGCCGCGATAGGACCGCAAGCACCCTTGGGACCGGCCAGCGGGGTCGGCTACCCGGATCTTTCACCGAGATCCGGGCTAGGATCGGGGCATGGAGGCGATGCCGATCGCGCTCACCGTCGACGACGCGCCCAGCGTCTTCGCGCCGGGCAGCCCGGACTTCGACCCCGGCCGCATGGACCGGGTGCGCGAAGCCCTGCAGGAGACCGGCGTGCGCCACTGCGTGGCCTTCGTGATCGGGGAGCGGGCCCGGGACCACAGGGAGCCACTGCGACGCTGGCTCGAGGCGGGCTACGAGCTCGGCAACCACACCGAGGCCCACTTCGCGGCCAGCCGCGTCGGCGCCGACGCCTACCTGGAGGGCGTGCGCGGCTGCCACGCCCTGCTGAACGAGCTGGGTGCCTTCGACGGCGGTCGGCGCGCCTACTTCCGCCACCCCTTCGGCGACCGCGGCGCGGCCGGCGGCGCGCGCGAGGCGATCGATCGCGCGATCGCGCAGCTCGGCTACACCCACGCGGACGTCACGCTCAATCTGCACGACTACTGCTACGAGGCCCCATTCATCGCGGCCGCGCACACGGCCGATGCAGCGCGCCAGACGCGCATTCGCGCGCGCTACCGGCGCGTGGCCGACGCCTGTGTCGCCCGCGCGGGCAAGCGCGGCGCCGCACACTGGGGCGCGCAGTTCATGCACGTGGCCGCTTGCCACTTTGGGCCGCTCAGCGAGCACGAGCTCGGCGGACTGGTGCGCGATCTCGGATCACGGGTGGCCTTCCGCCCGCTGGCCGAGGCGATCGAGACACCCGCCTACCGGCGTCTGGCCGCCGACCTCTCGCACAACGGCATCGCGGGCGATCTGCTCCATCGCAGGCTGCGTGATCGCGCCCTGCGCAAGCTCGCCAGGAGCACGCGCCGCCTCGGGCTCTTCCAGCAGTCCCGCCTGGGACCCTGTTGGCCCCACCTGGCACCTTGAGGCGACTTTCTAGCCAAATTTAGTCAGCTGAATCGGGAAAACCTGGAGTGACTGAAATCAATCTGACATGGTGTCCAGGCGAAAGGGGCTTGGCGGAGTTGGGCGAGCCATGGTAAGCCAACCGCGGACATGGGGGGGAGAAGCCGTACATGACCACCCGATTGAGTGTGCTGTTTGTGATCCTGCTGATGGCCAGCCCGGCCGCAGCAACGACAATCGACTTTGGCGACGCCGAGTTCTCGGACGCGGCCGGCGAGCAGAGCTGGAACACGACGGTCGATGGCGTCGGGGTGACCATCTCCGCGCAGCCCGCCGACGACGGCGCCGTCATCGAGCACTCCGGCGACGGCCTGGGTGTCGACCTGAACGACGGCTGGGCCGCTCGCGACCAGATCGAGGGCGAAGAAGTTGGCGTCGTAGGTATCGGAGGCCGTGAAGATGTACTCGCTGCGGTACTGCTCGACGGGCACGGCCATCGACATGGATGGATCGCCCGCGCCGCTCGGCACCGAGGTCTGCCCCTGCATGTACTGGGCGACGGCGATCGGCTTGTCGGAGGTCACGCGCACGTCCTCCAGCTCGGCGTCGTCGGCGCCGATGCGCAGCTCGAAGGGCGCCTGCCCGGGCTGCAGCACCACCTCGTCAGCCACCGCTGGCTCGAAGCTCACGCGCGTGTCCGCTTCCACCGCCGCGATGCGCACCACGTGGGGCGACTCGCTCGCCACCGCCGCCGGATAGGACACCACGTAGTCGCTGCCGAGGATCTGCGTCGGGAACAGCGCCTGCTCCAGGTGATCGCAGGCCCCGGTCATCGGGGTCGGCACGTTGGCGCAGCTGTGCCCGCCGATCACCTGCACGGGCTTGTCCGCGCGTACGACGCTGCCGCTGGCGTCATCCTCGTCATCCCCGTGGCTCGCCAGCACCTGCAGCACGTCGCCGCGGTTCATGGCGACCTCCCCGCTTCCGTCGCGCTCCACGCCGCCGCCGGGTCGGAAGCTGCCGCGCCCCTCCAGGGTGACCACGGTGCCGTCCTCGGTCGCCGTGATGGTGAAGAACGAGGCCGTGTTGCCGCGCGAGGGCCAGCTCATGACCGTGTAGTCCCCGCTCAGCGTGGTCGCCGGCAGCAGCAGGGAGGCGTCGTTCGAGTAGGAGAGGCACTCGGCCACGATCCCGCCCGGGCAGTCGATGCCGACCGGACACTCGGCCGGCGCCCCGCCGCCTTCCTCCCGCTGATACTGCAGCGGGCTGAGCTGGTAGACGGTCACGGGCCGGTCGCTGCGCAGGCGGTAGGCGCCGCCCTCGACCAGGCGGCTGTTGCCGGGCTCGGGTGGAACCTGACAGGCGTCCTGATCGCCGCCCTTGAGCGCCTCGACCCAGTCCAGGGTGATGACCTCGAGGGCGGCCACCCCCACCGCCAGCTCGCGGACCGTGTCCCCACCGCGCGTGATCGTCACCTGGGCGGGGGCGTTGCTGGCATTGGAGACGGCGATGGCGTAGTCGAAGCCGCTCCAGACCGGGTTGAGCGTGACGGTCGGGTAGTAGTCGCAACCGATGTAGCTGGTGGTGACCTCCGGCGGCGCGCAGGCCCCGGTGCAGCCCTCCTCCGCGCACACCATCCCCTGCAACGGGTCGCAGTGGAAGACGTCGAAGCCGCTGCCATCCTCGCGGCACAGCCGTCCGGTGTCGTCGGCGCAGCTGCGCTCGCCGGGCATGCACTCCACGCATCCGAGCGTGAGCACCTCGCCGGTCGCGCTCAGCCGCGACGCCACGCAGGCCTTCCCATCGGCCTCGCAGTCCTGCGCCTCGGCGAAGCCCCCTTCCCCATCGCAAACCATCGCCATGTCGCCCTGGCAGATCACGCGTCCCTCGAGGCACTCGATCGGCGCCGTACCGAGGTCGCTGTCGTCGCCCGCGTCGGCGCCCGGCCCGAACGGCCCGCCGGCCCCGCCGCCGTTGTCATCCCCGCACGAACAGCCACCCGCGCCCAGCGCGAGCGCGAGCAACCAGAACGGGGCAGGGGGGATGTCGGCGATCGAGAGCACGCCGATCCAGTATGGGGTGCCGCGATCAACGCGCCAACGCTGCACGCCGATCGAGGTGTGCCACAAACACACGAAGTGCGCCCC
>JAPPOT010000845.1 GCA_028817855.1 Myxococcales bacterium
GCTCGGGGATGGTCAGTTCTAGTCCTCGCGCTCGCGCCAGCCGAGCCAGGAGTTGCGCGCGGCGTCGTAGAGCGTGCGCGCGACCTGCTCGCGCTCCGGACCTGCGCCCACAGGAAGCTGCATGTGCGCGATCAGTCGCACCGCGCGGGTGCGGGCCTCGGTGAGGGTCCCGGGCCACAGGCCGACCGGTCGGCGCCCCTCGGCCTCGAGGGCATCGCGCACGGAGGTCGCCCACTCGCTGCCGGCCGCTGCCGCCACGTTCTGAAGGTCGCTCTTCTGATCACTGCTCGATTCGGGCACCGGGGGCCTCCGTCTGCTGGCTGATGAGTCCGGGCCAGCTGGGGCCCCGTGGGTCCCACATTGCGGCCGGTTGTGCAACGGGTCCCGGGCCGGTAATCGTGTGCTGGTAAGAAAGAAGTTCTAGCCGTCGGGAGTCTTGCGGATATGTAGGGAGCATGCGGGCCATGCAGCGCCAGCTTCGAGCGATGACCACGCCGTGTTTCGCTGTGCTTCTGTTGGCGCTGGCCTGGGGCTGCGCGCCCGGCGCAACGGCCCATGCAGAAGGCAAGTCCGACGGGGCCAAGGTCTATCAGGAGAAGAAGTGTGCACGCTGCCACAAGGACGGCGGCAAGCGCGACCTGAAGGGCGTCGGCAAGCGTCGTAGCGCCAAGTGGCTGAAGGCCTACCTGCAGCAGCAGGAGTCCATCGACGGCAAGAAGCACAAGAAGAAGTTCAAGGGCACCGACGCCGAGCTCGAGGCGCTGGTCAAGTGGCTCGCGGCGCAGAAATAGTCGCCGTGGTGTTGCTGCTCGGGGCGTGCGAGCCGACGCGGCCGGCGGAGCTCCCGAAGCAGGCGACGGGCGATGTCCGGCGCATCTCGACAGTCGCGAGCACCGCGGCGCCCGCGCCGCCCCCGCGGGCACCGGACTTCACGCTCGCGCCGCGGGATGCCGGCGTCGGAGCGGGCGAGTACCACCCCTGCACGGAGTGCCACGAGGCTGGCGATGAGGTCGACCGCCGACCGCGTGTCCTGGAAGACGATCACGACGACCTGAAGCTCGTCCACGGCACGGGGAAGATCTGGTGTCTGGACTGCCACCACCCCGAGGAGCGCGACGCGTTACTCGGCGCGCGCGGTGAAGCGGTGCCATTCGCCCAACCCCACCGGGCCTGCGGGCGGTGTCATGCAGGCGTCGCGCGGGACTTTGCGTTCGGGGTGCATGGTCGGCGTGAGGGCAATTGGCGAGGCGAGCGCGTCCTGCTCTCGTGCCTCGCCTGCCATCGGGCCCACGACCCGGCGATCGCCCCGCGTCGTCCGGCGTCGGGCCCCACGCCGCGGGCGGACCTACCGCAGCCGGTCCACCATCACGAGCCCACCCGCCTGCACCGGGCTATCGAGGGAGGCGAACGATGAGCGCGCGTCGGGAGCCGCCATGCCCCTCGCGCCGCGTCGCGCTCAAGGTGCTGGGCGCCGGCGCCGCGACGGCGGCGGGCTCGCTCCTGGCGGGTCGCAGCCTGGCCGAACCCGCGGAACCGACCGAGAGCGCGGGCTTCTGGTCCTTCTTCCGCACGCACTACAAGGAAATGACACGCGGGGAGGTCGACGCGATGCTCGCGCGGCTCGAGCGCAAGTACAGTCGCCGCCACAAGCAGCCGGTGAAGGTTGTGAATACCCCGGCTCCGGACGGCGTGCTCTTCGGCTTCGCCCTGAGCCTCGAGCGCTGCAAGGGCTACCGCGACTGCGTGCACGCCTGCGTGAAGGAGAACAACCTGGGCCGCAACCCGGAGATGCAGTACATCCGCGTGCTCGAGATCGATCGCGGTGAGGTGAAGCTCGCCGGCGCGGTCCACGAGTACGATCACCCGACCGTACCGGCGGAGGGCAAGGCCTACCTGCCCGTGCAGTGCTTCCAGTGCGACGACCCCCCCTGCGTCGATGCCTGCCCGATCGACGCGACCTGGATGGAGCCGGACGGCATCGTGGTGGTCGACTACGACCATTGCATCGGTTGCCGCTACTGCATGACGGCCTGCCCCTACTGGGCCCGGCGCTTCAACTGGACGACACCGTCGGTCCCCGTGGGCGAGCTCAATCCGGACACCCATTACCTGGGAAACCGTCCCCGGCCAGGCGGGGTCGTCGAAAAGTGCAGCTACTGCATTCAGCGCACGCGGCAGGGGCGGCAACCAGCCTGCCAGGAGGCCTGTCCGACGGGGGCCCGCGTGTTCGGCAACCTGCTCGACCCCGACAGCGAGATCCGCTACGTGCTCGAGCACAAGACGGTGTTTCGGCTCAAGGAGGAGCTGAGCACCGAGCCGAAGTTCTGGTACTTCACGGACTGAGGGGCGCATGACCATCCTGATGCGATTCGCCCTCGACAGCCTGCGCGTGATGCTGCGCGGCGGGCCACGCTACTACGCGCTGCTCGCTGTGCTCGTCCTGGGTGTGCTGGTCGGGCTCGCGGCCTATGTGCAGCAGCTGCAGCACGGGCTGATCGTGACCGGGATGGGCGACCAGGTGACCTGGGGCGTGTACATCGCCAACTTCACCTTCCTGGTCGGGGTTGCGGCCGCGGCGGTGATGGTAGTGATTCCGGCCTATGTCTTCGGCGACGCCGAGATGAAGCGCGTGGTGCTCATCGCGGAGGCGATGGCGGTAGCGGCCTGCGCGCTGGCGCTGCTCTTCGTGATCGTGGATCTCGGTCGCCCCGACCGCATGCTCAACATCGTGCCGCTGCTGTCGCACGTGAACTTCCCGCGCTCGCTGCTCGCCTGGGATGTGGTGGTCATCCCTGGCTACCTTGTGATCAATCTCGTGATTCCGGCCGCCGTGCTCTTTGCCAACTACCGTGGCCGGACCCTCTCTCACCGCCGGATGATGCCGGTGATCCTGCTGGCGATCCTGTGGGCGATCGCGTTGCACGTGGTGACGGCTTTCCTCTACGTGGCCGACGTGGCCAAGCCCTTCTGGCACAGCCCGCTGCTCGGACCTCGGTTCCTCGCCTCCGCCTTCGCCTCGGGTCCCGCGCTGCTGCTGGGCGTGCTGCACGTGTTGGATGCCGTCACCTCGCTCAGGCTGAGCGACGGGGTCCGCCGGCTGCTCGCCAACATCACGGCCATTGCACTCCAGATCAACCTGGTCATGCTCGCCGCGGAGATCTTCACCGAGCTCTACCGGCCCACCGAGCACTCCCTGTCGGCCCGCTACCTCTTCCTGGGCCTGGGGGAGGCCGACGGGCTCGTGATCTGGATCCGAGCAGCGATCGCGATGGAGGTGACCGCGGTGGCAATCCTGATGGTGCCTCGCCTGCAGCGCGCCACGGCGCCCCTCCTGTGCGCCTGTGCACTGACCGTTTTTGGGGTGTGGATCGAAAAGGGCATGGGGCTCGTCGTCCCGGGCTTCATTCCCACACCCCTGGGCGAGGTGGTGGAGTATGTTCCCACGATGGTCGAGACCCTGGTGAGTTTGGGGCTCTGGTGTCTGGGCACCCTGATCTTCGTGTTGTTGGCGAGACCGATCATCGCGATTAATGAGGGCGTACTCGGGGAAAATCCCTGAGGTCGGCGTCATGCGTCCCTCAAACCTCTCGCTGATCGCGACGGTGCTCCTGATGGCCCTGGTGCCCGTGGCTTCCCTGGCCATGCCGGACGAGGTGCGCATCCCGATCGTGCGCGAGCATGAGGAGGGGGACCCGCCCGACGCCGCGCTCTTCTCCCACTGGAACCACGAGCGCCACAAATGCTACACGTGTCACCCGACGCCCTTCCCCCAGGGGCGAAAGGGCTTCACCCACGACGAGCTCGACGAGGGCCAGTACTGCGCGGTGTGCCATGACGGCAAGCGCGCTTTCGCCGTCGACGATGCCGAGTGTGAGACCTGCCATGTGCCCGCGACCGAATAGCGCGACGCGGCCTGTGGCGCTGGCGCTGGCGGTGTGGCTGGTGGGGGCCGGGGTGCGGGCGCAGGAAGGCGCTGCGGCGCCAGCGCCCGAGACGCCGAGCGAGGGTGAGCCTGGGGTGGAGACCGGGTCGGAGTCCGAGCCCGGGGCCGGGTTCGAGGCGGAGCCCGGGTCCGAGACCGAGACCGAGACCGAGTCCGAGACCGGGTCCGAGACCGAGACCGAGACCGAGACCGGGTCCGAGACCGAGACCGCGGCCGA
>JAPPOT010000417.1 GCA_028817855.1 Myxococcales bacterium
GTGATGTGCTGGCCTTGCAGGTGGATGTGGGGGTAGGTCCAGCTGCCGGCGGCCTGGGTCACGTCTGCGCGGAGCCAGGCGTAGTAGCGGCCGGGCTGGGTGAAGCGGACCTCGTAGTGGAGCCAGGGTTCGTCGCCGGGGGTGGCTGTGCCGCCGTCTTCGAGGTGGACGGCGAGGCCCTGGGAGGCTTCGGGGTTGGCGGCGATGGCCCAGTGTTGGTCTTCGCCGGACTCGACGGCGTCGTAGCCTTCGAGCTCGATGAGGAGGGTGCCGTCGGAGGCGGCTACGAGGCCTTCGCATTGCTCGTCGACGGTGCCGTCGCAGTCTTCGTCGAGGCCGTCGCAGGTGAGGTCGCCGGTGGTGGTGGCGAGCCAGTTGCCGGAGGCGGCGGTGGTCTCGAAGACGGTGCTGACGAGGGTGGGGTCCTGGCCGAGGGCGGTACGGGTGCCTTCGAGGAGCCATTCTTCGCAGCCGGTTGCCGGTAGCTGGGGGCGGGCGATGACGCGGACTTCGTCGAGCAGGGCGTGGTCGCTGGTGCTGGAGAGCTGGGCTTCGAACTTGATGACCAGGTTGGCGGAGATGGGGAGGTCGGGAGTGCGGTACTGCCAGTCGGTGGTGCCGTGGTGGAGGTAGAGGTTGTCGGACTCGTAGGTGGTGCCGCCGTCGAGGGAGTAGCTCACGCGGAAGATGTCGCTGGACTCCATGCTCTCGGAGTGGGTCCAGAACTGGAGCTCGGCGCTGTCGTGGCCGCTGGTGTCGATGGCGAGGGTGACCTCGCCGGGGCCGGTCATGCGGATGCCGGTCCCGAGGCCCAGATGGCCGGCGCTGGAGCTTTCGGTGATGGAGGCGGAACCGGTGGTGGCCGGGATCAGGATGCCGAGGTCGCTGGTCGCGGCCTGGAGCTCGACGACCTCGACGATCGGCGCGGGGCGCGGGCGGGCGCGGACTCGGATGCGCTCGACGTGGGCTTCGTTGCCGGTGCCGCTGGCGTTTTCGGCGAGCAGTGACAGCAGCAGCTGGCTGGACGCGGGCAGCTCGAGGGCGGCGTCGTGGAAGCTGCGGGGGCCGGTGTGGACGGTGGTCCAGGTGACGCCGTCGGTCGTGTAGCGGAAGGTGAGGCCGGCAGTGCCCTCGAGGGAGCTCTCGATGTCGAGGGTGGCGCCGTAGGGCGCGGTGTCGATGAGGGCGCGCAGCTCGGCGTCGCCGTCGATGCGCAGGCTGCCGGAGCCATTGCCGTCGTCCTCGATCTCGACCGCGAGGTTTTCGGAGATGACCTCCCACTGGCTGAGGTCGGTGTCGAAGTCGTCGCTGAAGATCGTGTCGGCGGTCGTGCCTGCGTCGTCCACGGCCAGGCCGCGGAGGTAGACCGCGTCCTGAATGTCGCCATCGGGACCGGTGAAGCGCAGGCGCAGGCGCGGGTCGGCGGGCAGGTCGACCGCGTAGCGGTCGGTGGTGTCGTTCACGACGAGGGTCGGCTGCAGGGCGGTCCAGCTCTGGCCGCCGTCGGTGGAGTAGTCGACATCGGGGGTGTCCGGGTCGCTCGGGCCCGCGCCCTGGGAGCGGTAGGTGAGCGCGGGTGACGCGAAGGCCGCGGTGTCGACCTCGAGCTCGAGCTCGCCCCTGGGGTTGGACTGGGACGAGGTGCCACCGGCCAGGCGCGCGAAGCGATCGCCCTGCCCTTCCTCCAGCGACACGGTGCCGTCTGCGAGGTAGAGCCGGAGCGAGCCCTCGAATTCCTCGCCCACGCCGAGGTCGGCGCCGGAGGTGACGACGATGTCGTCCAGGTAGAGGCGGTCGCTGCTGGTGCTGTCGAAGGTGGTCTGGAAGGAGATCAGCAGGCTGTCGCTGTCGGGCAGGGCGTAGGCGCGGGGGCCGACGCGCACGCTGCCCGCGGTGGACTCGAGGGTGGTCCAGGTGAGGCCGCCATCCGCGGAGTAGCGGGCCTCGTAGGTGTCGTTGCCCTCGAGGCTGGAGCCGCGGCGCCAGTAGCGCAGCTGAGCGCTGTCGTAGTGGCTGGTGTCGACCCCCACGCGCAGCTCGGAGGCGCCGCGCAGGCGGGCGCCGGGGCCGGACAGGTCGGTGGTGGAAGCGCTGACGATGTCGACGGTGCCGGTCACGGTCCAGGCCGAGAGATCGCCGTCGAAGTGGTCGGCGAAGATCGGCGCGCAGGTCGCCACGCGGTAGGCGCGGCCGGCCTCGGCGTGGTCCTGAGCCGAGGCGAGGATGGCGCTGCACTGCTGGCACTGGCTGGTGTCCTCGTCGACGCTGCCATCGCAGTCGTCGTCAATGCCGTCGCAGGCGCCTTCCAGGCCCGGGGCGTGGGGTACACACTCGGCTGGCACGAAGGCGCCCCCCTGGCAGGACTGGGTCGAGTAGGCGAAGCAGGCGCCCTCGCCGCAGCTGGTGACGCGGCCGACCACGTCCTCGTCGAAGCGGCCGTCGCAGTCGTCGTCGTTGCCGTCGCAGATGTCGTCGGCCGAGGCAGGATTGGTGCAGATGGTGCAGTCGGCCTGGCAGCCGTCGCCGTTGTCGAGGTTGCCGTCATCGCACTCCTCGCCGGGGTCGAGCTGCTGGTCGCCGCAGACCAGGCCGTCGACCCAGGTGCAGAGGGGGACGCAGGTGGCGCTCGCCGCCAGCGGGCCGCAGTGGTCGAGGTCGTTGTTGCCGTCGTCGCACTCCTCGCCGGGGTCGAGCACGCCGTCGCCGCAGCCACAATCGCTGTCGTTCTGGTCGTTGCAGCCGCTCGGGCAGCAGCCGTCGGCGTTCTGGCAGGCGGTGATGGGGGTGCCGTCGCAGGCGCCGGCGCTGCAGACGTCGCCGGCCGTGCAGCTGTCGCCGTCGTCGCATGTCGCGGTGTTGTGGGGGTTGTCGCAGCCCTGGAGCGGATCGCAGACGTCGTCGGTGCACTCGTTGCCATCGTGGCAGTCGAGGGTGCCCGTGGCGACGCAGGCGCCGTCCTCGCAGTACTCGTTGGTGGTGCAGACCGTGCTGTCGCTGCACAGGCCCTCGACGTGGTTGGTGACGCAGGCGCCGTTCACGCAGGCGCTCTCGAGACATTCGGTGCTGGCGGGGCAGCTCGCGGCGCCGTCCTCGTCGATGGTGCCGTCGCAGTCGTTGTCCTGGCCGTCGCAGACGTCGGGGTCGGCGCTGGGCGCGCAGGCGGTGACCAGGGTGACGTCGTCGACCTCGATGTACTCATTGCTGGAGTCGGCGCGGGCGGACAGGCGCACCTGGAAGTCGCTCTGGCCCAGGTAGTTGCGGCCGGTGGGCGAGGCGGCGAGGTCCATGGCGACCTGCTCCCACTGGTTGCTGTCGCCGCCGTTGCTTCCGTTCCAGTCGTACTCGGTGATCCAGGCGCTGCCGTCCCAGACCTGCAGGCGCAGGTAGTCACTGGAGTCGATGTAGCTGCGCAGGTAGCGGAGCAGCGACAGCGTGCCCGAGTCGGCGTTGCCGAGGTCCACCGGGTCGCTGGTGAGCGTGCAGCCACTGCTGCAGCTGCGCATGCTGGCGACGGGCGAGCCACTTGCGCCGGTGGGGTAAGCGCTGCTGCTGAGCATGTCGCGGCGGGTCCAGTCGCCCTCGCCGGACTCGGTCCAGTCCAGGTCGGGGCCGAGCACGTGGGTGACCTGGATGCGGATGTCGTCGAGCTCGACGATCTCGTCGGGCTGGTCGAGCAGGGCGCGCACGCGGATCTGGAAGTCGCTGCGGTCCAGGTAGGACAGGCCATCGGGCGAGTCGGCCAGGTCGTAGTTCAGGGCGAGCCACTGGCCGTCGTCCTGGCCGCTGGGTCCGGCGCCGCTGGTGCCGGAGAAGACCACCTCCTGGTTCCAGCTGCCGTTCCAGAAGTCCATGCGCAGGTAGTCGGAGCTGTCGAGGCTCACGTCGACGTAGCGCAGGAAGGTGAGCGTGGCGGACTCGGCCATGGTGAGGTCGAGGCTGTCGTTCTGGGAGATGCGGCACTCGGCGTCGCAGTTGTCCGCGTGCAGAACGGGCAAGCCCGACCCGCTGGCGGGGTAGCTGCCCGAGGGGTCGGTGATGCTCGTGGCTTCTTCGCGCCAGCCGGGATCGCCGGCCTCGGTCCAGCCGGATAGATCGCTGGCGTCGACGGTGAGGGCGGCGCTCGTGACGGCGCCCTTGGCCTCGGCGTCGCCGGCGG
>JAPPOT010000697.1:0-1455 GCA_028817855.1 Myxococcales bacterium
CCTTTTGCCAAGCTCCACCACCTCGCGCGCCGAGACACGCGGCATCGTCGTGCGCGTGCGCTCCCAGTACGTGCCTGAGCGCTCCGACCCCGACGAAGACCGCTGGTTCTTCGCCTATCACATCCGCATCGAGAACGGCGGCGAGCGCAAGGTGCAGCTGCTCAACCGCACCTGGAAGATCACCGACGGCCGCGGCGAGGTGCAGGAGGTGCGCGGTCCGGGTGTGGTCGGCGAGCAGCCGGTGCTCGGGCCCGGCGAGCACTTCGAATACACCTCGGCCTGCCCGCTCAGCACGCCCCTGGGCACGATGGAGGGCAGCTACGAGATGGTCACCGACGACGGCGAGCGCTTCGACGCGCAGATCGCCCTCTTCAGCCTACAGGATCCGCAGGCGCTCAACTGATGGGCCTGGTGCGTGCCCTCGCTCTGCTGTGGATCGTGCTCGCGGCGATGCCAACAGCGGCGCGCGCAGACGACGTGGTGCAACCATGGGAGGGACTGAGCGACAGCCTGGGCGAGGTCTACGGCTGGCCGAACACGCTGGCCCACGTCGGGGCGGTCGCGATCACCCCACCGTTGGTCTTCGACGTGGACCGGCCGGTGCAGGACTACTTCCAGCGCCACAACCCGCTGAGCAACAGCTTCGGGCACGTCATGCTCTGGGTCGGCGGCCTGGCCCCTGCGCTCGTACCCGGCGGCCTCTACTTCGGCGGGCTCTCGGCGGACAACGGCGAGACCGCCAGTGCCGGGGCAGCCGTGCTGCAGGCCGAGGCGATCCAGTTCGTGATGGTGACGACGCTCAAGTGGCTCACCGACCGCGCCGGCCCCTACCCGGAGGGCAACCCGCGCGCCCGCCGCTGGCACGCCGGCGTGCTGCGCGACTCGCGCGACCCCACCGACTTCGACTTCGACCCCACGAGCCTGTCGGGCGGTATGCGCTGGCCGTCGGGCCACACGGCATCCAACGTGACCTGGGTCGCCGCGCTCACGGCCTTCTATCCCGACCGCCCCTGGATCCCCGCGATCGGTTACCCCTTTGCCGCCGCGGTGGCGATCGGGATGATCGAGGGGGACTACCACTGGCTGTCCGACGTGATCCCGGGGGCGATCTTTGGTCAGGTGATCGGCTGGGTGGTCGGCCGCAACTTCCGCCAGGCCTACGACGCCCGTCAGCGCGGAGCAGCGCCCCCACGCACAGCCCTACCCCGCCCCTACCTGCTCCAGGTAGGGGGTCGCTTCTAGCTAGGGATTCGAGTTGCGGGCGGCGTATGCTGCGGGGAGCTAGTTGGCGGAGCTGAGTGGGACGAGGCGGGCGGTGAAGGTGCCGACCACGGGGGCGCCGTCGCTGTCGCCGGCCTGCTCGAGCACGACCTCGCCGTCGGCGAGCAGACCGACCACCTGCGGGTCGTTCTCGGTACCGCGGATCAACAACCCGGAGGTCTCGCTGCCGTGCAT
>JAPPOT010000697.1:1465-4154 GCA_028817855.1 Myxococcales bacterium
CCGAGCAGCGGGGTGGTGCCTGACTCGAAGGGCGCGAGCCCGAAGCCGATGTGGGCCAGCACGAAGCCGCCGCCGGGCAGCACCCCGATCACGCGCACGGCAGGCGCACCGTCGTCGATCTCGTTGGAGGTGCCCGCCCGGGCCACCACGGCGTCGAAGCCCATCGGCGCCAGCTGCGACGGGACCTCGAGCGTGTTGCTGGCCGCGAAGTCGGGCTCCTCCAGATCTCCCCAGCTCGTCGCGAAGGTGGCGCGGATCTCGCTCGTGAAGTCCACGCACGTACCCGGCGAGCGCGGCGGAACATCCCAGCTCGGTGGCGGCCCGGAGAGCTCGTCCTCGATCTCATCGCGCCGCGCCTGGACCCGCGCGCGCATCTCGGCAAGGGCGGCGGAATCGGCGAGCCCGTCGCTGAGCTGCTCGATGCGATCGATCTCCTCGAGGATCGCCGCCTCATCCCAGACGGTGTCGAGTAGCTCCCCGAGCTGCTCGCGGTAGCGCGCCTGGCCCTCTGTGTGCCCGTAGAGCCGGTTGGCGATCCGCCCCCAGGCGTAGACCGAGCTCGGGATGTCATCCGGCAGGAAGGGATGATCGGCTTCGAAGGTGCCGTCCGTGCCCCACGGGATGAAGGTCATGCCCGCGGCGGGATCGGCGTAGACGTAGAAGTTGTTGAGGTCGCCCGAGTAGCCATCCCAGTGCTGCACCAGCGCCTCGGTCGCCCAGAAGGGATAGAAGCGGTCGAGCGGCAGCACCGCGTCGAGCGCCGACAGCAGCTCCCCGTCGTCGCGCTCGAGCGCGCTGGCGACCGCACGAAGGTCGCTGCGGTCCTCGGGCTCACCGTCGTTCTTGAACTCGAAGCGCTCGATGAAGCCTTCGGCGAAGTCGCTGCCCTGCCCCTCGTAGAGGTGCCCCGTCTCGTCCTCGAAGTGCTGCCGCAGGAAGGGCCGCTTGATGCTCTCGACGTGCGAGTAGACGCCCAGGTCCTCGCCGTTGAGCGTGACGCGGGCGAAGTTGCAGCGCGGCGCGGGCACCCCTGCGTCGCGGAAGATGCGGTAGCTGATGCACTGGTGCGTGTTGCTGCGATCCTGGCGGTTGTTGTTGAGCGTGATGCGCTTGTGCTCGCCGAAGCGCTGCGCGGGCTCGAGCTTGGCAAAGTTGATCTTGAGCGAGGGCCGATAGGCCGACAGCGATCCGAGAAAGCCCTTCTTGCGCACCCCGACGTTCTCGATGCGCTCGCCATCGATCGTCACCGTCGCCGGGAAATAGGTGTACTCGAAGCTCGAGTCGGCGCAGCCGGTGAAGATGGTGCTTAGCTTTCGCCCCTCGTAGCGCAGCACCTCCCAGTCGGCCTCGGCCAGCTCGACCTCCACGTCGAGCACACGGTAGGGCTCGAAGAGGCCGCCTTCGGGCGCCGGAGCGTCTCCGTCACCCGCCGCCCCGTCGTCGGCGCCCGCGTCGGCCAGCGCTTCACCCGACGACGAGGCGTCGCCGGCACCCCCGTCGTCGCCGCATGCGACCGCCAGCGCGAGCGCCCAGGGCAGCCTCCCTGCCCACGACCTCTCGACCGCACTCACTGCTTGAGCTTCACCCAGCCACACTCGGCGGTCGCGCCATAGTCATCGCAGCCGTAGACGAAGACCTCTTCCTTGCCACAGCCCTCGATCCGCTGCTTCTCGGGATAGATCTCGTGCCGCTTCAGATCCTTCACCGGACAGTCCAGGGTCTTGCTCGCCGCCTGCAGGGACGGATGCGGCCCGGACGCACAGCCCAGCCCGAGAAGCGCGAGCGATAGCACGTAGAGCAGATTCCTCATGCCCCGAGACTGCCACGCGCCGGCCCGCGGGAACAACTGGGGACCGCGTACCGCAGTCCCTAGAGGTAGCCGTAGATGCCTGCCATCAGCCCGAAGTCGGTGACAGTGGTGTCGGCGTCGGTGCTGCCGCCGCCCGGGAGGTCGAGCTCCGCCTCTCCGCCCAGGCCGATGTCGGCCAGGCCGGCCAGGGAGAGGCCGAAGTGGGGGGCGAGCTCGATCACCAGGGCCGCGTCGAGGTTGAGGGCGAAGCCATCGACGCTCACCTCGCCGCTGCCATCGCCGGACTCGATTGTGAAGTAGCTGAAGCCCAGCTTGGGCCAGAAGCCGAAGCTGCCACCGAAAGGCAGGAAGTAGCCGCCGCGGGCGTGGAACATGAAGAGACTCTGATCGGGCTGATCGTCGGTGCTGCTGGCGCTGCCGCCCGGTGTGCTCACCGTGGTCTCGACCTCGCCACCGCCTGTGCCGTAGCCGAGCGCCGCACCGATGCTGATGTTGGTGGCGAGGAAGTAGTCGAAGGCGAGACGCGGCGCCACGTGGGCGCTTGGCACGCCCGCGCTCGCGAGCAGCGTGACGCCCGTCGTGGTCGCGTCGCGCTCCTGATCCTGGCCGAGCACGGTGGCCTCCGACGAAGTCGTGGAAGTCACAAACCCAAAGACACGCTCCACGCCGAGCACGAAGGTGCCATCCCGGCCCATCGACTTCTGCGCCGCAGCCGGCGCGCTGGTCGCGAGCACGGCCATACCGAGGGAGAGGCACACAAGAATCGTTCGCATCTGGACAACCTCCGACAGAATAATTCGGCCGAAGATTCGCGCGGACCGCCGCCCGGAGCAACGTCCCAGACCCTGAGGGCGTAGCCCGGGGCCGCAGCCGAGACCG
>JAPPOT010000938.1:0-8725 GCA_028817855.1 Myxococcales bacterium
GCGCTCTGCGACGCGCGGACGCCGCTCGCGAGGTGTTGTGCCTGCAGCGTCGCCTCCATTCCGCATGGGCTGGCCAGGAACTCGCGCCGGTCGATGCCCTGCCGCCGCGCCACCGTGTCGGCGCGCTCCAGCGCGTGCGCGCGGATCCGCCGTGCGCGCGCGCCCCGGCTGGGGATCGGCAGCGGCAGCCGCAGCGGCGGCTCGGGGTCGCTCTTCTTGAGGCGGCGCAGCCAGGACAGGCGCTCGATCATCTTCCCCCCAGCCATCATCATTCGTGAGCCCGGTCGCGAGCGAAAGGTCAAGCAGGGGCCGTCGAGGTGTCAGGCGGACGCGCCGCCGGCAGGCTCACGGCAGACGCACGCAGACGGTATCGCCGTCGGCGGATGGCGCGCAGTCGACCCCCTCGGCAAACGGGCAGCAGTCCGCTTCGTCCTCGCAGGGCTCGCCCGTGTACGCGCAATCGCCCTCCGGCGCGCAGGGCAGGCCGCCCGGTAGGCCGAGCGTGCGGCCGTCGATGCACCACAGCTCGCCGTCCGGTCGCGGTAGGGAGGTTCCACAGGTGCCGTCCCCCATGCAGCAGCCGTAGTCGAGCGGCACGCCGTCGAAGTCGCGCACGACGCAGTCCGTGTTCGAGGCCGCGTGTCGAGACAGGCCGATGCAGGTGTCCACCACCTCGATCGGTCCGCTCACGATGCGCGCGCCACACTGCCGCCCCTCGACGCAGCAGGCCGCCGTGACGAAGCCATCGCCGATCTCGGGTGCCTCGCAGCGCTCGTCGCCACACACGAGGGCGCCCGCGTCCGGTTCACCTGCATCCGGCTCGCCCTGGGCGGCATCGAGCTCGGGCGCTACCGCGGGCTCGGGCGTGCCGGCGTCCTCGGGCGAGGCCACCACGGTCTCCATGCCCGCCTCTGCGTGCTCCTCGGGGACACTCGCGTCGAGCAAAGAGAAAGTGCGCACCGGCTCGCAGCCAGCGCAGCCTACCACCAGCGCCAGCCCCCCGAGCCGCAACATCCTGGCCTCGTAGCGCATTGTCCTTCACGCCTAGCATGAACCCGCGCGGTTGCCGACCCAGGACCCGTCGATGGCGTCGAGACGTCCGACCAAGCGACCACGCGCGGCGAGGATGCGGCAACAGCCCCGAGCGCCGACACCGATGCGCGCCAGGACGCCGCCGTTGCCGGTGCCGATCCGATCGCCGACGCGGCTGCACAGACGGATCCCGACCCGAGCGCCGCCCCCGCCATCCCGGTCGTCGACCGCGCCTGCCCGGCGCTGGCGAGCGGCTCGGTGCGCGTGCTCGGCATGGACGTGCGCCTATGGATAGGACCGTCGCGCGACGACGGCCAGGGCATGCTCCTGCTCTACTGGCACGGCGTCGGCGGCCTGGCGGACGAGGCCACCGCGATGCTCGGTTCCAACCTGCAGCGCATCCTCGACGCTGGCGGCATGGTCGCCTCGTTCAGCGAGACCCTCGGCACCGGCACCGACAGCGCCCTCGGCACCTGGTACGAAGACGACTTCGCGGTCGCCGACGCGATCATCGCCTGCGCGATCGAGCAGCACGGCATCGACCCGCGGCGCATCCACGTCGCCGGCTGCGGCCTCGGCGCCTTCCAGGCCGGCGCCATGCTCTACGCGCGCTCGAGCTACCTGGCCTCAGGCGTGCTCGTGCAGGGCGGCGTCATGGCGGTACGCGAGCTCGAGACGGCGGACCACGTGCCCGCCCTGATCACGAGCTACGACACCGACGACGGCCCGATCAGCTTCGTCCCTTCGGCACGTCGGCCTTGATCACGTAGGCCTTCTTGTCGTCGTCGCGGAAGCCCAGGCCCTTGTAGCGGGGCGCCCGCCGCGGGTGAGGTTGGGCACGGTGATCGAGATGCAGGTGGCGACCAGCTCGCGCTCGAGCTCGGCCACCCCTAGGGCTGAGGCTCACGCCAGCCGGATCAGCTGCACGTTCGCCAGCAGCAGCGACTCGGCCGGCTGGGAGCTGCCGATGATCGCGCGCAGCTCCTCGAAGTAGCGGCGGTGCACCTCGCGGACACGCTCCAGGTCCCGGCGCGAGACCGTGCCGAGGCTGAAGGCGAAGACGTCGTCGTCGCGCTGGCCGAAGCGCTCTAAGGCGGCCTCGGTCCAGAAGCGCCGCAGCTGCGCTGCGCGCTCGGGATCGCGTCGGGTGTCGACGCTGCCGACCTCGGTGGGGACGTAGCGGCACTCGCGCAGCTCGACCTGGCCGCTCTGCTCGAGCAATGAGAGGTAGCGCGCCTCGGCCTCGGCGGTGATGCCTAGTTGCTCGGCGATGAAGCCCGGCCGGTGCTCGGGCAGCGCGCGGTAGGCCGACAGCTCGATCACGCGCAGGACGGCGTGGCTCATCGGCTCGTCGTAGGCGAGGCGGCGCGACGCCTCCAGCCGCTCCCAGGGACCCGCCAGGCTGGGCAAGCGCGCGGGGTCGACGAAGACCGCGACGAAGTCGAGCAGGCGCAGCGTGCTCGCCTGCACCACGCGCAAGAGGTCCGGCAGCCGCGGCTCGGTCTCGCCGGACAGCAGTCGCGCCATCGCGAAGCGGCTCTTGCCGGCCGCGCGCGCCAGCTCCACCGTCGGGCGGTCCCCCGCGAGGTCGCGCAGAAAGCGCGCGACCGTCTCGGGTAGCGGCAGCGCTGGCGCCCCTTCGCTCAGCCAGCGGGGCGGCAGGCGGTAGAAAGCGCGCAGGGTGGCGCGGGGATCGAGCCCCACCTGCTCGACGAGCGCGAGGAAGCCGGCGGCCGTGGGGTGGGTGCGGCCAGCCTCCCAGGTGTAGAGGACGTTCGTGCGGAACCCGAGCCGGCGGCTGAGTGCCCGCTGCGACCGCGAGCCGCGCAGCGCCCGCACCAGCTCGCTCGCGGCTTGCCCGTATTCGGCGTCCGTCCAGTCCATGTCATGTGTTTATGCACGTTGTAGTGCTCAATCGCCACACAAGAAGAGCAAATACACACTACCGTGGGCCGCACCGCCTGCCATAGTGACCAGCGCGGAGGTGCACGAGCATGGCTCGCATGGACGGATGTCTGGGGCGGATCGCAGTCGCGCTCGCGCTGCTGGGGGCGCTGGGCTGTGGCGGACCCGGCGGCACGGCGCCGCAGCCGCCGGAAGACGGGGGCGAGACCGGAGATCCCGGGGTGGAGATCCCGGAGCCGTTCACGAGCGTGGTCGACAGCGGCGAGCCGGGTGGAGACGTCCCCGGGGACTGCGAGCCTCCGCCGATCACCTCGGCCGTGCCGGCACGGGGGCCGCTGGCGCTGGACGCGGGTGGCGGGCGCAACGGGCGCGTCGCGATGGCCGCGCTGCCCGATGGTCGGCTGGCCACCGCGGAACGGCGCTTCGGCGTCGTGCTGGTCGACGACGCGGGCGACGACCTGCAGGTCGCGGGGCCTGGCTGGTTGTTCGATGACGAGCCGCTGTCGGTGTTTGCGCTCTCCGATGCACGCCTCTTGCTGCTGACCCGCGGCACGCTCACGCTGCTCGATGTCTCCGGGGCCTCCGCATCCGAGCTGGCGGCCGTCGAGCTGTCGGGGCGCGCGGTCGACGCCGTGCTCGCCGAGGGTGACGACGACACCCGCGCCCTCTACGTGGTCGTCGACGAGCTCACGGCCGACGTCAACCTGTGCGGCGAGCGCAACCGGACCACGCTGCGCGGCATCGTGGTCGAGCCGGATGGACTGCTCGCCGAGGAAGCGATCGATCTGGGGCGGGACGTGACCGCCGCGCTGCTCTCGCCTGGACGCGCCTTGATCGCGCACGTACCCGAGGCAGACGATCCGCAGCAGCTGTGGCGCTTCGAACCGGCCGGCTCCAGCTCGCTGCAGCTGCTGGAGCTCTCGCCCGATGGCCAGGCCCAGGACCGAGGAACGGTCGCGACCGCGAGCGGCGTCGTGTTGAGCGCCACCCACATGCAGCTGCGCGGTGACCTGCTCGAGGTGGCCAGCGCGCTCTTCGAAGACGGGGTGCGGCTGGCGCGCGACGCCCGCCTCGAGCACTTCGACCTGGCTGACCCCGGTTCGGGCCAGGCCCGCGCGGGTTGCGCGTTCCCGTGGGACGTCCGCTACGCGACCGCCGTGTACGAGGCGCAGGGCATCCGCACGGTCACCTTCGTCGGTGAGGCGCTGGCTGTGATCGATCGCCGCGAGAGCGACGGCACATTCCGGGGCCGGCTGGTAGGCATGGCCGACGCGGACGCGTGCGAGGTCACATCGCTGCCCGTGCCGCACGATGCGCTGCCGCTGGCCACGCCGGAGGGGCGGCTGCTCGTCGTCGGACGCGATCCGCAGGACGCACAGCTGCAGCTCTACGATGTGGACGACCCCGGGCAGCCCGTGGCAAGCCTGGAGCTCGGCGCCGGTGTGCGATCGAGCGGGTCCGGCGTCTTGGTGGGCGCGCGGGTGTTCGATGATGCGATCGATCAGCAGAGCGATGCCGGCGTCGCGGAGCGCACCCTGGTCGCGATCCCGATGCTGGGTCAGCCGGCGGAGCAGGACGTGGCCCTCGCGCTGGTCTCGATCTCCGAAAGCAGCATGACAGCGCGTGGTCGGCTGGACGGCGTGCGCGATCTGCGGGCGTTCGAGTCGCGTCTGGTGGGCACGTCCCGCACGCACCTGCTGGAGCTCGAGCTCGAGGCGATGGATGCGCCCGACCTGATCTCGGAGCGTGCCCGCGCCGAGACATGGCCGGTCGGCGACGCTGCCGTGGCGTTCGAGCACACGATCGCCCAGCTGCGCGATGTCGACGATGCGCCCCGCATCGAGCTGCTCGCGCCGGAGCTGCACGCGCGGCAGGTGCTTGGCAGCACGGAGGCCCACCCGGATGCACAGCTGTTTGCGATCGGCGGCCACCTCGTCACGCTCGAGCCGAGCTCGCCGCAGGAGGTGTGCGCGGGCGAGCCGGGTGCGCGCGTGCGCGTCCACGACGTCGGCGACCCGGCAGCGCCGCAGGAGCTGGGCGTGCTGGAGAGCGACGAGATCGATCTCTGTCGAGACCACGCCGTACCCGCCCTGACCGGGCGAGGCTGGGTCGGTGTCAGCGGCGGCTGGATCGCGCTGCGCGGCGAGCGCACCGTCGGGGAGGAGGCAGAGGTGCGCGGGGAGCCGGGTTTCCCCTACCAGGTCTACGAGCTTCGCCTGGTCGACGTGCGTGACCCGGCCGCGCCCCGGATCCAGACCCTGACGCGCCCGGACGAGGAGCGCGGGCGCCACCTCGTGCTGCACGACGGAGTGCTCCACTACAGCTATGCCCTCCTGGTTCCGGAATCCGATCCGCCGGAGGAAGAGGTGTACGTGGTGCCGATCGATCTGCGTGAAGGCGATCCGCAGGTGGGGGAGCCGGTCAACGTGCCCGGGCCGGTGGTCGCGGTGGATGGCGAGGCGCTCTACACGCGCGAGCTCCAACGCGTCGCGGGCGACCCGGTGTACTCGCTGCACCGGGTGGTGCTGGATGGCGACGGTGAGTCGCCGCGCGCACGCATCGTCGCGAGCTTCGAGGCCGGCAGCGAGCGCCCTGCCGACCCGATCGCCCACCAGGGCCAGCTCCTGGTCACCCTCGTCGCTTCCGCCGCACCCCTCTACGGCGCGGACGAAGAGCAGCCCGCGCGCCTGCTCGTGCTCGATGGCGAAGCGCTGACGGTTTCGGGCGAGCTGCCACTGTCGCTGCGCGCCCGCACCGTCGCTGCCGACGGTACCCACCTCGTGCTGCACGAGCGCTACGGTGGCGGCTACATCATCGACCTCGACGATCCCGCCGACCCACAGGTCCTGCACGAGCTCGGCACCGGCCTACCCCTCACCCTGCAACCCGACCGCCTGCTCTACCTACACGGCGCCCACACCGACGCCGCCCTGGTGGCGCTCCCGCTGTAGGCCTCAAAGCGGGCTCCCGCGAAGGTGGTGCGCCATCCAGTTGGGACCACACCACACCGTATCAGCAGAGCCGCACTGCACCACCCGCCCCAAACCACTCGACGATTCCCTCCTACATCCCTACAAATCCAAGGTGCGCTCGAGCACGGCGTAGTCGTGGGGGTGGTCGAAGCCGAGGGCGCGGTAGACCGGGGCGCCCAAGGTCGAGGCCTGCAGGCAGGCGTCGGTGCAGCCGCGGGCGCGCCCGGCCGCAACCGCGTGGGCCGTGAGGGCGGCGCCGAGGCCGCGGCGGCGAAAGCGCTCGAGGGTGCCGACCCAGTAGATGCCGGCCATGGTGCCGGTGCACAGGAGCATGGAGCAGGCGACGGGCTCGCCTTCGAGGTAGCCGACGAACTGCTCGACCTCGGGAAGCGCGGCCAGCTCCGGGGTCATGCCGACGGGGCCGAGCTCGGGCGGGAAGCCAAAGCTCTCGAAGGACAGGCGCTGGAAGGCGGACAGGGGCGCGGCCTCGTCTGCGTCGCCGACGCGACGGATGCGCAGGCCCGGAATCTCGGGTGCGCTGCACTCGGCTCCGGGCAGCACCATGACGGGCAGCGCCGCCTGCTCCACCAGTCCGCGCTCGGTCAGCAGGGCGCGGGCCGCCGTCTCCGTCGACCGCACGTAGGCGCGGAAGGGCACTGCGGCGCGATCGTAATAGGCGAGCACGCGATCCACGGCCCGCTCGAGCTTGTAGGTCGGCCGCTTGAAGTACGCGGAGTTGAACTGCGACACCTGCCCGCGCGTGTTGCCAATCGCAAAGTCGAGCGTCTGCACCGCCTCGCCGGTCTTACCATAGCCGGCAAAGACCGTCACCGAGTGCACATAGTTGTGATCCGCCGCATCCATCGCCGAGATCTAGCACCCACCCACGCCCAAGCCAGCAACGACCCCCCGACCAAAGACAGAAACACCCACGTGCCGCACCGTTGCGTCAGGGCACCCACACCAGCAGCACCACCCGCCACCCGCAACTCGAATCGTCGAGGTTCGTCCAGGAGCGAGCGCGCCCACAGGGAAAACCGGAGGCGTAGCAGCGCTACGTCGAGGATTTTCCCGAGGACGTAAGCCGCTCCTGGGCGAACCTCGGCGATTCCCTTTCCTGGAACCACACCGCTCAATCGCCTTCGTTGCGGACGATGTCCACCTCACTCCCGGTCTCGACGATCGTGCCCGGCGCGGGGTCTTGGCGCAGCACGATCCAGGCGTCGCGGTCGTCATTGTAACCCACGCGGACCTTGCCCGGCTTCAGGCCTGCCGCCTCGAGCTGCTTCTTCGCCCGGAACCACGGGATGCCAAGCAGCTTCGGGACCTCCACGCCGGCCACCGCCACATTCAACGCGACGTCGGAGCCGCTCGGCGCCTTCGCGCCCGCCAGTGGCACCGTGCTGGCGACCGCACGCTCGCCCGTGGCGGGTCCGTCGATCGGCCCGAGCTTGAAGCCCGCGCTCTGCAGCACCCGCGTGGCTTCCTCGATCGTCTTGCCCGTCACGTCCGGCACCGGGATCTCGGCTGCTGCGCCGCTGGAGAGAGTGACCAGCACCTGGCCCTGGGCCCGCAGCATGGAGGCCGGAAGCGGCTCCTGCGAGATCACGTGGTCGACCGCAACGGCGGTGTCCGGGCGCTTCTCGCGCACGACCAGACGCAGGCCGCGGGCCTGCAACAGCTCGCGCGCCGAGTCCAGCGCCAGTCCCGCGAGCTTCGGGACCTCGACCGGGCCTTCATCGCGCGCGTCGCTCGCGTCCTCCGGTGATGTCGGGGTGGCGACCTCGGGCTGCTGCGGCGGTGTCGGCACCAGCCCGTCGACCTGCGCCCAGTGAAAGCCGAGCACGGCGGCGACTGACGTGATCAGCGACACCAGGATCGTTCCGGACCATCCAGGTCCACGGTAGCGAACTTCCCCCTCGGCCATGCTGGCCATTTTACCACGAGCCGCGCCCGCGTGCGCAGCCCGCTGGGCACGCATTGAACGCGGCGCGCCCCTCGTCCACAAGAGCAATGCAGGGATCGGTGCAGCACCGTCACCACGCACCTCCGTTTGCAGTGGCCGCAGCTGCCCCGATACCGGAGTCCGAACCGCGTCCGCGCGGCTTGCAGGGCTGACTCCCGGGGACAACGTCGGCACCGCGACCGCCTCCGACGACGGCACGCGCGGAACCAGCGGCGCCGCAGCCAACGAGGGGGACTAGAGCCCATCTCGATGGGCTCTAGGTGGAGCCGCGCGCCTGCTCGCGCCAGCGCGTGCGCAGCGCTCCATACCAGGCGGGGCGCACGAAGCTGAGGTGTCCCACGATCATCGCGGCCGAGAACAAGTAGAGGCCCATCATGGCGGCGATGCCGGCGTGCAGTGCGATGGCGCCGCCGAGCAGCAATGGGCGGGTGGCGCGTTGCCAGATCAGGAACGGATAGGCCAGCTCGAGGCCGAGGGCGCCGTAGGTAAGCAGGTTGACCAGGCCGTAGCTGTGGGCGAGCCAGGCGACCGGTAGGTTGGTGAACTCGTAGTTGTTGACCGCCACCCACACGGCCTCGCCCGACCACCAGTACTCGCCGCGCAGCTTCTCGATCGCGGAGAACAGCAACACGACGGCCATCTGGATCTGGAGCAGCCGGCGAATGGTGAAGTTGAACGGGGAGCGATGCGGTGCCGGGGGTTCGAGGCCGCGCCGGCGTGCCAGCCGCCGCCGCAGCCAGCGGTCCACGCTCAGGGTGCTTCCGATCGGGGCAAGGCACAGCAGCAAGAGCGCGCTGGCCAGGATCGAGTCGAGTCCGTGGGTGATGAGCGGGTTGGGGTGGGGGTAGGG
>JAPPOT010000938.1:8735-17713 GCA_028817855.1 Myxococcales bacterium
ATGAGCGGGTTGCGGTAGGCGTAGGATACGTGGCCGAAGAGCACCAGCCACTTGGCGACTGGGGTGAGGGTGCCGGTCGTGAAGAGCAGGCACGACAGCAACATGATCGCGTGTACGGTGCGGAGCTGGTCTGCGCCGGTCAGGTGATAGTGCAGCGAGTGGTGCAGCGGGCTCTGCAGGTAGAGCTCCATCGCTGCGCGCGGCACCCAGCCCTGGTCGCCGTAGAGCGCGACCAGGTGTGGCGTCAGGCCGCCGTAGGCGAACAGTAGGCACAGCCCCAGGCCGATGCGGATCACGTCGAGGCAGAGCGTCGATTCGGGCTTGAACCACAGTCGTGCCCAGAGCTCGGACAGGCGCGTCATGGCGTGCAGCCCACCGGCTCGTGGACCTCCTCGATCAGGTTGTCCGGATCGAGCGGTCGCACACCGGCGAGGTACTGCTCCGGCGTGAGGATCCCGACGCGGTAGAACTCGAGCCGGATGGTCCGCGCCGCGAGCTCCGGGTGACGGTTGCAGAGGTAGCGCGCGGCGTGGGTCGCGTAGGGCTCGGTGCCGACCCACAGGTAGTCCTGCAGCATGGTGAAGCGCTGGAAGGCCGTGTCACCGCGCTCGAGCGTCTGCGTGAAGTCGAAGCGATGCTCGCCGCCGGCGGCGTCGGTGAGGACGTAGTGCATGCGCACGCCGCTGTGGGGGTTGGGCGCGAAGAAGGCCCAGCCGTTGTTGAGGTGCAGCGGTGTCAGGTACCGCTGGTAGGCCACGTAGACGGCGTCGTGCGCGCGCGACTCCGGGGCGGGGCCGATCAGCAGCGCGCCGGCGTGCCATAGGGCGAAGACGGACACCAGCGCGCGCGCGAGGCACGGCCGCGAGCGACGAATCCGTTCGGCTGCGCTGACCAGCACCGGCGCCCGTCCGCGGCGTGCCCTTCAGGGCCGTTCGAGGGCGCGCGGCGCGGGCGCCTGCTCCAGCACGGCGCCCTTCTTGCCGCCGACCTTCGCGCCGACCTTGCCGGGAGCCTGTACCGCGCCCGGTGTCTGCAGGACGGCGCCCTTCTTGCCGCCGACCTTCGCGCCGACCTTGCCGGGAGCCTGTACGGCGCCTGGTGTCTGCAGGACGGCGCCCTTCTTGCCGCCGACCTTCGCGCCGACCTTGCCGGGAGCCTGTACGGCGCCTGGTGTCTGCAGGACGGCGCCCTTCTTGCCGCCGACCTTCGCGCCGACCTTTCCGGGCGCCTGTACCGTGCCGGGTCTGCGTCGCAAGACGGCGCCCTTCTTGCCGCCGACCTTTGCGCCTACCTTTCCGGGCGCCTGGACGGCGCCTGGTGTCTGCAGGACGGCGCCCTTCTTGCCACCGACCTTTGCGCCTACCTTGCCCGGCGCCTGAGCTGCGCCCGGTCTTTGGAGGACGGCGCCCTTCTTGCCACCGACCTTTGCGCCTACCTTTCCGGGCGCCTCCACCTGCTGTTGCGGTGGGACGGTCTGGGCGCCGGCGTCGTTGAGGGGGAGGGCGAGCAGCGGCAGCGCCGCGATCCACCCCGGGTGCATTCGTAGTGTCGTCATGCTCGGTCGTCCTCCCCGGTCCGCCCGGGTCCGGGCATCATCCGCCCGCCTTCCCGTCGGCACAACCCCACTGGGGGGTGTCCCCCCTTCGACGAGGCTACGCGGCGACGATTCATCCCCAGGAAGCCACGAGCCGGCCCTGAGCTTCGGTCCCCCGGGGCCGACGCCCTGAGCAGGACTCCACGCTGCAATTGCCCTCGCGGGTGACCCCCATGACCTGCACGTCGGTCCGTGGTCTATTCTCCCGTTCATGACCCCGACCGAGATCCCGGCCGCGAGCCTCCTGGACCTGATCGCAGCGCTGCGAGCGCGCGCGCTGTCTCCCGTGGAGCTCGTGGAGCACACGCTCGCGCGGATCGAGCGTACCCACGCCCAGATCAACGCGGTGGTGGCGCTGCGCGACCGGGAGCAGGTGATGGCGGAGGCGCGGCAGGCGGAGGCGCGCATCGGGCGCGGGGAAGGGCGGCCGCTCGAGGGCGTGCCGCTGGGGGTGAAGGACCTGGAGGACGTGGCGGGCATGGTGACCAGCTGCGGGTCGAAGCTCTACGCCGACCACGTCGCCGCGCGTGACGAGGTGCACGTGGAGCGGCTGCGGGCGGCGGGTGCCATCGTGGTCGGCAAGACCAACACGCCCGAGTTCGGGCTCAGCTCGATCACCAAGAACCTGCTGTTCGGAGACAGCCGCAATCCGTGGAATGTCCAGCGCAGCCCCGGCGGCTCGAGCGGCGGCTCGGCGGCTGCGCTGGTCGGCGGCGTGCTGCCGCTGGTGACCGCGAGCGATGGCGGCGGCTCGATCCGCATCCCCGCGTCCTTCTCGGGCGCCTACGGCTTCAAGCCGTCCTTCGGGCGCGTGCCGATGGGGCCGAGCCCGGCCTTCAGCACCACCCTGCGCGCCTGCTACGGGCCCCTCACCAAGACCGTCGAGGACGCGGCCTTCGTGCTCGATCAGTACGCCGGTCCCTCGCCCCATGATCCGACCAGCCTGCCGGCGGTGGAGCATCGCTATCTGGACCGCGTGCGCAAAGGCGCGCCCGATGGCCTGCGCCTCGGGTTGTCGCTCGACATGGGCGGCATGCCGGTGGAGTCGGAGGTGAAGGCCGCCGTGGAGGAAGGTGCGCGCGTGCTGCAGGGGCTCGGCCATACGCTGGTGCCGATCGCGGGCGGTCCCCCCCAGGCCGGCGACAGCTGGCTGCAGACGGCGGGTTTCGCCGTCGCAGCCAGCCACGGTGAGCGGGCGCGCGGGCGGGAGTCGGAGCTCGCCAAGTGGGTCGCGGAGCTGATGCGGGAAGGCGCGACGATGTCGCCAGGGGCGTGGGAGCAGTCCCAGCGCATGCGGGCCGAGATCCGCGACTTCTGCACGCACGTCTTCGAGCAGTGCGATCTGCTGATCAGTCCGACCACGCCCTACACCGCGCCACCCGCTCGCGGGCCCTTTCCGAGCGAGATCGACGGCACGCCCTGCAGCGCCGGTGCTTCAGGGCAGTTCTGCATGCCCTTCAACTACAACTGGAACCCTGCCGCCAGCGTGCGGGTGGGCATGTCGAAGGCGGGGCTTCCGATCGGCATGCAGCTGGCGGGGCCCATGCACCGCGACGCCCTGGTGCTTCAGGTCAGCCGCGCCTTCGAGCGCGAGCGCCCCTGGCATCCGGATTGGCCCGTCTGCTAGCTGCGTCGGGTCATCGCGGGCGCCGTCGGGCACAGCTGTGCTAGCGTGGTGCATCGGTGCTCGCGCATCTTCCATCGCCGCCACAGCTGCTCAAGATGCTCTCCGCCTATGAGGCCGGGGCGCCCATGCAGCGGGGCGCGCTGCAGTTCCTCGCCGGCGCAACCGGCGCCACCACGGGAGTGCTCGCGCTGGCCCGCGCCGGCGGTGCCCTCGAGATCGTGGCGAAGCTGGGCGAGACGCCGCTGCCCGCGGGCTTCAACCCGGCGCTCGAGGCCTTCTGGTCGGACGTCTGTGGTCAGTGGAACGACGCCACCGATACCCTCGAGCTCGATCAAATCGAAGAGATGCGTGCGGCCGCGCCGCAGCCGACGTGGGTTGCGGACAGCGGTGACATCTACCAGCGCTACGTGCTGCCCGCGCCGGCCGGCGCCCGACTCGAGCCGATCGGCGTCGCCGCGCTGCATGTCAGCGCGGAGGGTGCGCGGCCGATCCGTCACGACCTGCTGGCGGTCGTGGGACGCGTCCTGCGCTGAGCTCCGCCGGGGCCGGGTCGCCGGTGCGGATTCCCGCACTAGCGCGCGCTGGTCGTGCCAGCTAGACCGAGCGGTGCATGAACAGCCTGCTCATCGACGCCGTCGTGCGACAGACCACGGTGCTGATCGCGACGCTGGCGACCGCCACCGGCAATCGCGCGTCGCTGGCGCACGTGGCCAACGAGGTTTTCGCCAACCTCAGCCGCGAGCTGAAGGCCCAGGGCGTGGGCAACAAGGTGATCGCCGACATGTTTGGGATGGCGCTGCGCACCTACCACGACAGGGTGGCGCGGCTGTCGGAGAGCCACAGCCAACAGGGCGCCTCGCTGTGGGATGCGGTGCTGGGCCACATTCAGCGCGAGGGTCCGGTCCTGCGCGCAGATGTGCTGCGCCGGTTCGATCGGGACGGCGATGCGATGGTGCGTGGCGTGTTGCGCGAGCTGGTCGATGCCGGGCTGGTTTCGCGCACCGGCCAGGATGCCGCCACGGTCTATCGGGCCACGACGCCCGAGGAGCAGGGCCTGGCTCAGCCCGTGTCGGAGCAGGAGGTGGCCGCGCGCCTGGTGCTGGTCGCGGTCTACCGGCACGGACCGGTCAAGCCGGAGAAGCTGGCGCAGGTGTTGCCGCTCTCCGGCGAGAGCCTCGCGGCCGTGCTCGAGCGGCTGACAGCGAGCGGCGAGCTCTCGGTCGAACACAACGATGGCGCGGTGCTCTACCGCAACGACCGCCTCGTGATCCCCCACGGCGACGCCCAGGGCTGGCAGGCCGCGGTCTTCGATCACTACCAGGCGGTCGTCTCCGCCCTCACCGCCAAGCTGCGCGCCGGCCGCGCCAGCTCGGCCCGCGACGAGACCACGGGCGGCAGCACCTATCACTTCGACGTTTGGGAGGGGCACCCGCATCGGGCGGAGGCGTTCGGCCTGCTCGCCGAGCAGCGCGTGCGCGCCAGTGCGCTGCGCGAGGCCATCGAAGCTCACAACCGCGATCACGAGCGCCCCGCGGACGCTCGTGGCGAGCGCGTCATCGCCTACATGGGTCAGCACGTGCTCGCGGAGGAGGAATCCGATGAGGCGTGAACTCGGCATTCTGATGGCGCTGTCGCTGGCCCTGTGCGTGGTGGCGTGCAGCCAATCCCACGGCGGCCTCGGCGGGGAGACCCACTGGCTGACCTGCGAGAGCGACAGTGACTGTGACACAGGCCAGCGCTGCTCGGAGGATGGGGTGTGCGTCGACGACGGTGCGGCCGCCGACACCGCGCCAGTCGATGGTGGTGCGGAGGCCCAGGCGCTCGCGACGGTCGAGGCCGCGGTCGCAGACGCCGAGTCGTGCCCGGCCGAGCCTCCCATCAGCGGCGATCCCTGCGGGTTGCCGGAGGGCCAGATCTGCGGCTTCCGCTACGCCGATCCTGACTTCGCGAGCCAGGAGGTCTACAGCGAGTGCGCGTGCCGCGCCGGCTGCGCTGAAGCGGGCGTGGAGCTGCGCTGGGATTGCTTCAACAACGTGGTCTCCGCGCTGATGAACTGCCCGGCACGGCCGCCGGAGGACGGCAGCGACTGCTTCGGGCTCAAGGGGCACCAGTGTCAGTATCCGGTCGGGCTGGAGTGCACCTGCCCGACCGACGAGGGAGACGATCGCTGGCGTTGTGAGTCGGCGTTCGGCGGCCCCGAGGTGTCGGACCCGCCCGCCGACGTGGATGGTGCCCGCAAGGTGGCCGAGCTCGATGACGACGGGCGGGCGGCGTTCTGCGAGTGGCTGACCGCGGTCCCGCCCGGCTTCCCCGACCCGGTCGAGCTTCCGATCACCGATGACGGCTTCTATCCAGCCACCGGATGCGCCTACACCGGCGCCACGCTCGGATGCCCGGGTGTGGCGATGCCGCTCGACCTGCCGGCGTCCGCGTGCATCGCGAACCTCGAGCGGTCCGGCTGTCAGGCGACGCTCGACGCCCTGATCGACTGCGTCGTGTCCCTGCAGACCGGGCACCCGGCCAGCCGCGGCTGCGCGCCCGTGCTCAGCGCCGAGGGCTGCGAGGACACGATCGTGCTTGCGGACGAGGGCATCGGCGGAATCGGCGCCTTCACGGCCTGTCCGCTGCCCGTGCGCTGAAGGGCGTGGATCTCGACAATTTGCACCGTCGCCGCATCACATCGGTCACCCGGCGCGGAGACCGCTGTCAACCGGGCCTGGCATCGCCCGCCATCCCTTGGCCGCACCCGCCACGTTTGACCTCGATCAACCGCTGTCGCGGGTGCACGAGCCACGGTCGATTCACGAGTGCACCTCGGGTCGTGTGGGTTGAGTCCGATTGCGGATGAGGAACGATGGGAAAAATGAGGTTGGTTGGGTGCGGTCTGTGCGCGGCCGCGCTGGTCGCGGCTTGCTCCGCTGATGGCAGCATGGATGCCCGCTCCGGTCGGGGGGTGGGTCCGGACGAGACGGCGGTCGGGCCGGTCGATGACCTGAGCCCGGACGACGGCGATCCCGTCGATGACGGCAGCGCCGGCGGTGCCGCGCCTAGCGGTCCCGGGCCGGACGCGGATCCGGCGGCGCCCGGCGGCCGGGTCTCGCTTGGCGGCACGCCCCTGCCCTGCGACGTGGACGCGGTGCTCGCCACATCGTGCCGCGGTTGCCACGGGGCCGAGCCCGGGCAGCAGGCGCCGATGGCACTGATCACGCACGAGGACATGATGGCCGACTCCATCACCCAGCCCGGTACGCCGGTGTGGGAGCTGGTGCAGCTGCGCGTGCACAGCGAGGAGGCGCCGATGCCGCCGGTCGGCGGCGGACGCGCCCTGCTCGACACGGAGATGGGTGCGCTCGACGCCTGGTTGGAGGGCGGCATGCCCGCAGGCGACCTGGCCTGCGGTGACGACGGTCCGCCGGAGGTGCCGGAGGGCGTGAGCATCACCTACGAGCCGCCGACCGAGGACGAGATCGATCAGTGCTACCAGTTCTACGCGCATGCCAACTCGGCCCCGGGTGACACCACGCCGTTCCCGGCGCGCAGCGGCGAGTACTACGCGGCCTTCTGGTGGGAGGTGCCGTGGGAAGGCGAGAAGCAGGCGCTGGAGTTCCGCTTCAACGACACGGCGGTGACCCACCACATCCTGCTCTACGACACCACCGAGCCGGCCACCGACGGCCAGGTCAACGGCAACACCACCGGTACTCACCCGGGCGCGCCCGACCTGCTCGCCGCCTGGGCCGTCAACCAGCAGCGCGTGCAGTACATGCCGAAGGAGACCGGCATGGGCTTGCCCGTGCGCGGCAGCGGGCGGCGCTTCCTGGTCGAGGTTCACTACTTCAACGCAGGCCCCGAGGTCGGCGACGACTCCGGCATCGAGGTCTGCACCGGCAAGGAGCTGCGTCCAAATACCTCCACGGTGTCCTGGCTCGGAAACGAGGCGATCGCGCTGCTTCCGGGTGCGACGCTCGACCTGCCGGGGACCTGCACGCCCCAGTACGGCGATGACATCTACATCTGGCGCTCCTTCCCGCACATGCACGAGCAGGGCGTCTCGATGGACACGGTGATCAAACGCACCGACGGCAGCACCGAGGTGTTGATGGACAAGCCCTTCGACTTCAACAACCAGCTGATGTACGACACGCCCGCCGTGATTCACCCCGGCGATCAGTTGATCACCACCTGCCACTTCCAGAACAAGACCGACCGGCTGATCGGGGTCGGTTACGACTCCCTCTCGGAGATGTGCTTCAACTTCGTCTACGCCTGGCCCGCCAAGGCCCTGGTGAACGGAGTCAGCTTGACCGGCAGCGCCACGCCCTGCCTGCTCTGAGCTGGTGTCCTAGAGCATCGTCACGCGCAGCTCGACCAGGCCGACCAGCGGGTCGAGGCCGAAGGCCTCCACCGCGATTAGGACGGTCTGGTCAGCCTCGAGCTCGACGCGCACCGCGGACTCCGTCGTGCTCGAGTCGACGTCGTCGTTGCAGTCGAGCTCGAAGCCGCCGCACAGGTCGCCGTCGATCACCGCCATCGAGGTGTCGAAGCTCGAGCCGTAGGTGTCGAACTGGTAGGTGCCGGCCCTGTCGGCGGTGAACTCGAAGACCGCGTCGGGCGAGGAGATGCCGCTGACGCCGCTTCCGCAGGTCGTGGTCACCTCGTCGGTGCCCAGGTGAGTGAAGGCGAGCGTGTCGGCGTCCAGCGTGGCGGCCTGCGGGTTGCTGCAGTCGCCGGGCGCGGTGACGCGCTGGATGCGCAGGCGCGCGTCGCCCGATGCGCCGTCCTGACCGTCGAGGGTGAGCGGCACGGTCACGCCCGAGTCGAGCTCGACCACGACCAGCGAGCTGCTCTCGCTGACCGAGCGGTTGTCGTTGCAGCCCAGCAGCTCGGCCGAGCAGGCAGCGCCCGCGAAGATGTAGAGCGAGGTGTCGAAGGTCGAGCCGATCGTGTCGAAGGCGTAGGTCCCGGGGCTGGGCGCGGTGAAGAGGTAGTTGGTCTCGCTGGCCGACTGGCCCAGCGCGCCCTCGTCGTCGCAGCTGGGCAGGAACCACTCGGAGCAGTGCTCGCTCGTATCGGTCTCGAGCGTCCGCGGCAGGCCCGCGGGCACCACGATGTTGGTGCACGCGGCGATGCCATCGAGCGGGCACTGATCGCTGAGGCCGTCGCACTGCTCGGCGCCGTCGCACTCGTCCACCGCGGGCCGGCACACCACGCCCGCTTCCGCGATCTCGTCGGCGGGGCAGCTCTTGGCCGTGCCGTTGCAGAACTCCTCCGCGTCGCAGGGCTCGTCCGCGCCGCGACAGCGCGTGTTGTGGTCCGCCACCCCGTCGGCGGGACAGCTCTTGTCGACTCCGTCGCAGCGCTCTTCCACGTCGCACACGCCGTCGGCCCGCCGGCACTCGATGCCGGACTCGGCCACCGCGTCGGGCGGGCACTCGAAGGCGCTGCCGTCGCATTCCTCGGCCACGTCGCAGTCGCCGGCCTGGGCCCGGCAGCGCAGGCCGTCGGGTGCCGGGCCGTTGCAGCGGTCGTTGCAGCAGGCGTGCAGCGCGGTGTCGCAGACCTCGTCGCCGCTCACCTCGCCGTCGCCGCACTCGGCAGCGTCGCCGTCGCCCGCGTCGCCGTCGCCCGCGTCGCCGTCGCCCGCGTCGCCGTCGCCCGCGTCGCCGTCGCCCGCGTCGCCGTCGCCCGCGTCGCCGTCGCCCGCGTCGCCGTCGCCCGCGTCGCCGTCGCCCGCGTCGCCGTCGCCCGCGTCGCCGT
>JAPPOT010000537.1 GCA_028817855.1 Myxococcales bacterium
CCGCCTCGAATGCGCCGAGCAGCGACTCCTCAGTCTTCGACATGAATCCCGATCCTCTGCCCCCAATAAGGAGGGCGGGTGTCGAGATAGCGGCAGCGGCCGCCGGGCGCAAGCCCGCGCGGATCCGGGCCAAATCCCGGTGTCGGGGGACAACGCCTGCCTGTCTCTTCTTCGACCCCCTGCCGCGGCGATGCTAATTTTCGACCGTGGCCAAAGTCCTCCACATCGAAGACGATCCCGCCAACCGCCTGCTGGTGCGGAAGCTGCTCGACGCTGCCGGCCACGAGGTACTGGACGCCGAGACTGGCCTCCAGGGCGTGCGATTGGCCGAAGCCGAGAAGCCGGACCTCGTGCTGGTCGACATCAACGTGCCCGACCTGGACGGCTACGAGGTGACGCTGCGCCTGCGCGGCATCCCCGAGCTGGAGGGCACGCCGATCGTCGCGATCACCGCCGAGGGCGACAAGGAGACCAGCCTGGCCGTCGGCGCCGATGGCTTCGTGGAGAAGCCGATCGACGCCCGCCGCTTCCCCGACGAGGTCCAGCGCTACCTCTCCGGCCACAGCGAGCGCATCAGCGTGCCCGCCGACGACCCCCTGCGCTCGCGCACCCACAAGATCGCCGAGCGTCTGGAGAGCAAGGTCGTGGAGCTGTCGGAGGCCAACAAGCGACTCGAGGAAGTGGCCCGCCTGCGGCGCGAGTTCCTGCAGAACCTCAGCCACGAGTTCGCGACGCCGATGACGCCGGTGGTGGGCTACCTGCGGCTGCTGCTCGACGAGGAGCTGGGGCCGCTCACGCCCCTACAGCGCAAGTGCGTGGACTCGATCAACAGCTCCACGCGCAAGCTTCGCTCCCTGATCGACACGCTGCTCGACGTCAGCCACCTGGAGACCGGCCGGCTGCACATCTACGAGCGCGACTACGACTTCGGCGAGGTGGTGGAGCGCGCCATCTCCGAGACCGCCCAGACCTTCCAGGAAAACGGCATCACCGTGCACCGCGAGGACATCCCGGCGCCGATGGAGGCGCGCGGCGATCCCGACAAGCTGCGCCGCGCGTGCATGCACGTGCTCGACAACGCCGCCAAGTTCACGCCGCGCGGCTCGGAGGTGGCGATCGGCGTGCGCCGCATCTCGAGCGACATCGACCAGGGCGAGCGCTACCAGTTCATCGTGGTCGACAGCGGCCCCGGCATCTCCGAGAAGGACCGCGAGCGCATCCTGCAGCCCTTTTTCCAGGCGGACGGCTCCGCCACGCGCACCCACGGCGGCGTCGGGCTGGGCCTGGCCTTCGCACGGCACGTCGTGGAGGCCATGGGCGGCGGCATCAGCGTGATGAGCCCGCCGAACCTGGAGGTGGCGGAGCAGCAGCTCAAGGGCACCGCGGTGATGCTCAGCGTCCACCCGGGCGGCCCGCGCCCCGAGAGCACTCCAGCCTCGGAGTGAGCTAGCTTGAGGCCGTGATCTACCTGGACCACCACGCCGCCAGCCCGCCCTGCGAGCAGGCGCTGGCCGCGATGGAGGCCGCGCGCGAGAGCGCCTGGGCCAACCCCGCCAGCGTCCACGGTGCGGGCCGTGCGGCGCGGGCGTTGCTCGAGCGGGCCCGCGAGCAGATCGCGGCCGCCATCGGCGCTTCGCCAGCCGAGGTCGTGCTCACCTCGGGCGGCACCGAGGCCTGCAACCTGGCCTTGCTCGGCATGCGCCCCGAGCGCATCGTCACGACCGCGATCGAGCACCCGGCGGTCGCCCGCTGCATCGACCGCCACGAGTCCCGGGGCGTGCCCGTGGAGCGCCTCCCCATCCTCGCGGGGTCCGCGCCCGCCATCGCACCGCGGCCAGGCACGCTCCTCGCGCTCGCCAGTGTCAACCATGAGACCGGCACCATCCTCCCTGCCTCCGAGCTGGCGGCGGAGGCCCGCGCCGCCGAGGCCGTGACCTTCGTCGACGCCACCCAGCACGCCGGCAAGCTGGCGCTCGATGTGGGCAGCCTGGGCGCCGACCTGGTCGCCATCGCCTCGCACAAGCTGGGCGGCCCGGCGGGAGCCGGCGCGCTGTGGATCCGCCGGGACACCCCCTGCGAGCTCAGCGCCCACAGCCTGGGCGGCGGTCAGGAACGGGGCCGCCGACCCGGCACGCCGGATGTGCTGGCAGCGGTGGGCTTCGGCGCGGCCTGCACCGCGCTCGCCACCCGCCTCGCCGAGGCACCCAGGCTCGCCGCGCTGCGCGATCGTCTCGAGGCCTCGCTGCTCGCCGACGGCTGGGTGGCCAACGCGGCCGATCTCCCGAGGGTCGCGACTGTGACCAGCCTCAGCCTGCGCGGTGCCCGCGGCGATACGCTGGTCGCGGCACTCGACCTCGAAGGCGTCTGCGCCGCCAGCGGCGCCGCTTGCAGCTCCGGGCTGCAGGAGCCCTCGCCGGTCCTGCGCGCGATGTATCCCGACGAGCCATGGCGCGCAGAATCTGCTCTGCGGATGAGCTTTGGACCACAAATAACTGATTCTGAGGTAAATTTCGCTCTAGAAGCTGTTCGGCGCGTAGCTGCACGGTCAACCTGAGGGCGGGTCGAGATTGCGCTGGCGATTCGAAGCTCCCGTCGAGGTTCTCGCTTCAGGCCACGGATATGAATGCACTCTTGGTGCTCAGCTCTGGTCGGCCCGCGGTTCTCTCGAGTGGAAAGGCCGGTTGACCCGCGCGTGGCTTTGCCGCAAGCAGCCAGCGATGGAGCTGCCCCTCTCCCATCTGACCGAGCGACCCGCGCGCGTCCTTGTGGCGATGAGCGGCGGGGTCGACTCTTCGGTGGCGGCCGCGCTGCTTCTGGAGGCGGGGTACGACATCGTCGGAGTGACTCTGCATTTGTGGGATGCAGAAGGCAAAGAACAGGTCGGCCGTTGCTGCGCACCCGAGGACCGCGACGATGCCCGCCGCAGCTGCGAGGCGCTCGGCATACCCCACTACGTGATCGACGAGCGCGCGGCCTTTCGCGAGGAAGTGGTCGATCCCTTCATCGCCGACAACCGCGCGGGCCGCACGCCGATCCCGTGCGTGCGCTGCAATCAGAGCGTGAAGCTTGGCCGCCTGCTGCAGATCGCCGACTCCCTCGGCGCGAGCCACGTCGCCACCGGCCACTACACCCGACTGCGTCGCGGTGACGCGGGCGTGCGCCTGCTGCGTGGTGTCGATCGTGACAAGGACCAGAGCTACTTCCTCTTCGGGGTGCCGCAGCCCGTGCTGGCGCGGATGATCTTCCCCCTCGGGGAGCTGGACAAGCCCGCCGCGCGGGAGCACGGGCGGCGTCTCGGGGTGCCGAACTGGGCGAAGCCCGACTCCCAGGAGCTGTGCTTCGTGCCGGACGGAGACGTGCGCAGCTTCGTGCAGCGCCAGCTCGGCGACTCCGGCCGGCCCGGGCCGATTCTCGACACCGCCGGCGTCGAGCTCGGGCAGCACCCGGGCATCGAGGGCTTCACCGTGGGTCAGCGCCGGGGCATCGGCATCAGCGCCCCGGAGCCGCGCTACGTGCTGCGCGTGCTACCCGACCGGGACGCGGTGGTGGTCGGACCCGCGGCAGCCCTGGAGCAGCGGTCCCTTCGCGCTGAGGGCGTGAGTTGGGTGCTGGCCGCGCCCGGCCCCGAGTTCGAGGGTGAGGTTCGCATCCGATACCGACACGCACCCGCACCGGCCCACATTCGAGTCACACCCGACGGCTTCGAGGCGGCCTTCCACCAGCCTCAGCGTGCCATCGCCCCGGGCCAGGCCGCCGTGATCTACCTCGGCGATCAGGTGGCCGGGGGCGGCTATATCACAGAAGAACTGAGCCCAAACTGGCAATGAATTCTTCGACGACGGAAAAATCTGCTAATATCGGAAACGATGGGCAGCCAGGTCCACATCCCCAGCGCGACTCCGAGCGAGCGACCGCCTCTTCCCATGGCGGAGACGTTCGACGAGCCCGCGCCGCTGGCGGGCCGTGGCACGCCATTGCAGATCTGCCCGCGCTGCGAGAGTCGCTCGGTCGCGCGCTCGCGCGTCCGCGGCTTCGTGCGCGCCACCGCCAAGCGTCTGCTCGGCATCCGCCCCTATCGCTGCCTAGACTGCTGGCACCGCTTCATGGCCGTGAGCCGCGAGTGGGCCGCGACGCGGCCCACTCGGAGAAC
>JAPPOT010000086.1 GCA_028817855.1 Myxococcales bacterium
CTTGCGATCCTCGGCCTTCCACGGGTGAGCCACCGTGGAAGGCCGAGGATCGCAAGGGGCCGCCGACGCGCTGCGATGCCCGAGCCCCGTATCCGATCGCCACCATGCACTGGGTTCCCGCTCGGCCGCTGCTTTCGCTGCCCTGGAGTCTCGTGGTGTTTGGAACCGTGCTGAGCCAGTCCTCCGACGGGTCGACCGAGCCGGGGATGAAGGTGCACCGCGTGCGCGCGGACGAGGTGCTGCTCGACCGGACCGCCGAGTGCGCAGGCGCGGGCGACGAACGCGACCGGTGCCGTGGGTATTGCGGGGAGTCCGAATTGAGCCTGGAGCAGGCGCCGTTGCCATCCGGCTCGCGAATCGTCATCTTCGGATTGGCCGGTGGCGGGCTCACCAGCGTGTTGCCGTTCGCCATCGACGAGACGTCGAGGACGAGTGTGCAGGTCGCGGGCCCCGAGGACCCCTTCGTCGATGCGGTCCGGGTCCTGGTGAATACCGACAACCCCAGGATGGCTATGGCATCTCAGAGGCCCGTGTGGACTAGGTTCGGGGAGCACGACGTCGACTGCTTCGTGCACCAGATCGAGTGGCAGCAGTGTACGGAAGTCGACATGGGAGAGCTCGCGACCCGTAGGTGTGGCGCTGGAAGCCCAGCGGATCTCTGGAGCGCGTGATGGTTGCGGCAACGTCAGGCAGCAGCTGCCCCTGATGACGGCAGGCACGCTTGTCTGCGATCTTCCGATCGCACCATTATCGTAAGCTACAATATATCTATCACTTTGCCTTATATTTGCTCGCCGGCTCCCCGTCGCCCTGCGCCTTGTAGCGGGTGATGAGGTCTGCGTATCCACGGATGCGGGCCGGGTCGGCCGAGGTCGTGGCGCGGCGCGCGGCACGGCGACCCAGGATCTCTGCTGCGCTGCCCTTCACCTCGGCCGGCACGCCCGTCACGAAGGAGCCTGCCGGGATCTTGGTCCCGGGGCGCACCACCGCGCCGGCCGCGATGACGCAACCGTCGCCGATCTCCGCACCGTCGAGCAGGATCGCGCCATTGCCGATCAAGCAGCGGTCGCCGACGCTGCGACAGTGCACCACGGCGGCGTGCCCCACGGTCACCCGGTCGCCGATGGTCAGGGGTTCGCCGGTGTGCAGCACGCTGTTGTCTTCGATGTGCGTGCCGCTTCCGATGCGGATCGGGGCGAAGTCTCCGCGCACCACGGCGCACGGCCAGACGCTCGACTCCTCGCCGATCTCCACGTCGCCGATGATGCACGCCATCTCGTCGATGTAGGCGCTTGCTGCGATGACCGGAGCCTTGCCCTGAAATGCACGAATCGCCATGGCCGATTGCGTACACCCCCGCATGACGAATGCCAAGACACCCCTTTCGAGACGGCGAGTCGGCTGGAGCGAAGTCCCGAGTCGTGGTTTGCGCGCGACCGAACGATCGACCTACACTGCGCGGCCATGCGTACGATGAGAGCGGTAGTGCTGGCGGATGACGGGCCCCTTCGGGTCGAGGAAGTGCAGCTCGACGGCCCCGAAGCCGGCGAGGTGCTGGTGAAGATCACCGCGTGTGGTGTCTGTCACTCCGACCTGCACATGATCAACTGGTCGCGACAGGCGGGCGTGCCCGCGCCGTCCATCTTCGGCCACGAGGCTTCCGGCGTCGTGGAGGAGGTGGGCGAGCACGTTCACACCGTGAAGCCGGGTGACCACGTGGTGATGGCGTTCAAGCCGACCTGCGGCAAGTGCTTCTACTGCGTGCGCTCCATGCCCCAGCTGTGCGAGCGACCGGACAACCGGGACCGGAGCGCGCGGGGCAAGCGACCGCGGCTGACGATGGGCGGCAAGCCGGTCAACCAGGGCGTCGGGGTAGGGGGCTTCGCCGAGTACACGGTCATGCCCGAGGGCGGTGTGATCAAGCTGCGCGACGACGCGCCGCTCGACAAGGTCTGCCTGGTGGGCTGTGCGGTGACGACCGGCGTCGGCGCGGTGACCAGCGCCGCCAGGGTGGAGGCCGGCACCCCCGTCGCGGTGATCGGCATCGGGGGCGTCGGTCTCAACGTGGTGCAGGGCGCGCGGCTGGCCGGGGCACGGCATGTCATCGCCATCGACACGCTCGAGTCGAAGCTGGAGCTGGCGCGCGAGTTCGGCGCCACGCACACGATCCACGCCGAGCGGGAGGATCCGGTCGCGCGGGCCAAGGAGATCACCGCCGGCTACCTGGACTACGCGTTCGAGGCGATCGGCCTCGGCAAGACGGTCGAGCAGGCGTTCGAGATGATCCGCCCCGGCGGCATCGCCGTGTCCCTCGGGATCAATACGGACAAGATCACCATCCCCGGCACCGCGCTGCTGCAGGAGAAGAAGCTGATCGGCTCGATGTACGGCTCTGTGAGCGTCAAGCAGGCGATCCCCCGCTTCGTGGACCTCTACATGAACGGCCAGATCAAGCTCGACGAGCTGATCTCCAAGCGCCGCGGCTTCGACGAAGCCAACGAGGCCTTCGAGGACATGAAGTCCGGCGCAGTCGCCCGCTCCGTGCTCGACCCGAAGCTTTGAGGGCGGCCGCCGGTCAAGGCGTGCTCAGTCGCAGCTCGCGCTGGTGCTCCGCGATGTGATCGCGCGGCGGGGGCAGGCGGCTCGTCACGCCCGTTCGCTCGAAGCCTCGGCCTGCGTACAGCGCGATCGCGGCCGCATTGGCGTCGCCCACGTCGAGCAGCAGGCGCGTCAGCTCGAGCTCTCGCGCCCAAAGTACCACCCGATCGACGAGCAGCCCGCCCACTCCATGCCGGCGCGCTTCCGGTGCCACCCACATCGAGATGAGCCACGCGGTGTCGGGGCGGTCCTCATCCATCGCTCCCCGAACCATGCCCACATCCGCGCCATCGCGGACCGCGACGAACGTGGGCAGCGCGGCGAGCTGCTGGGCCCAGCTATCATCGGGCCAGCCCGCCGCCGATTCGAAGGTCGTCTCGAAGGCGTCCGGGGCATCGCGCAGCGCACGAAGCCGGAGGGCGCGCAGCCTGGGTGCTTGGTGCAGGCCGAAAGACTCGATTTGCGCGCCTGTGTAGGTGCGGCTCACGGCCTCACCTGTCAGCTCGGTCCCCGACCGTGTCGCATGTGTAGATCGTCCAGGCCGGGCCGAACCAGCTCGTCGCGGGGCCTTCCGCAAGCTTGTCTTCGACCTCGGCCTGGGTCATGAACGCGCCCCACTCGAACTCGACGGGATCGAGCTGGAGCGGTCCCTCGTGGTCGAGCACGTAGACGCGAACGACGAGATGGTCCGGGTCTTCGTCGACCACGAAGCCGCCGAGCTCCTGTGGCTTGCCCTGCAGGCCGGTCTCCTCCAGCAGCTCGCGCTCGGCTGCCTCGGCATAGGTCTCACCCCAGCTCACGTGGAAGCTGCACGCCAGGTCCCAGTGGGAAGCGAAGATGGACTTCGTTCCACTGCGCCGGGTGACGAAGACGTCGCCCTGACGGTTGCGGACCACCACGCACCCGGCCCGGTGCAGCAGGCCCCGCCGGTGGGCCTCCGATCTCGCGATGCGCCCGATCACGCGGTCCTCGCGATCCACGTGGTGCACGTACTCCTCGTCCACGGTGGTCAGGCTACACGCTAGCGGACGTAGATCCAGAGGCTGGATCGTTCGTAGTTCGGCATGTCGCACATGTCTCCGTTGATGTGCATGCCGCGGATGTGGCGGGCGAAGGCGGAGTCCACGAAGATCTTCTTGAAGAACTCGGGGATGCCGTGGGCGGTGACCGGACAGCCCGTGCCCTCGGTGCCGCAGGCGCTGCTGTCGGTCGTGCCGTCGTCGCAGTTCCAGTCGTGACAGTAGTAACTCGACGACACGTGCTTGCTGCTGGTGTCGTAGTCGGAGACGTTCTCGAGGGTGTGCCAGAGGTAGCGGCCGTCACTGGGCGAGAAGAACATGACCTCGTGGGGAGAGCCGGGCGTGGCGAGCATCAGCTCGTGCACATCGACGTCGGGCACCTTCGCCATGGGCGAATCCGGGTCCAGGCGCAGGTCTGGAAGCGCGTCGTTGCCGCAGAAACCGGCGCTGGTGTCGAGTGTTCCCACCCGAGTCCACCCGCCATCGGCGGAGGTGAAGTCGCAGTGCATCTCGAACAGGCCATCGGGAAG
>JAPPOT010000686.1 GCA_028817855.1 Myxococcales bacterium
GGGCGGGGCTCGGGGACGTCCGCTCCTAAGCCTCGCGCTTGATTCCGAACGCGCGCATCTTCTTGTGGAGGTTGGTGCGCTCGATGCCGAGCTCACCGGCGGCGCGCGAGATGTTCCATTCGCAGCGGCGCAGGGTCGAGACGATGTATTCGCTCTCCGCGCGGTCGCGGAACTCGCGCAGGGTGAGCTGCTCGTGGTCTGAGAGGCTGACGTTGAAGCCTCCCGCGACCGCGCCACCGCCCGGGCCCGGCTCCCCACCGGCCGCGGCTGCGCTCGCTGCGCCCAGACCGTCGGCGGGCACGTCACCGGCGGTGATGCGCTCGCCGCTCAGGATCACCATGCGCTCCACCACGTTCTTCAGCTCACGCACGTTGCCTGGCCAGGGTCGCGCTCGGAGTAGGTCGAAGACCTCCGAGTCGGCGGGCTTCTCGCGCCCGCCGTACTCGCGGCAGAAGTGCGTCAGGAAGGACTGGGCCAGCCGCGGGATGTCCTCGACGCGCTCCGCCAGGGAGGGGCTGCGGATCGGCACGACGTTGAGGCGAAAGTAGAGGTCGTCGCGGAACTTGCCCTCCGCCACGTCCGACTCCAGGTCCTTGTTGGTCGCCGCGAGCACGCGCACATCGACCGCAATCGGCCGCTCGCTACCGACACGCGTGATCTCGCCGCTCTGCAGCGCGCGCAGGACCTTGGCCTGGGCGCCGAGACTCATGTCGCCGATCTCGTCCAGGAAGAGCGTGCCCGTGTGAGCCTGCTCGAACATCCCCTTCTTGCGGCTACTGGCACCGGTGAAGGCGCCGCGCTCGTGGCCGAAGAGCTCGCTCTCGATCAGCTCGGCCGGGATGGCGGCGCAGTTGAGCATCACGAAGGGCGCATCGCTGCGATCGCTGAGCCGGTGTACCGCGCGCGCGATCAGCTCCTTGCCCGTGCCGCTCTCTCCCGTGATCAGCACCCGCCCCTTGGTTGGGGCGACCTTCTCGATCTGCGAATACAGGTCCTTCATGACCGGCGCCTCGCCGATCATCTGGTAGCGGTCGGCGGCCTCCTCGCGCAGGCGGCTGACCTCCCGCTTGAGCGAGTCGCGCTCGAGAGCGTTGTCGACGCTGACCAACACGCGGTCGCGGTCGAGGGGCTTCTCCAGGAAGTCGGTCGCCCCCAGCCGCACCGAGTTCACGGCCTCCGCCAGCGAGGCGTGGCCGGAGATCATGATCACGGGCAAGGGGCCGTGGACCGCGTGCGCGCGGATCTTTTGCAGCGCCTCGATCCCGCCCATGCCGGGCAGGCGCACGTCGAGGATCAGCAGGTCCACCTCTTCTTGGTCGAGCTGCTGCAGCCCCTCTTCTCCGGTCGCCGCTTCGAGCACCTCGTAGCCGGGCCCCTCGAGCACCATGCGCAACGTGCGGCGGATGTTCTTTTCGTCGTCGACGACCAGGATGCGCGCGGTCACGCGGCGACCGTAGCATCGATCGCAACGCGGTGCCCGCCGCTCACTTCTCGAAGGCCTCGAGCGCATCGGCAGCGGGCGCCGCCGGCTTCTTCTTCGATTTCGCACGCACCGGCGCGGCCTGGCGATCGAGCATGGCCCGCGCGCGCGCCGCCACCGCCGGCACCTGGGCAGCCCCTTCGAGCAGCTTCTTCGCGACGGCGGGGCGCCCCAGCTGCTGCTCGCACTCCGCCATCTCGATCAGCGCCTCGCCGGTCTCGCGTGTGCGGCCAGCACCGGCGATCGCCTTCTGGTAGTGGGGGAGGGCGGCGGCGCAGCCCTGCGTCCGACGCACCTCGCGCGCGCGCGCAATCTGACTCGTGGCCGGCGCAGCGGGCGCGCTGGACTTCTTCGGGGGCGCGGCCTGCTCGAGCAGATCACCATCGCGGCGAAGCTCGCTCCCGTAGCGCGGGTCCGGGCTCGGCGCCGAAGCAGGTGCCGGCGCGCGCTTGGCGCGGGCTCTGGCCTTGCGCTTGGGCGCGCTCTTGGGGAAGGCCTGCGGGGCGCTCTGCTCGGACGCCGCGGGCATGCCGATGCGACTGCGCCCGGCGCCGCCGCCCGACGCCTTGCCCTCAGCTCCACGCATGCCCTTGCCCAGGCTCTCGAGCGGCACCGCCACATCGCTGAGATCCTCCAGGTCGAGCTCGGGCGCAGGCTCGGCAGCCGCTGCCACCTCTTCCTTCGCCTCGAGCATTGGCTCGGCCTCGGCCGCCTGGGCGGCGGGCGCCTGGGCGCGCTGCTCATCGTCCTTCGAACGAATGCGCCGATTGCGCATGTCCACACGCAGGTCGAGCGGCTCGGCGGGCTGCACGCCGGGGTGGGCGGTGGCCTCACCCTCCGGGTCCGGATTGACCACGGTATCGCCAGCAACCTCCGGTCCCTTGGAGAGCTGCGGCACGGACCACAGACCCACCGCGACCACGAGCAGAAAGATGGTCGCCATGCCCACCTGGGGCGCCATCGCGAAGCGCCGGATGAATTCGAGCATCGCGGTCCAGGGGCTGCGCTGCGGCGGGGCATCGATCGCGTGGGCGTGCGCGCTGGACTCGGCCGCGTGGGACTCGGCCAGCTGGAGCAGGTGCGCGGAGACCCGCTGGGGAGGTTCCTCGAGCGGTAGCTGCTCCGCAAACGCCAACCCGGACTGCAAGCGCTCCAGCTGCGCGCGGCAGTCCGCGCAGCCGTCGATGTGATCGCGCGCCGCGTCCGCCACCTCGGGCGCGAGCTCCCCGTAGACGAGGTCGATCAGCGTTGGCTGGCAGCTCTGGCAATCCATGGTCGGTGCTGTTCAGGCCTGGGCCCGAACGTAGTCCTCGTAATCGGCGAGCGCCTCCTGCAGCCGCTCGAGCGCGTAGCGCATGCGGCTTTTGACCGTGTTCTCGGAGGCGCCGACCACCTCCGCGATCTGGGCAAAGGGCAGGTGTTGTACCTGTCGAAGCAAGAAGACCTCCCGCTGCTCGTGGGGCAGAGCCTCGACCGCCTCGGCGATCCGCTCGCGCATGCGGGCGCCCGCGGCCTGGCGATCGACCTCGGGCGAGGCGCCGGGCACGCGCTCCGCGAGGGGCGGGGTGGAGTCCCCCGAGCGGCTCGCGTCCAGCGAGGCGTGGCGGCGGTGCTTCTGTTTGCGCAGGTGATCGATGCAGACGTTGCGGGCGATCGTGTACATCCAAGTCGAAAACTTCGACTGTTCGTGGAAGGACGCAGACGATTGGATCACCTTGGCAAAGGCGTCCTGGAGCAGGTCAGCGGCGGTATCGGAGTTGCTCACGTAGCGCAGAATGAAGTTGTAAAGCGGGGCGCGGTAGCGGACCAGCAGCGTGCCAAAGGCAGGCGCCTCACCCGCCTGGAAGCGGGAAAGCAGCTCTTCGTCACTCATGTCAGCTAGGCGTGCGGTCACCGTGGCGCGCTCCGGGCCGATCGCCGGATTGGGGCCGTGGTGTAGCTGCACAACCGATCGGACGTCCGACCGGCCCTCTGCGATCTGCCCCTCTTGGCCGAATCAGGCCCACATTCTACTGAACTTCATGACAATCACCGACTAATCGCGCGGACCGGTCCGGACGGCGCCGAGGGTCACCTAGCCGGATCGGGCTGGCTACCGGGGATAGGCGCCAGCTTGCTCCTTCAATCCCGCGGCATTCCGAGGATTTACGGGCGGGGGCAAGGCTTCCTCGCGTTGACCCCCCTGGAAGCTCATTGGTATAAAGCCGGCACATTCGACCACGGGCGCTGCCGCCAATCTAGGAAGGGCAGCGCAGGAATCGCCAAGGGGATCACACGCATGCGCAGGCTGCTGCCTCTGTCGTTGTCCGCCGTAGTGCTGTTGTCAGTGGTCGGGACAGCGGCCGCCCAGGACGACGCAGCCATAACCGGAGCCCCCCCGGCCGCCACCGAGGCGGCACCCGGGGAAGGCGCCACACCCGCAGCGGACGCACCCGCGCCCGAGAACGCGCCGGCCGAGCCAGCGACAACCACGACCGAGGGCGAGACTCGCAACACCGCCGAGGTCGAGATGGACGCCGGCACCTACAGCGTCCGCCTGCGCGACCTGGAGCAACGGGTCAACGAGCTCAAGGAGCAGGTCTTCCGCTCGAAGGCTCGCCTGTCGCTCCTCGCGGAGACCGTGCTGCAGGGCGTGGTCGCGGGGGCCCAGGCGCGCATCGCCCACCAGAACAAGATGGGCAACTCGTACAAGCTGGTGAAGGTCGTCTACGCGCTGGACGGCGCTCCGATCTTCAACAAGGCGGACGAGTCGGGCGAGCTCGGCGATCGGGAGAGCTTCGACATCTACAACGGCAGCATCGTGCCCGGGGAGCACACGCTCACGGTGCAGCTCGAGTACCGCGGCCACGGTTACGGCATCTTCTCCTACCTGAAGGGGTACCGCTTCAAGGTCAGCTCGAGCTACACCTTTACGGCCCCGGAGGGGAAGGCGACCACGCTCCGCGTCGTCGGCTACGAGAAGGGTGGCCCGACAGCGCCGCTCGAGGAGCGGCCGGCCGTGCGCTACGTGGAGCGCGTGGACACGCCCTCCGCACCAGAAGCGAGCGAGGGAGGCGAGTGATGAAGGGGCAGCCGCTGAGGCTGCGCCTGTGCTGTCTGCTGCTCCTGAGCGCGGTCGCCGTGCCCGCGCAAGCGCAGGGTCTGGCCAAGACTCTGCGGCGGCTCGCGGACGTCGAGGCCGATGCCGCGGCCCTCGCGCAGGTGCCGCTGCGCCGGTCTCAGTTGCGCAGCGCGACGCACGTGGAGGAGCGCCTGACCGACGGCGAACTCTTCTTTCGGCTGCAGGACTACGTGCGCGCCAGCGTGATCTTCACGGACATCGTCGACAACCACAAGAAGCACAGGGCCTACCCGGACGCGCTCTTCCTGCTGGCCGAGTCCCTCTTCCACGCCGGCGACTACCTGGGCGCCCGCGCGCGCTTCCGCCAGGTGATCGCCGGTGCTCAGGTCCCCGCCTACCGTGCCTACATCGCGCGCTCGCTGGGGCGCCTGATCGAGATCGCGATCCACATCCAGAACTTCGACGGCGTCGACGGCTACTTCGATCAGCTCAGCCGGCTGCCCCCCTCGGAGGTGCAGGCCGCCACCAACTACTTCCGCGCCAAGTACCTCTACAGCCTGGCGATCCAGCGCGCGGAGAGCGTGGAGGGCGACGTGGAGGGCGCCGCGGTCGACGTCGCACGCCTCGAGCAGGCGCGCGCGGCCTTCGAAGCGGTCGGCGCGAACAGTCCCTACTACAAGCAGGCGCGCTACTTCCTCGGCGTCATCGCGATCCTGCGCGGACAGCTGCCCCAGGCCGCCGAGCTCTTCGCTGGAATGCTCAGGACGCGGCCCAAGAACGAGCAACAGCGACGCATTCAGGACCTGGCGAAGCTCGCCGTGGGCCGCCTGCGCTACGAGCTGCGCGAGCTGGACCAGGCGATCGCGGCCTACCAGGCGGTGCCGCGTACCTCGCCGCTCTTCGACACCGCGCTCTACGAGATCGCGTGGGTCTACATCCGCATGGGCGACTCCACCCGCGCGGAGCGGGCCCTCGAGGTGCTGAGCGTGGCCGTGCCGGACAGCCGGCACATCCCGGACGGCAAGGTGCTGCGCGGCAACCTGCTGCTGCGCAACGGGCGCTTCGGGGTGTCCAACGAGGTCTTCGCCGACGTGGTGGCCCAGTTCAGCCCGGTGCAGGCCGAGCTCGACCGCATGATCGCGCGGCACGACGACCCGCAGCTCTACTTCCGGCAGCTGGTGCGGCAGAATCTGGAGGTCTTCGACCTGGCCGCCTTCCTGCCGCCGCGTGCGCTGCGCTGGACGGAGACCGGCGGCGAGATGGAGCGGGCGATGGAGGCGCTCGAGGACATGGCGACCACCGGTCGGCTTGTGCGCGAGACGGACACCGTGGTCGTGCGCCTGCGCGGCGCGCTCTCAGCCCCCAACCCGGTCAACGTCTTCCGCGACTTGCGCGGGCACCGCGAGAAGACCACCGGGCTGCGCAACCGCCTCGCACGTGTGCGACGGGATCTGAACGCGGTCGACGCGAAGGCGACTTCGAGCGTGGCCAGCGCCGAGTTGAGCGCCCTGCGCGCGCGCAGGCGGGAGCTCGAGCGCAGCCTCGGCGGGTTGCCGACCGACCGCGACGACATGCACGCGCGGGCCCAGCGTGTGATCGCGCTGTTCACCGTACTCGAGAAGGAGCTCAGCAAGCTCGACGTGGAGCTGCTGGGCATGGAAGCGCGCATCACCGCCAGCCGGCGCTTCATCTCCGACACGATGGGCGGACGCGATCCGGCGGCGGTCGATGGCGTCGAGAGCGAGCTCGAGACCCACGAGGCGGCGGTCGCGAGCTACCGGGCCGCGATCGCCAAGCTGCGCGTGGACACCGAGGCCGGCCGGCTGCAAGTGGGCGTGGGTGACGACGACTTCGAGCGCGAGGCCAGTCTGCGCGCGCAACACACCCAGACGCTGGCCAAGGAGCGGGCGCTGCTGGCGAAGCTGGGCGCGCGCACGGACCCGCGTGTGGACGCCGCGCTGCAGCGGGTGAGCGCAGCCGAGGCGACCCGCGATGCGCACGACCGCAAGGTCGATGCCGTCGTGAGCGAGCGCGTCGGCGAAATGCGGCAGGTGCTCGATGAGGAGGGCGCCAAGCTGCAGGTCTACCGCACGCGTCTGGCGGAGCTGCAGGGCGAGTCCGAGGACGTGGTAGGCGGCATCGCGTACGCGAACTTCCGCAAGGTGCAGAAGCGCTTCTACGACCTGGTGCTGCGCGGCGACGTGGGCCTCATCGACGTGGCCTGGGCGGTTCGCGAGGAGCACCGTACACGCGCCGAGATGCTCACGCGCGAGCGTACCCGCGCGCTGCAGGCCCTCGACGACGAATTCCGCGACATCGTCGGGGAGGGCGAGCAGTGAGGCGCTGCCTGCTCGCGGTGGTGCTGACGGCGTTCTGGCTCGCGCTCTCGTGGGCCAGCGGCGGGGCGCGCGCCCAGGACGCGCCGGCGCCGCCCGCGCCCCCGCCGCCACCGTCGGTGCCAGACGGGCCGGGCGCCCAGCCGCGGCCCGCCGACCCGCTGCCGTGGGAGCAGCTCGGCACAGCGACCTCACCCGGCTTCCTGGACACCACCGACCGGCGTGTGGTGAAGAAGCAGCCGCCCCCGACGCTGCTGGAGGTGCAGGCACTGCGCGAGCTGGAGGCCGAGATCGGGGTCTTCCACAAGCTCGGCGAGAGCTACCGCAGCACTCTGGTGGCCATGCTCGAGCGCGAGTACCGGCGGCTGCGCCACGACCGCGAGCAGAACTACGCGTCGCAGATCGACTTCGAGGAAGAGCTGGAGGACACCGCGCGGCTCGACGCGATCGAGCTCTTCGAGCGCTTCGTCGCGAAGTACCCGAGCGATCCACGCTACACGCCCGACGCGATGTTCCGCCTCGGTGAGCTCTACTTCGAGCGCGACGCCATCGCCCAGCAGGCCGAGATGAACGCCTACCTGGAGGAGCGGGACCGGAGGCTCGACTCGGGCGAGTCGATGGACGGGCTGATCGAGCCGCGCAAGGACTACTCCGCCACGATCGATCTGTACAGGCGACTGGTTCGCGCCTTCCCGGACTACGCGAAGCTCGACGGTGTCTTCTACCTGATCGGCTACTGCCACTCCGAGATGGGCGAGATGGAGATCGCGCGCACCGCCTGGCTCAACCTCGTCTGCGACAACCACTTCACCTACACGGGCCAGGCGCCGGACACACCGGAGCAGCCCGAGCCGGCCAGCGACGAGCGCGCGGCCGAGCACCCGGCGCTGACGCTCGACGCGGAACCGGCGAAGGAGCCGGTGTTGCCCTTCGAGGATCCCTACGCGGGCTGCCGGCCGGCGGCGAAGGACTCGAAGTTCTGGGCCGAGACCTGGCTGCGCGTCGGCGAGTTTCACTTCGACTTCGACTTCACCCACCACGGCCTCAACAAGGCCGTCAGCGCTTACCGCAAGGTCCTCGAACGGCCGGAGGACCGGAACTACAACCTCGCCCTCTACAAGGTCGCCTGGACCTATTACCGCTCGAGCCGGTACCCGGAGGCGATGGAGCACTTCTGGAGGCTCGTGCAATGGTCTGACGAGCAGCGCAAGAAGACCGGTAAGGGCTCCGAGCTGCGCGAAGAGGCCGTCCAGTACCTCGCGATCGGCTTCGCCTACGACGACTGGAACGAGAACCAGATCTCGGATCCGCTCGAAGGATTGCCGCGCGGGCTCGAACGCCTGCAGGACGGGCGGCTCATGCCCCAGGACCGGCCGTGGACCTCTGAGATCTATTTCCAGCTCGGCTACATCTACTACGACGAGGCGCGCTATCCGGAGGCGGTCGAAGTGTGGCGTCTGGCGCTCAAGCGCTGGCCGCTCGACTCCCAGGCGCCCGAAGTAGTGAACATGATCGCCAGCGCGCACACGCGCCACAACGAGGAACCGCAGGCGATCACGACGCGCGCGGAGCTGAGCGAGTACGCCGAGGGCAGCGACTGGTGGGAGGCCAACAAGGGCAACCCCAAAGAGCAGCGCCGGGCCGAGCAACTGGCGGAAGATGCGCTGATCAGCACCGCGATCGTGCACCACCAGCGCGCCCAGCGGCTGCGGCGGCGCTGCGTGGAGCTGCAGGAGCCGGACCTGTGCGTGCAGGGTCAGAAGCAGTACAGCCTGGCGGCGCTGGCCTACCGCGGCTACATCCAGCGCTATCCGAACAGCCCCCAGGCCTACGAGCTCAACTACAACCTGGCCGACGCGCTCTACTGGTCGGAGAGCTACGACGCGGCCGCGACCGAGTACGGGCGCGTGCGCGACTCGAACCTGGACGACCGCTTCCTGTCGATCTCGGCGCGCCTGGCGGTCGAGTCGATCAAGCGCCTGGTGGAGCAGAGAGTCACGGCCGGTGAGCTGCAGATGCGGGCCGAGCCGCCCTCGCCAAGTGGCGCGCCGCCGGCGGTGACACCCGTACCCCTGCCGCGCCTGCTGCAGCGCCTGGCCCGGGCCCGCGAGATGTACCTGGCCCGCGTGGACGACGCCCACGACGAAGAGAAGGTCCGCGACAGCTACTTCTACAACAACACGCTGTTGCTCTACCTGCACGGCTACTGGGACGTGGCGCGAGCACGCTTCCTGGCGGAGTTCGACGAACACTGCAAGGGCGAGCGCGGCTCCGAGACGGGCCAGGTCGCGTGGATCAACCTGCGCAACATGGCGGTGGCGCTGGGACAACAGGAGGAGGTCCGACGCCTGGGCTCCGAACTGACCGATCGCAAGTGCACCTTCTCGCCGACCGGCGTCGCGGTGGCGGCGGTGGACTGCAGCAAGCCGGAGAACAAGGACGCTCCGTTCTGCATCGCGGGGTCCGACCTGACCAACCTGCGCTACCGCGACTCGGTCGCGATCTTCGCGAAGGCCGAGGCGGCCGAGGGCGAGGAGCAGCGCAAGCTCTACGAGCACGCCGCGACGGAGTTGGTACGTGCGGTCAACGACGAGCCCAACCACGAGCAGGCGCCGCTGGCGCTGGAGAAGGCCGCGATCGCGCTGGAGCGCACCAGCCGCTTCGAGTCCGCCGGGCGCCTCTACCAGCGCATCATCGACGAGGTCGGCCCGATGAAGGCGGCCACCGCGCAGGAGCAGCTGACCCTCGACGCGATCCTGGGCAACGCCTACTTCCGCCTGGCCTACAACGCCAACCGCTTCTTCGACTACGACCGCGCGGTGGAGAACTACCGAACGCTCTCGGACTCGCCGCGCTTCGCCAACTCGACCGATCCGCGCATGGCCCAGTGGAGGGAGGGCGCGCTGATCAACTCGGCCAAGATCCTGGAGTACCAGCAGCAGTACGCCCGGGCCGCCGAGTACTACACGCGCGCGGCGCGCACCGTGACCGATCCGGTCGAGCAGCGGGCGGCCCAGTACCGCGTCGCGGAGATGGCCTTCAACTTGCGGCAGTGGCCACGGGCGCTATCGGCGATGCGCTCCTTCATCACGACCTACCAGCGCGATCGGGACGCGGGCGAGCTCGTGGTGCAGGCCCAGTGGCGCATCGCGCAGATCCGCGAGGCCCAGAGAAAGGCGCGTGACCACACCGCCGCGCTGCGCGAGGTGGTGAACGTGTACGGACGCTCCGGGCAGAAGGCGGGTTCTTTCGCCGCCGAGTACGCCGCCAACGCGCGCTTCCAGCTCGTGGACGCAGGAAGCAAGGACTTCGAGAGGTTCGCCATCAAGCCCGGCAAGCCCGCAACCCTGGACGCCTACGTCAAGAGCGTGACGCGCCAGATCGAGACCGGCAGCCGCGAGGCCAAGAGCAAGGCCGAGGCCTACAACGTGGTGCCACCGTACCGGCGGCCAACCTGGACCATCGCGGCCTTCGTGAAGCAAGGCAGGGTGTACGAGGTGCTGGCCCGGGCCGTGCTCAACACGCCCTTCGTCGTGCCCAACGACCTCAAGAAGAAGATGCGCGGGCTGCCCGACTACGCGCAGGACGACATCAAGATCCAGGTGGAGGACGCGATTCGACAGGTGCTGGACGCCAAGGTGCGCCCGATCGAATGCCTCGCCGTGGTGCGCTACGCGCTGGCCTCCCGTGCGGCCCGGGCCGGCAACATCGACGACGAGTACACCCGCGAGGCCAGCGACCGCATCAACGCCTACGGGGACGAACGCATCGCGGAGTGCATCGCCCAGGCGGCCGCCCAGGACTCCACGCTCCAGGCCTACCAGCCGGGCGAGTTCTCGCGTGCACCGCGCGGCAAGCACAGGGACCTGACCGCGGGGGTCGCCTCGCCGCCACTGTCGGGGAGCCGGTGATGGACCACCGCACCGTGATCGCGTGCTTGCTGCTAGGCGCCCCTCTGGTGGGTTGCGACGACGACGCGCAGGTCCATACCGGAGTCGGTGTGAGCGCCACCAGCGGTGGCGACGCGTTCGAGGGCGAGGCCAGCGGCATGGCGCGACCGGTGCCGCCGGATCAACGCCAGGTACGGACCTTTCCCAAGGCGAAGGGGGGGCAGGCCACGGGCGAGGCGGCCGACTACCGCCCGAGCGTGGACGACGCGCGCGCGGTCGTCACCGAGAAGAAGGCCACCGAGTTGCCGAGTGGGCCGAGCGCTTGGGGCGCCCCCGATGCCGAGAGCGGGGCCGCGCTGCCCCCGCGACGGCCGATGAATGCGGCTGCGCGCAAGGCCTACCAGCAGGGCATCAGCGCGGCGCGCAGCGGCAAGGACGCCACGGCGAAGGCCGCCTTCGAGCGTGCGCTGGCGGCCGATCCGGGCGCCTACCAGGCCGCATACGACCTGGGCGTGCTCGCGGACCGGCAGGGGGCGACGAACCAGGCGCTCGCGTACTACGCGCGCGCCCTGAAGATCCAACCCGACTACGAGCGCGCGGTGAAGGGCACCGTCACGATCCACGTGCGTCAGGGCTCGCCCCAGGCTGCCGTAGCCCACGCCCAGCCGATCGCCTCCAAGTGGGAGCGCAATCTCCACTTGCAGGCGATCCTGGCCGAAGCCCTGGTCGAGGCCGGGCGAATCGACGAGGCCGAGCGCGCGGCGCGCAAGGCACTGCGACGCGACGAGCGCTTTGTGCCAGCCATGGTGGCGCTGGCCAAGGCGAGTCTGCGCCGCGGTCGCATCGAGCTTGCGGACTCGATCCTGGAGCAGGCCGCCAAGATCAAGCCGAAGAACCCGGAGATCAACTTCCTCCAGGGCAAGCGCCACCAGGACGAGGGCAGGCTCGCGAAGGCCCTGGCGAGCTACCGCAAGGCGGTCGAGCAACGCCCCGACTACGCCGAGGCGCGGATGGCCTTGGGCATCCAATACATGGCGGCGGGCAACTACGCGCAGGCCCTGCAGCAGTTCGAGATCGTGGTGCGACTGGTACCCACCCAGGTGGCCGCGCACCTGAACCTGGGGGACGCCTACCGCGCCAACCGCCGCTGGCAGGACGCCAAGCGCGAGTTCGACAAGGCGCTGCGCATGCAGCACGATCTACCGGAGGCCCACTTCAACCTGGCGCTGATGTACATGTCGGCCGGCGCGGAGTTTCCGGGCCTGGGCAAGCTGGACGCCCTGGAACGCGCGATGCTCGAGTTCAACACCTATCGGAGCAAGATGGGGCCGCGGCTGCGACGGGACGATCCCTCGACCACCTACATCTCCGATCTGAGCCGCCAGATCGGGCGCGAGAAGAAGCGCATCGAGCGCGAAGCGGCGCGCAAGAAGAAGGAAGCAGAGCGGGCGGCGCGCAAGGCGGCGATGGAGGCTGAGCAATGAAGCGATTCGCAGTGCTGATGTCGCTGCTCGTGATGGGCGCGCTGGTCGTTCCGACCACTGACGCCCAGGACCGCAAGCGCAAGCCCAAGGTGATCCAGCTCGAGGAGATCAAGATCGAGGGCCGGGTCCAGAAGCCCAACGCCTTCTACATCCTCAACCGGTCGAACATCGGCTATCGCGTGATGGAGCTGAAGACCAGCTTCGTGCGCGAGGTGGTGCGCAGCGTGCGGCGCGAGCCCTTCTGACCGCCGTGTACTGGTTCCACGGGCTGCAGGCCGTACTCTTCCTGGTGGCGGCCTTCGAGATCGCGCGACGGGTGCGCGTCCTGCTATTCGAGGCGGCGCTCGACGGTCGCACCTTTTGCGCGGCGCTCGCGCCGGCCCTCCAGGCGGGGCAGTTGGCGCTGGCAGCGCGGCTCGCGCGGGCCTGCGCACCCGCCTGGCCGGCGCGGCTCGCGAGCGTCGCGATCGAGGCCCTCTGCGGGGACTCCTCGCTGGCCGACGCCCGCGAGCAGATCGACCGGACTCGCTTCGAGCTGGAGCAAGACAGCGCCGAAGGGCTGGCCGCGATCGCGACTTTCGGACGGATCGCGCCGCCGCTAGCGTTCATCGGCATCATCGTCGAGCTGGGCCGCGCGTTTGGCGGCGGACACGGGCTGCTCGCCCTCAAGCACGGCGCGGCGGCGCAGTTGGCGCTGGAGCGCTCCGTGCTGAGCTTCGCGCTCGGGCTCGGGACCGCGATCGTGTGCGTCGCGGCGGCGGTGCTGCTGCGACGGCGCGCCCGGGAGCTGCGCGAGGATCTGGCGCAGGTGGCGCGCACGATCGAGCTGGCTCACGGAGCGGGTGCCGAAATGTAGGGAGGGCGGACTCAAGTGCCGGAAAAGCCTGGGATGCTGGACCCCAATTCGCGCCGGGTGTACTGTTTTGGGCGGCAGTTTCGGGCGCGAGAACAAAACTTTCCGCCCGCTCGGGAGTCGTACTAGGAGCTGGGGAGCGATCCCCGCGACCATCTTCGGAACGCCTCGATGACCGACCAGGAGACGCCACCGCCAGAGTCACCGAGGGGCAACCGCCCCGGCGCCATGACCATGGCGATGCAGGCGGTGCAGACCAAGCCCGACGCCGGGCCTAAGGTGCTGCGCGTCGGCCTGATCCAGGAAGGCAAGATCATCGAGGAGCGCATCATCAAGAAGCGCGAGACGGTGACGGTCGGCAGCTCCGAGCGCAATCACTTCGTCATTCACGGCGAGAGCGTGCCCGCCCGCTTCGAGCTCTTCCAGCTCGTCGGCAACGACTACATCCTGAACTTCACCAAGGAGATGGGCGGGCGCGTAGGTCTGCCGGGCGGCGTGCAGGACCTGGAGCAGATGCGCTCGAGCGGCGCGGCCCGCGACGCCGGCACCCACCACCAGGTGAAGCTCTCGGACGCGTCGCGCGGCCAGGTCGGGGTCGGCGCTACGACGCTGCTCTTCCAGTTCGTCGATCCGCCCGCAGTGCAGCCGCGGCCGCAGCTCCCCGCCGGCGCGAGGGCGGGCTTCGTGCGCAGCATCGACTGGCTGTTCACCGCTTTCGTGGTGTTCACCTTCATGACGATGTTCGGCTTCATCGTGTACCTGGAGAACTCGGACTGGCCGATCGAGCAGGGCATCGCCTCCGTACCCGACGAGATCGCGCGCATGATCTTCGAGGAGCCGCCGCCGCCGCCGGACAGCGAGCCCACGGAAGAGGTCACGGACGAGGAGGGCGATGAGGTCCAGGAGGAAGCCCCTTCGCCCGCTCCGAGCAAGGGGAAGCGCGATCCCGGGCCCGGCAAGGACGACGGGGCTGAGGCCGTGGCGGAGAAGAGCGCCCGCATCGCCGAGGAGGCGGCGCAGGCCGCCGAGGCGCTAATCGTGGGCGCGCTGAGCTCCGAGACGGGGGGCGCGCTCGCGGATGTGCTCGCCGGGGGCGCGGTGACGGGCAGCGCCGAAGACATCCTCTCCCAGGCGGCGGGCGTCGGCGTGGCCCAATCGTCCTCGGGCGGCACCCTGCGCACGCGCTCAGGCGGTGGCTCCGGCAGCGGACAAAAGGGTCTGGGCTCACTGGCTCGGAAGGGCGGCGAGGGCGCGACGCGCGCGAAGGGCGAGGGCAAGACGGTCAAGGAGCGCAAGATCCGCGGCAAGACGAGGGTCGGATCGGGTGGCGACATCGGCGGCGCGGGCGACTTCGACGCGAACCTGGTGGTTGCCATGATCAAGCGCCGCCTCGGCGCCATCAAGGCGTGTTACGAGCGCGAGTTGCGGCGCAATCCGACGCTCGCGGGCAAGGTCACGATCGAGTTCACCATCCAGCCGGTCGGCACGGTGAGCGGTGTGAAGGTGAAGGCGAACACGACTGGCGACGATGCGGTGGGGAAGTGCGTGGCCAATGCCGTGTCGCGCTTCCGCTTCCGCCCGGGTCCCGAAGGTGGGAGCGTCACCTTCGCCTATCCGTTCGTATTCTCGCCCCAGAGCTAGGGCGCCAGGGGCCGCTGTCCAGGCCCGACTCGGCCATGCCCTTGGAGGGCTGGCAGGCCCCCGTGGGCTCTGGCGCAAGTCCGCGAGATTCTTGCGCATTGACAGGGTATGTGTGCACACTATACTCGCCTTGATTCCGCGGAGAGAGGCGCCATGCGCAAGCTTCTGTTCACGACCGCAGTCCTGTTCGTACTCAGCAGCCTGGCGCTCGCCCAGGACCAGCCCCTTTCGGGGGCCGAGGAAGGGCCGCTCCTTCAGGAGGACGAAGAGGTGGTGGAAGTGCCCAAGACCCAGCAGGAGCAGGTGGCGGCGGGCCGCTCGATCGTCAAGCGCGGGACCATTCTCAGCAAGCGCGTGCGGCACGCCCTGAACGGGGCGCGCAAGGACAACGACATCCTGATGGTCACCTGCCTCAACGACAAGCTGACGCAGATCAACGCCAACCTGAAGTCCGCCAAGGAGCGCCTGGAGAACCTCGGCGCGGCCGTCGAGCCGGGCCAGGCCGCACACGAGTACAAGGTGCTCACCGTGATCGGCGAGAAGTTGACCGTCCTCGACCGCGAAGCCGCCCAGTGCGCCGGGCAGGAGATGTTCGACACCGGCGCGACCAAGGTGATCACGGAGATCGACACGTCCATGCTCCCCTTCGAAGATCGGCCCGGCTTCCCGCCGGAGATACTGCCGCCCGGCTTGCCCACCTTTCCGCCCCCAGCAAGCGGGCGCAGGTAGACACTCAGAGTAGCTGGCACCCGAGCGAACACGACGCGAGGGGGAGCAGTTCCCGGCCCCCGCCACACACCGGGAAAGAATGCACCGCCCCCTTACCTTGCTTCGCCTCGCGCTCACCACAGCGGCTCTGCTGTGCGTCTCCTCGAGCGCCCAGGGGCAGGGCTGGCTCAGCGATCGCGATCAGACCGAGGGCGACGGCATCAAGCTGGGAGCCTTCGAGCTGCACCCCGGCATCGGCAGCGAGGTCGGCTACAACACAAACGTCTTCCTCGGTGACGTGGGCCAGGACAGCGGCGTGCTGCGGGTCACACCGCACCTCTACCTGCAGTCGTCCAAGGGCGGCATCGATCTGGAGGCGCGCGATCTGAACTTCCGCACTGGGGTCAGCAGCTCGCTGATCCACTACTTCGCGACCGAGGCCAACACGGACGTGTCGCTCAAGCAGGACGCCAAGCTCGAGGTGAGGCTCTCACGCATCGTGTCCGTCAGCCTCGAGGAGCGGTTGCAGCGTTCGATCGATCCCTTCAGCGATGCGATCGCACCCAACGCCGGCAATGAACCCGTGGACACCGACCGGCTGCAACTCAACGTCGGTGGCCGATTGGGGCTCAACTCACCCGGCGGGCTCTTGAAGGGGGGCGTCGGATACACCCTCGGCATCGACCACTTCGAAGGCGATGTCTTCGCGGCCAACCGCAATCAGAGCCACACGGTCACGGCCGACAGCAGTTATCAATTCCTGCCCAAGACGGCCTTCTTCTGGAACTCGGGGCTGCGCTTCCACCGCTACGTCAACAAAGACATCCGCGACGTTGCGGAGCGCAACGACAGCACGAATGTCAACAGCCGGGTGGGCATCAATGGCGGCCTGACACCACGGCTAGGCTTCACGCTCTCCGCGGGCTACGCAGCCGGCTTCTTCGAGGACGACAACGATTACGAGAGCGTGATCGCCCAGATTCAAGCGCGTTGGCGGACAAGCCAGACCACCGCCCTGACGCTCGCCTACGAGCGCGCGTTCAACAGCGCCTTCCAGGGCAACTTCGCGCGCACCGACCGCTTCAAGGCCCAGGGCCAGGCCCTCTTCGGTGGTGTCTTCATGCTACGGGCCAGCGCCGAGCTCACGATGGTGGATTTCGGGCGCGACGATCTGCTGAGCGACGATCGCAACGACATACACCTGCTGACCGGGCTATCGGGCGAGTATCGGTTCACGGACTGGTTCGCGCTCACTGCGGAGGTCGGCTACCTACAGAACTTCACCGACTTCACCTTCACCTTCGACGATGACGCTGATCCCAACACGCCGGAGGTCGTCGACGAGGCCAAGTACAATCGCTTCAGCGCCTGGCTCGGCGTGCGCGCCTTCCTCTGAGCGCGCTAGAATGACGGGCGTGGGACGTACGAGCGTGCTGCTGCTCTTGGGCCTCTTCACGACGTTCGGCTGTGCGTCGACGCCCATCTCCCCGGAGGCACCGCGGGCCGGCGTGGAGGACGACGCCATGCTCGGGCCCGGCGACGTCTTCGAGGTCAGCGTCTACGGCGAGAAGGAGTTGTCGGGCAAGCACCGCATCGCCGAGGACGGATCGATCGGCTTTCCGCTCGTGGGCAAGGTCCCCGTGGCGGGCAAGACGCCATCCGAGGTCGCGGCCACACTCCAGGCGAAGCTGAAGGAAGGCCAGATCCTCAAGGAACCGTACGTACAGGTCTTCGTGCTCGAGCAGGTCTCCAAGCGCATCATCGTGATGGGCGCGGTGAGCAAGCCGGGCGCAATCGGGGTCATTCCGGGCATCACGGTCATGCAGGCGATCAGCTCCAGCGGCGGTCTGACCGAGGTCGCAGCCGGAGACAGCACCGTGGTGACCCGCCGGGTCCAAGGCGAGCTGAAGCGCTTCAAGGTGCCCGTGAAGAGCATCGTCGAAGGGCGGGCCGAGGACTTCCCGCTCCAGTCGGGCGACATCATCTTCGTACCCGAGCGCGTGTTCTGACCCTGCTCCCAGTTTCTTTGCCAGTTGGGGGTGATGTAGTAGAAGGTAGGCATGATCGCCTTCTTCCTGCGCACAGCGGTGAAGATGCTCGTCCTGAGCGCCGTGCTCTACGGCACCTTCTTCGTGCCCCTAGGCCGCTACACGCTCTACGGGCACCTGAGCCGCATCGCGGGCACCAACGAGGCTCAGGAGCTCCGTGGCGGGGTCTCCGGGGC
>JAPPOT010000673.1:0-1220 GCA_028817855.1 Myxococcales bacterium
TCTACGAAGAGGCGCTGTCGCTCGACTGCGATTTTTTTTTTATTGTTTCGTTGATCACCGAGATCTACACGAAGGAGCCGAAGCGCTTCTTCGAGCACGCGGTCGACGCCCACCGCTACTACCTGGAGATCGACCCGTACCGCGTGGAGAGCCTGCAAGCCCTGCGCAAGATCTACACGAGCGCCAAGCGCCCGGACGAGTCCTGGTGCATGTGCCAGGCCCTGCGCTGCCTCAAGCAGGCCGACGTGGACGAGGAGAAGTTCTTCAAGAAGTACCGCCTCACGCGCCTGGCGAAGACCAAGCAGCCGATCACCGACGACCTGTGGCGCGAGCTGTTGCTCCACCCGGCCCAGGACGCGACGCTGACGGCGATCTTCGCGACGCTCACGCCCGCGATCGTGGCGACCCAGTCTCAGCAGCTCTCAACCTTCGGTGTCGGCGAGAACAACCGGATCGACCCGATCAACGACCAGACGGCCATGGGGCGCATGCTCGCCCACGTGGCCGAGACCATGACCACGCACCTGCCGCCGGTCTACGACGTGCCCCACGACGCCGGCGGTCTGTCCTTCCTGTTCAGCAATCCGCCCGCGATCGGCGTCGGGCAAGGCGCCAAGGCGGGCGGTCCGCAGCAGGCGCTCGCCTTCGTCGCGGGCCGACACCTGAGCTACTTCCGTCACGGCCACTATGTTCGCCAGATCGTACCGACCGGTACCGGGTTGCGCGCATGGCTGCTGTCGGCGATCCGCTCGGTCGCGCCGAAGTTCCCGATCCCACAGACGATGGAGCAGCAGGTGCGCGAGTGTGTCGCGGCGCTCGGTCAGACCCTCAGCGGTCCCCAACGCGATGCCCTGCGTAGCCTGACCCAGAAGCTGCTCGAGGCGGCGCCGGAGCTGGACATGAAGGCCTGGATGGCGGGCGTCGACCTGACCGCGGACCGCATCGGCTTCGTGCTCAGCAACGACCTGAAAATCGCCAACGCGGTGATCGAGGCCAGCCCGGAGGACGCCTCCAGCGTCGGTCGCAAGGATCGTATGAACGAGCTGTTGGCCTACAGTACCTCGGAGCCCTACTTCGAGCTGCGCAAGCGGATCGGCATCGCCCTTGGGGGGTGAGAGTTGCGCCTACCTGCCGCGGTTGCGGGGGTCGGGGGCCCGAGCTAACGTTCGAGGCCTCGACCGCGCATGACCGTGAGTGACGCCCCCGCCACCGAGCTGCAG
>JAPPOT010000673.1:1230-17569 GCA_028817855.1 Myxococcales bacterium
CCTCCGGAGGACGCCGAAGACGGCCCCGATGCCACTCCCGCCCCGGAAGAGGACGAGCGGCTGAGCGCCGAGGTCGAAGTCGAGGATCCGGAGCTGCTGCTCGCGCTGACCGGCCCGGGCTCCGAGCGGCTCGCGATCCTGGAGCGGCGCTGCGGGCTGCAGGCCGGCCTGCGCGGCGACGTGATCCACCTGCAGGGCAGCTACGAGGCGGTGTGCCTGGCCCAGCGCGTCCTGACCGAGCTGATCGGCGTGGTGCGCGACGGCGGCGCGCACATTCAGCCGGGCGACCTGGAGGCGAGCATCCGGCTGCTGCGCGAGCACCCGGACGCAAACCTCAGTGACATCTTCAAGGCGCAGGTCGTCACGGCAGCCGGCAGCCGCCAGGTGACGCCGCGCGGGCTGGCACAGAAGTACTACCTCCAAGCGATGGCCGCCCACGACATCGTCTTCGGCGTGGGGCCGGCGGGCACCGGCAAGACCTACCTGGCGATGGCGATGGCGGTGCAGGCGCTCAACGCCAAGCGCGTCAAGCGCATCCTGCTGACCCGGCCGGCCGTGGAGGCCGGCGAAAAACTCGGCTTCTTGCCGGGCGACATGGCCGACAAGGTCGACCCGTACCTGCGCCCGCTCTATGACGCCCTGCACGACATGTTGCCGGCCCAGCGCGTGCACAACCTGATCGAGCGTGGAACGATCGAGGTGGCGCCGTTGGCCTTCATGCGCGGGCGTACGCTCAACGACAGCTTCATCGTGCTCGACGAGGCCCAGAACACCTCGGTCGCGCAGATGCGCATGTTCCTGACGCGTGTCGGTCAACGCAGCAAGGCGGTCATCACGGGAGACATCACGCAGGTCGATCTGCCTGGGGAGCAGAAGAGCGGGCTGCGCGACGCGGTGGAGCTCCTTTCGCGAGTGAACGGGCTGAGCGTGTGCTTCTTCAGCGCGGCGGACGTGGTGCGCCACCCGCTGGTGCAGCGCATCGTCGAGGCCTACGACGCACGTGACGTAGCCCGGACCGGGGGGTCGGATGACGAAGACATCGGCTGAGCGCTGGCGCGAGATGATCGAGCGCGGCGGCCCGCTGGAGGGCGCCACGCTCGAGGTCGATCGGTCGCGCGGGGGCCTGGAGGTGAGCCGCGGGGGTTCACGCGTGCTGGTGATGGGCTGCGACCGCCTGACCGAACAGCCGCAGCTCGCCGAGGCGCTGGCCGAGGGCGAGACCGCGCTGCTGCTGGTCGGCACGCCGCCCCAGCAGCTGGAGACGCTGGCGCTGGAGCACTCGGCGCTGTCGCTGCTGCCTAGCGACGTGCCGCCGGAGGTGCTGCGCATCGCTCTCGACGGGCTGCTCGAGCGCGTGGACCTTCGGCGCAACGACGCCGACAGCATCCAGCAGCTGGCGCGCTCCCAGTACGAGCGAGGCGAGCTGGTGGAGATCGCGCGGGCGATCACCCAGGAGCGCGACATCGATCGGCTGCTGGACCTGATCTTGGAGAAGAGCCGCTACATCACGGGTGCGGACGCAGGCAGCATCTACGTTGTCGAGGATGCCGAGGACGGCGGGCGCCGCCTGCACTTCAAGCACTCCCAGAACGACTCGATCAGCTACGAGGCCTCCGAGTTCGTGATGCCGGTCGACACCGAGTCGATCGCGGGCACGGCGGTCGTCAACAGCGAGCCGATCAATGTCGCCGACGTCTACGTCGTCGACGCGGACGACAGCGTGCCCTATGGCTTCGACGAGAGCTTCGACGAGCGCATGGGCTACCGCACCGTGTCGATGCTCGCCGTGCCGATGATCTCGGCCGAGGACGAGGTGATCGGCGTCATCCAGCTGATCAACAAGAAGCGCGATCCCAGCTCCAAGCTCACGGGCGAAGCGGCGGTGGCCGAGCAGGTGGTGCCCTTCGACGGGCGCTGCGAGGAGCTGGTGGCGGCGCTGGCGGCGCAGGCCGGGATCGCGCTCGAGAACGCGCTGCTCTACACCGAGATCCGAAACATCTTCGAGGGCTTCGTGCGCGCCAGCGTGCAGGCGATCGAGCAGCGCGACCCGACCACCAGCGGCCACTCCCTGCGCGTGAGCGTGCTGTCGTGCGCGTTGGCCGAGACGCTCGACCGCATCGACCACGGCCCCTACCGCGGGGCAAGCTTCAGCGTGCGCGACATGCAGGAGCTGAAGTACGCGGCGCTGCTGCACGACTTCGGCAAGATCGGCGTGCGCGAGGAGGTGCTGGTCAAGGCCAAGAAGCTCTACCCCCACGAGCACGACGCGATCCGTATGCGCGTCGAGCTGGCGGTGCGCGCTGCCGAGACCGATCTCCTGCGCGACAAGCTGGCGGCGATGGAGCGCGGCGCGGGGCAGGCGGACCTAGACGCCATGCAGGAAGCCTTCGACACACGCAAGGGCGAGCTGCTCGACGCCTGGGCGGTGATCGAGCGCGCCAACGAGCCCAGCGTGCTGTCGGAGGGCGACTTCTCGCGCATCGTGGAGGTGGCCGAGCTCAGCTATCAGGACCTGGAGGGCGCAAAGCACCAGCTGCTGACCAAGAGCGAGGTGATCGCGCTCAAGATCACGCGGGGCTCACTGAGCCCGATGGAGATCGACGAGATCCGCTCCCACGTGGTCCACACCTACCAGTTCCTGACCAAGATCCCGTGGGGCAAGTCGATGGCGCGCATCCCGGAGATCGCGCGCGCCCACCATGAGAAGCTCGACGGCAGCGGCTATCCGATGGGCGTGAAGGACGTGGACATCCCACTGTCGTCCAAGGTGATGACGGTCGCCGATATCTATGACGCGCTCACCGCATCGGACCGCCCTTACAAGAAGGCGCTGGCCGAGGATCGGGCGCTGCAGATTCTCGGCTTCGAGGTGGAGGATGGTCACCTCGACGAAGAGCTCGTGCGCATCTTTCGCGAGGCCGAGGTCTTCAAACGCGTACAGTAGGACGCGCGCACACATCGGGGATCGAGCGCTCGAAATGGTGTGTGGCGATGGAAGCTAGCCGATGCAGTCGTGGCAATGACATCGGAACGATAGTAATGTCGCCCTCTCCGGCATGCGGCACCGCATCTTCGAAGGGGTGTGGGATCTGGTGGGCGGTACACCCCTCGTACAGCTCGTCACCATCCCCGATTCGAAGGGGGCCAAGGTACTCGCCAAGCTCGAGTCCCAGAACCCTTCTGGCAGCGTCAAGGATCGTCCCGCCCACGCGATGATCCTCGCGGCCGAGGCGAGCGGTGCGCTGACACCGGGCAGCGCCATCGTCGAGGCGACCAGCGGCAACACCGGTATCAGCCTTGCGATGCTCGCGGCCGTGCGCGGTCACCGCTGCATCCTGGTGATGCCCGAGGACATGTCGAGCGCGCGCCAGTCGATCCTGCGCGCATATGGCGCCGACATGGTGCTCACGCCCGCGCACGACGGAATGCGCGGCGCGGTCGAGGAGGCGGAGCGCATCGCCCGGGCCGAGGGGGCGTGGATGCCGCGCCAGTTCGACAATCCGGAAAACCCGCGGGTGCACGAGCGCACGACGGCGGCCGAGATTCACGAAGCCACGGGAGGAAGAGTCGATGCCTTCGTGGCGGGCGTCGGCACGGGCGGCACGCTGACCGGTGTCGCGCGCGGCCTGCGCGGGCGGGAGGTGCAGCTCGAGGTGCACGCCGTCGAGCCGCGGGCCAGCGCCGTGCTCAGCGGCGGGCGGCCGGGCCTGCACGCCATCCAGGGGCTCGGCGCCGGCTTCGTGCCCGACGTGCTCGATCGCTCGCAGATCGATAACATCATCACGGTCTCCGATCCGGAGGCGGAGCGCATGGCCTCGCGGCTGTCGCGCGAGGAAGGCATCTACGCGGGGCCCTCCTCGGGCGCCAACGTGCACGCGGCGGTGAAGGTCGCCGCGGAGCTGTCACCGGAGCAGTGCGTGGTTACCATCGTGTGCGATACGGGAGAGCGCTATCAGTTCTGATCACCGAAGGGGAACGCGGGTTGGGCTGCGCGCTCGGCTCATGGGCGCGGCGCAGCTGCTGCTGGGCGCCGTGCTCTTGCTCACGGCCGCTCCCGAGCTGGCGGATGCGCAATGCATCGACGAGGCGATCCGCGACGAGCTCAACGCGCGCCGCCGCTACCGAGGAGTGCAGAAGCGGCTCTTTCAGAAGGCCGGGCGCCACGAGCTCAGCGCGATGGGCGGGGTCTACGCCGCCGACCTGCTGTCCTCGTCCTACCTGTTGCAGGGCGCCTACACCTTCCACTTCACCGAGGACCTCGGGCTCGAGGCGAGCTTTGCCTACACGCGCGCGGAGTCCGACCTGGTGGACATCGTCGAGCAGGACACCAGCTTCACCCAGCTGCGCATCGACACGCCGGTCTACGTTTACCAGGGGCACCTGCTGTGGTCGATCGCCTACGGCAAGCTGCGCTGGTTCTCGGGTGGGATCTCGCGTTTCGACATCCACCTCGCGCTCGGCGGTGGCGTCACCGACAACCAAACCGCCGAGGGTCTGACCGTGAGCGGCGGTCTCGGCATGAAGTTCCACTTCACCCAGTGGCTGTCGATGCGGTTCGACCTGCGCGATCAGGTTCTCGGGCAGGAGATCGGCGGGCGCTCCGAGATCGTCAACAACCTTGCGGCCACCCTGGGCTTCTCGGTCTTCCTGCCGCTGTCATCGTGAGGAGGGGAGCATGGGCATGATTCGCATCGCCTTCGCCGGTCTGGTCGCTGTCACCCTCGTGCTCGGGGTCGGCCTCGACGCCGCCGCCCAGAAACGCAAGCGACGCGGCAAGCGCAAAGCGCCGGCGCCGGCCGCGCAGCCCGCGGAGGCCGCGAGCGAAGGCGCCGCTGCGCCCGAGGGTGCGCCCGCTGCCGAGGGCGTCGCCGCCGAGGAGTCGGGCGCGGAGATGGTCGTGACCGAGGAGGAGGCCGAGGCAGGGGCGGCCCCGGCGCCGCCGGCCGAGCCCGAGCCTGCACCCGCGCCGGAAGCCGAGCAGCCGGGCGGGCAGAAGGCGGAGCTCGACGCCCTGCGCCAGGAGCTGTCCGCCGTGATGGACGAGCTGGTGCAAGCGCGCGCGACGGTGTCGATGTTGGGCAAGGCCCTGTTCAAGACGCGCGTCCGCGTGATGCTCGAGGACGAGGCGATGCCGGACCAGACCGTGACGCGCGTCGCGATCTATCTGGACGGGGCGCCGATCTTTCGCGGCGACGGCAGCTCGATCCCGAGCGACCCCGCGCATCCGGTCTTCGAGGGCTTCGCCGCACCGGGGGAGCACGAGCTGACGCTGGAGCTCGAGCACCGGGCGCGGGACGACGAGGCCTATCGCTACAGCGTGCGAAACACCTTCCGCTTCGAGGTGGTGCGCGAGCATCGTACGGATCTGCGGCTCGTCCTAGACGACGACTCGGACATGGCCGACGACTTCGCGGACGATCGCGAGGGCGAGTACGACGTGGAGAGCCGGCTCGAGGTGGTCGCAGAGCCGCTGAAGTGAGGTGAGGTCGCGGGCGTGATGGTCGGGGTCGGCAGACAGGCAGGGCGTGGCACGCAGCAGTACAGGTGCGCGCTCGCGAGCACCTTGTTGGCGCTGCTGGTCGCGCCTTCGCTCGCCGCCCAGCAGCCGGAACCCGCGCCTTTGCCCGAGCTCGGCGAGCACCTCAAGGCTTTGGCGGCCGAGAAGCTCTTGCCGCTCGAGGGCGCCAGCGTCGATGAGCTCGCGGCGCTGGTCGGCAAGGGCGAGAAGCTCTACCTGGCGCAACGCTACGACGAGGCGGCGGTGGTGCTGCTCGAGGCGGTGGAGAGCCCCCGCTACGCCGACTTCCAGGACTTCGAGCCGGCCGCGGCCGCCGAGCACATGCTGGGCGCCGCGTTGCACCGCACCGGATCGCTCTTGACCGCGCGCCGCTACCTTCAGCGCGGCATCCAGCGCGGCAGCGACAGCAGCTACTTCGGCCCGGCGGTGCGTCGCTACGTGGATGTCGCCCTGGACCTGGGCGATGCCGATGCCGCCGCCGACTGGCTCGAGGAGCTGGGCCAGACGCTGCCGGAGGATGCCCAGAACGAGCTGCGCTACCTGCGGGGTCGCGCGCGCTACGACGCCGGTGAGCTGGCCCAGGCCGGCGCGATCTTCGGCCAGATCGGAAAGCGTTCGCGCTTCTTCGCCAGCGCGCGCTATCTGATGGGCGTGGCCGCGGCGCGCGGCGAGCGTTACGCGGAGGCGGAGAAGCGCTTCTGCGAGATCGCCGACACCGGTGCCGACGACCGCTACAGCTTCTTCGTCGACGATCGCTTCTTCAAGGTCCAGGACCTGGCGCGTCTGGGCCTGGGTCGCGTCGCCCACGAGATGGGCCGCAGCGACGACGCCTTCTATTACTACTTTCAGCTGCCCCAGGACTCGCCGAAGCTGGCGGATGCCTTCTTCGAGGGGGCCTACGCGGCCTACGAGGGCGGCGACCACGGCACCGCCGTCGACCTGCTCGATCAGCTCGAAGCGCGCTTCCCGCGCTCGCCCTTTGTCGACGAGGCGACCATCCTGCGCGGCTACGTCTCGCTCGGGCGCTGCGAGTTCGAGCGCGCCGACGCGCTCTTCGCCCGCTTCACCAAGCGCTTCGGTCCGATCACCGAGGAGATCGACCGCCTGCTCGGCAACCGCGCGCGCCGCGACGGGCTCTACGAGGAGCTGCTCGAAGCCGAGCAGGGCCGCAGCCCGCGCTCCGAGCACCGTCGCATGATCCTCGCGCTCCTGCGGGTGGACCCTGAGTTCTACCGCCTGCACGCCCATGTGCGCGCGCTCGATGCCGAGGCCGCGCGGGCGGGGCGGGTCCATCGCGACCTGGACATGATCCTGGCCAAGCTCCAGGGCAGCGAGCGGCCGCGGGCAATCGACGAGGACGCGCAGGGCCACGCCGAGCTGCGGCGCGAGCTGAAGCTGGCGCGCCGGGCGCTGCGCGCCGCCTCGCGCGAGGTGGACGCCGTGCGCCGTGCCGGCGCGGACAAGGCCAAGGTGCGGGACGCGGAGAGACGCATCGCGCAGCTGGCCGACCGCGTGGAGAACCTGTCGGATCGGGCCTACGACCTGCGAAGCGAGACACGCGCGCGCACTGGCAGTGCGGAGACGGGCGGCAGCGGGGCCGAAGCGCTGATCGCGCGCGACGTGGAGCGCGCCTCGCGCCTGCCCGCGCGCGCGTCGGCCGTGCGGGTGAAGCTGGCGGCCGCGGCCGAGCGCCGCGCCCACGTGGCCCTGCGCGAGCTCCGCGACCGCCTCGGTATGTGGCTGCGGCGCGCGCGCATCGGGCGCATCGACGCAGTGATGGGCAGCAAGCGCCGTATCGAGATCCAGATCGAGAGCCTGGCCGCCGGACGCTTCCCGCCCGAGCTGCGCAATCCGCTGATGGTGCAGGGGCTACTCGAGGACGACGAGGAGTACTGGCCCTTCGAGGGCGAGGACTGGCCCGACGAGTACGAGGAGCGCCTGCCCGAGGGCGAGGAGGACGCCGAGTGAGGCGCCTGCTCGTCATCGCGCTGCTGCTCGCGCTCTCGCCGCTGCCGGCTTTCGCGGACAAGAAGGCGCCCGCGCGCCGCGCGCCGCGTGAGCGCGACGTGATCGGCCAGACCAAGGAAAAGGATCAGCCGGTGCTGCAGGCGCCGGACAACATCGAGAGCCGGATCTTCTTCAGCGACCGGCCGCCCGAGCGCATCGATCGGCGCAAGGTGCGGGAGACCGAGATCCTGGAGCGCATGCTGCGCAAGCGCGAGAAGCTGGTGGTAGCGCGCCGCAAGGAGGCAATCCGCCAGCTCGAGCGCTTCGTCAAGCGCGAGCGCCGCGACTCGCCGCAAATGCCCGACGCCCTGTTGCGTCTGGCCGAGCTGCGCTGGGAGCAGGCGCGCATCGTCTATCTGGAGGCCTACGACCGCTGGCAGAAGATCCCGAAGGCGCGGCGCCCCGCCACCCCGCCTAACGCCGACATCCGCGTTCCGCTGGGCCTCTACGATCGCATCCTGAAGGAGCACCCGAAGTTCGATCGCATCGACCTGGTGCTCTACATGAAAGCGTACGCGCTGATCGAGGCGGCGCGCACGGGCGAGGCGCTCGAGGCCTACCGCCGCATCATCGACGAGTTTCCGGACAGCCGCTTCAAGCCGGACGCCCACATGGCCCACGCCGAGTGGCACTTCACGGGCAACTACGACTACGCGGCGGCCCTGGCCGAGTACCAGAAGGTGCTCGAGCATCCGGAGAGCGAGCTGTCGGACCTGGCGCTGTTCAAGAGCGCCTGGTGCCTGTGGAAGCTCGGCCGCAGCAAGGATGCGGCCAAGCGCTTCCGCGAGGTGCTCGACCTGAGCGGTCGCCTCAAGGGCGTCAGCGGGGAGCGCCGGCGGCGGTTGATCGCGCTGCAGGACGAGGCCCTCGAGTACCTGATCCAGGTCTTCACCGAGGATGAGAAGAACACCGCGGCAGACCTGCACGGGTTCCTGAGCGAGATCGGTGGCGAGAAGTACGCCTCGCGCGTGCTCATGCGCCTGAGCCGCACCTTCTTCGACCAGTCGCGCTTCGACCGTGCGATCGAGGCCTACGCGATGTTGCTCGGGCGCGAGCCGGACTCGCCGCGGGCGCCGGAGTACCAGCGCCAGATCGCCAGCGCCTACGCCGCGCTCGACGACGCGGACAACACCATCAAGGCGCTCGAGACGCTGGCCTCGACCTACAAGCCGGGCAGCGACTGGGCCCAGCGCCAGGCCGACCCGGAGGCGATCAAGCGCGCCGAGCGCGCCGCCGAGCGCGCCGTGCGCGTGCAGGGCCTCTACTACCACGAGCGCGCGCAGCGCGAGAAGCAGATCCCCGACTTCAACCGCGCCGTGGAGCTCTACCGCGTCCACGCCACGCACTTCCCGAAGTCGATCTACAGCTACGAGATCACCTTCTACCTGGCGGAGATCCTCTTCCATCGCCTGACGCGCTACGACGAGGCCGGTCGCGCCTACCTGCAGGCGGCCCGGATGCGGCCCAAGGGCGAGTTCACCCAGGACGCGCTCTACAATGCGATCATCGCCTTCGAGACCGTGCGCGTGGTCGAGCTCGAGGGTTGCAGGGCGCCGGAGCCCGGCAAGCCCCTGCCGCCAGCATGCGGCGAGACCGAGACCGACAGTCGCTTCTCCGAGGCGATCGCGCTCTACATCGAGCTCTTCCCCAAAGACCCGGAGGTGCCCGGCATCCTCTTCCGGCAGGGACGCATGTACTTCGAGCGCGGCATCTACGACCCGGCCGTGCGCCAGTTTGGGCAGCTGCTCGAGAGCTACCCGCACAGTGAGCACGCGGCCGCGGCCGGCGAGCTGGTGCTCGAGAGCTTCAACCGGGCCAAGGACTACGCCAACATCGAGACCTGGGCGCGGCGGCTCAAGGACGCGCCCGCGTTCCAGACCGCCGAGGCCCAGCGCAAGCTCGACGGGCTGATCCTGCAGTCGGTCTTCGCCCTGGGGGAGCAGCTGGCGGGCAAGGGCGAGCACGAGGCCTCGGCGGAGGCCTACCTGCGCGCCGCCCACGAGTTCCCGCGGGACAAGCGCGCCGCCCAGGCCTACTACAACGCCGGACAGGAGTGGCAGCGGGCGGGCAAGCTGGACGCGGCCGCGGACGCCTACGAGTCGTTGATCGACAAGCACCCGGGCAGTGAAGAGGGCGCGCTCGGCGCCTGGAGCGCGGCCCAGATGTTCGAATCGATCGCCCAGTTCCGCGACGCGGCGCGCTTCTACGAGAGCTACGCGGAGAGCTTCCCGCGCGGAGACAAGCGCGCCGATGCGCTCTACAACGCGGTGGTGCTGCGCGTCACGGCGGGTGACAGCGAGCGGGCGGCGCGCGACGGGCGGCGTTTCAGCGAGCTCTTTCCGGGCCACGAGGCCGGCGACGAGGTGCTCTTCATGATCGGCCGCGCCCACGAGTCGGCCGAGCGCTGGAGCGAGGCGGCGTCGGTCTATCGGCGCTACGCCCGGCAAGGCAAGAGCCTGGACCGGCGCATCGAGGCCAACACGCGGCTCGCGCAAGTGCTGATGAAGAAGGGCGACCAGCGCGGCGCCGACCGCGCCCTGCGCGCCGCGACCAAGCCGCTCAAACGCAAGGGCCGCGCCAAGAACAAGCTCACCACCGGGCTCTACTTCGCGGCGCAGGCGCGCTTCATCCAGGGTGATCTGGTGCTGGCCGAGTTCGACCGCATCCGCATCGAGGGCGACGTCAAGAACCTGGGCAAGCGCCTGGAGAAGAAGTCGGAGCTGCTCAAGAAGGCCTCGGCGATCTACGGCGACGTGGTCGAGTACCGCGTGGCCGAGTGGGTGACGGCGGCCCTCTTCAAGATCGGCCAGAGCTACGAGCTGTTCGCCGAGTCCCTGCGCGAGGCGCCGGTGCCCGAGGGCCTCAACGAGGAGGAGGAGCAGGCCTACCGCGATCAGCTGGTCATGTTCATCGTGCCGATCGAAGAGCGTGCGCTGGAGGCTTACGAAGGCGGCTATCAGAAGGCGCTTGAGCTGCGGGTCTTCAACCGCTGGACCCAGAAACTGCGTGAGGGCCTGACGCGGCTCAACGACGTGGAGTACCCGCCCCTGCGCGAGCTGGGCGGCGAGATCGCCACCGGCAAGCTGCTGCCCGAGCCGACGCCCTACGAGGGGCTGCGGCGCGGCGAGCCGGCCCCCCAGGCGGTTGCCCAGGCGCCGGCCCCGAAGCCGAAGAAGCGCGCCAAGCGGAAGGCGCGAGGCCGGGGAGGGCGGGTGCGATGAAGCCGCGGAGGGCGAGTGCGATGATCCTGCGCAAGCTGACGCTCCTGCTCGCGCTCGCCATGCTTTGGGGCTGCGGGTCCTCCGCGCCCAAGAAAGCGACGCTACAGACCGCCGAGGTGCCGCCCGCCGATCCGCGCGCCGCCAAGAAGTACTTGCGCGCGAGCAAGCTCCTGCAGAAGCCCGGCAGCGCCGAGGAGCAGGCGATGGCCCTGCTGCGCGAGGCGATCAAGATCGACAAGCACCTGTGGGAGGCCCACTACAATCTCGGCGTGCTGCACCGGCGGCGCGGCGAGCTGCGCCCTGCTGCGCGCGAGTTCCGCGCTGCGCGCAAGATCCAGCCCGGGGCGGAGGAACCGCTGATGGCGCTGGCGGAGGTGCTGCTCGAGCTGGGCGAGCTCGATGAAGCATCCGACCTGCTCGAGGCTTACCTGGAAGAGCGACCGGAGAACGTGGAGGTGCGTGTCGCCCATACAGCTGTGCTCAGGGAGCAGGGTGAGCACGACGACGCACTCGACGCGGCGCGCGAGGCTTTGGTCCGAGAACCCGGAAATGCCGAAGCTTTGTTGGAGGTGGGCAGAATCTATCGGGGGAAAGGTGAGCTCGATGTGGCCGAGCTCGTCTTCGACAAGGCGCTGTCGCTGGATCCGAAGAGCCCGCGGCCTCACAATGAGTTGGGACTCGTCGCCCTGGAGAGGGGAGACACACAGGTGGCATTCGAACGCTTCCAGGCAGCGCTGGCTGTGGACGCCGGCTTTTCGCCCGCGCGCATGAATCGCGCGTCGGTCCTGCTGCACGCCGGCGACTACCGCTCGGCGGCAGACGAGTACCGCCACGTGCTGGGCAACGACGCCGAGCATGCGGACGCCCGGGTCGGGCTCGGCATCGCCCTGCGCGGCCTCGGCCAGCATCAAAAGGCCGCCAGTGAGTACGAGCGGGTGCTGCAAGCCGAGCCCAATCATCCCCAGGCGCTCTACGACCTGGCGATTCTGCGCGTCGAGTTCCAGGACAAGCCGGCCGAGGCGCGACCGCTCTTCGAGCGCTTCACCCGGGTCGGCTCCGGCGATGCGCTGGAGCAGGCCGAGCGCTACCTCGAAGATCTGCCCGAGCCGGAGCCCGTCGCGCCGCCGGTCCCCACCGCGAAGAAGGGGAAGGCGAAGAAGTGATGCGCCTGCTGCTCACCCTGCTGCTGTGCGCGCTCGCGCTACCCGCGCTTGCCCAGGACAAGGGCAAGGCGAGAGGCAAGGCCAAGGGCACACGCACCGAGGTGACCGTCGAGCGGGAGAAGGCCGGCGCGGGGGCCAAGGGCGACAAGGCCGAGGCGGCCAAGGGCGACGAGGCCGACGGCGCCGAGCGCGCCGGCCCCGTGCACGAAGAGATCCGCGGCGAGGGCGAGGGCGAGGTGAAGGTGATGGAGTTCAGTGGGCTGGACATCGAGGGCCAGCTGAAGACGCCGCAGATGCTCTACTTCCTCAACAGGCTGCGCGCGGAGTTCGGACGCCCGCGTCTGCCGCACCGTTCCTTCATGCCGGAGTTGCAGCGCTCGAGTGAGGACAAGTCCCTCAAATGAGCGCGAAGGGCTCAAAGAACGCACCCAAGCCGCCGCCCCTGCGCGTCGCACTGCTCTGGAACGGCACGCTGCAAGGCGACGAGCTGATTCTCGAGCCAACCGAGATCGTGCTTGGGGACGGCGGCATCTTCCCCGTGCCCGAGGGCATCGTGCCCGACGACCGCGTGAGCGTGCTCGAGCCCGAGGGCCCAAGCTGGCGCCTGACCCCGTCGCCGCAGATGGGAGGCTTCGTGTGGCTACGCGGGCAGCGCGTGGCTGCGCGCTCCCTGCCGGGGCCCGTCACGCTCGGTCCGGGTGACTACGGGGTCATCACGTTCGGCGGCGTGTCCTTCTTCTTTCAGCAGGTGCGCCACGTCCGCGGGGAGACCCCGCGCAAGAGCTTCCGGGATGGCGCGCTCTTCGCCTGCCTGGGGCTGTCGATCTTCTCCCACGTGGTCGGTCTCCTCTTTCTCTTCGTGGTGGCCGCGGAGGAGTTCGTGCCGAGCAGCGATCTGGAGCTCGACATCGAGCTGGTGCGCAAGTTCCTCGTGGTGCCGCCGCCGGAGGAGCTGCCCGACCCCAGCGCGAGCAGCGGCGGCACCGAGAGCGACGACCCGGGTCTGCGCGATCGCGAGGAGCAGGGCGGCAAGCGCGCCAAGGATGAGCAGGGCCGGGTCGGGCGACAGGACGCCACCCAGCGCGACACGGAGATCGCCGGCGAGCGCAAGGATGCGGTCGCCCAGAAGGTGCGCGGCATGGGGCTGCTGGGCGTGCTCAGCGGCGGCGGTGATCGCGGCGCGCTCAGCAGCGCGCTCGACGCGCCTTCGATCAACGACCTGATCGGCGGGCTCGGCGCGGTGCAGAACGTGACCGGTCAGGGCAGTGGCGGCATGGGCTTGCGCGGCTCGGGCAAGGGCGGCGGCGGCCGCGGCGAGGGCGTGCTCTTCGGCGCCGGCAAGCTCGGCACCGCGGTAGCCGGGGGCAAGGGCCTGGGTCGCGGCAAGAAGGGCGCAGGCGCGAGCGGGCGCAAGGCGCGCGAGGTGAAGCTCTCGCTCGGGGGCAAGGCGGCCAAGGTCAAGGGCTTCCTCTCGGCCGAGCAGATCAATCGCGTGGTGCGCGCCAACCGCGCGGCGATCAAGTACTGCTTCGAGAACGCGCTGCAGCGCGAGCCCAACCTGCGTGGCAAGGTGCACGTGCGCTGGCGCATCGATCGCAAGGGGCGCGTCACCACGGCGCGCATCGGCAAGAGCACCCTGGGCAGCACCAAGGTCGAGGGTTGCATGGTGCGCCAGGTGAAGCGCTGGAAGTTCCCCGAGCCCGATGGTGGCGAGGTGGATGTGGATTACCCGTTCCTGTTCGGCAGCTGATCTGGGGAGGTGACGCATGGGACACGCACTGAAGCTGACGGGTTGGGCTTTGCTCTTGCTGCTCGTGTTGGGCTGCGCAGACGAACGCCGCTTCGCCGGTGAGGAGCTGCACCAGGTGGCGATGACCGCGGACACCGCTGCGGCCGTGGAGAGCGAGGACGGTGCGATCTTCATCGTCGAGACGCGCGTCGACCTGCCCGTGCGGCCGATCAACGACACCGTTCTCAGCGACCTGCGTCAGGCGGGGGAGGCCTACGAGCTGCCCTACGACCGCCTGCCGTGGGTGCAGCGCGGGGACATCGAGGTGGAGATCGACTTCACGCTCGCCAACCTCGACGACGATGAGCGCGAGGTGGCCGTGATCGTGAACGGCTACAACGAGTTTCACGAGTACGTGCCGGGCGTGATCCTGGTCGACGAGGAGCCCACCGCCGAGTTCTCCCAGTGGGAGCGCTTCTACATGCTGGAGGGCGGCGAGCGCATCGTGCGCACGATCCGCGAGGAGGAGCTCGACGAGGTGGCGGTCGACCTGGCCACGGTGGTCAACGGCGTCGACAATCCCAACAACGTGGTCTTCTTCGAGAACATGTCGGCCACCGACGAGCGCAACCGCGAATTCATCCCCGAGGTGGTGCCGGCGCTGATGGGCGTGCGTCTGGGGCTGCGCGCCACGGCGGCGGCCAACATCCTGCTCGAGGCGACCGTGCGAGTGCGCGACGTGGAGGACATGCTGGCGGACGACGACGAGGAGCCCTACGTGGCGATGCCGGAACCCTTCGCACCCAGCTCGGTGATGACGGAGGAGGAGTGAGGCCGATCCGCGCTGCTCTCGCCCTCGCGGCGGCACTGCTGCTGTGGCCGGCCACGCTCGCGGCGCAGGAGGCCCCGGAGCCCAAGGCCGAGCCAGTCGACGTGACGCGGCTCGATGTGGAGCGCTTGCCGCCCGAGGCGATCGAGCTGTCGCGCGATATGTTCGCGCTCGGCCCGATGGTGCTCGCGCACATCGGCGGGCGCGGCTATGCCGGCGGCGTCGGGCGGCTGGTCGAGCCAGGCGTGCTGGCGACGGTGGGGCTCGGTTACGGCCTGGCGAGCTGGTTCTCGCTCGCGGCAATGTTCGAGGCCTCGGTTCACCGGACCGACGCCCCCGCGCCGCCGTCGCCCGGCACCTTCGAGGTGCTCGACGCGGTGCTCGAGGCGCGGCTCACCTTGCCCGTGTCCGCGCGCGCCGGCCTGTGGCTGGCCGGGCAGGGTGGGCTCGGCTTCGCGACCTCCGACCTGCTCCAGCTCTACGGGGTGCAGGATGCGGGTGAGCTCGGCCCGCTCTACGGCGGCAGCCTCGGATTCGACTGGCACATGCTCAGCCGCCACCACTCCCTGGGCGTGCTCGCGGGCGCGCGGCTGCAGCCCAACCTGGATGCGATCGACGAGCAGACGCTCGCTATCCACGCGGCCGCCTACCTCCAGTACAGCTTCTAGAACCCGTCACAGACGGGTTCTAGTTTCCGGTTCCGGCTCCCGCGTCCGCCGCGCCGTGGTCCACGTCACGCGGATCGTCTTCGCAGGCGACCACCATCGCGCAGAGGGTCAGCAGCAGTGCCAGGGGTAGCGACGTCTTCATGCGTCCTCCGAGCGCCGGGTTCTAACGCGTGCGGCGCCGTCGGCGCAAGCTTCGGCCAGCGTGCGCGGCACGCGTCGTCAGTCTCAAAACGGTAATGATCTCATGGGGCGGCGCGCGCAGCGCGACCCATGGCCCAATCGTTGGCGCGCGCAGCTGCCCGTGGCAGACTACGGCGCCGTATGCGTGTCTTGGGCTTCATCCTGCTTCTGTCGATCGCGCTGGGCGGCTGCGCCTACCGTCGCCACACCACCCCGCTGCACCCGGTCCCGAATGTGCGCGTCACCAGCAAGGACCGTCCGGGGGGCATGTACAGCCTGCGCCTGATCGGTGCCGAGTCGCTGCACACGCCGAAGTCCGGGCTGGCCTGGGACGACGATGGCACGGGTCCCGACCCCTTCGTGCGGCTCTATGTGGACGACCGCCTGGTATGGGAGTCCCCGGTGGTCCAGGACAGCGATCGCCCGCAATGGGACGTGGCGGTGCCGCGCAACGTGGAGGTGGGCTCGTCGGCCATGTTCAGGCTCGAGCTGTGGGACCGGGACACGGCGGTGAGCGCCGATCCGATCGGTCGCATCGAGCGGCGCGGCCTGCCGACCTCTGCGGCACCGGGCGCGATCGCGCGCCTGCAGCTCGACAGCAAGGCTGTGTTGGTGCTGCGCGTGGGTGAGCCGGTGGCCCACAAGGGCGTGGGGCTGTCGGTGGAGCTGCGTTCCGAGGGGCTCAAGGTCTTGAGCGTGGAGACCCACTCGCCGGCCGGCCGCGCGGGCATCCGCCCGGGCGAGCTGATCGTCGGCATCGGGACCGAGCGCGTGGCTCACATGAACGACGACGACGCCGCCAGCGAGCTCTCCCTCGCCAGCGATCGCGGCCACAAGCTGATGGTCGCCGACAGCGACGGCAAGAACGAGCGCGAGGTGAATCTAGACAAGGGATTCACCTGGCTCACGATGTGAGTTTCGTGGCGAGAATCGCGCAGGGCCGGCTTACGTCCTCGGGCCAATCCTCGACGTAGCTCTGCTACGCCTCCGGTGTGGCCCTCCGGGCGCGCTCGCCCCTGAACGA
>JAPPOT010000419.1 GCA_028817855.1 Myxococcales bacterium
GCGGCCCTCGAGGAGGCCCTGGCCGAGCTCAACGCCCGCGAGGGCGCCGAGTAGACCCGAAGGAGGGCGCCGAAACCCCTCGAGGTTCGGCGCGCTCCCGAGCAGGCTTGACGGCTGAGCAGGACGACTTATTTTGTCGGCCGCGTATGCCGACCTACAGCTACAAGTGTGACGCCTGCGGAAGGGGCTTCGAGCGCGAGCAGCGCATCAGCGAAGACCCGGTCAAGAAGTGCCCGAGCTGCGGCAAGCCCAAGGCGCGGCGCATGATCACCGGCGGCAACTTCATCCTCAAGGGCGGCGGCTGGTACTCCGACGGCTACGGCTCCAGCGGCAGCAGCGACAGCAGCGACACGTCGGACACCAGCAGCAGCAGCAGCGACGACGACTGAGCCTGTTGCCAGACATGGCCTGTGAATCGGGCGAGGTTCGTTCAGGAGTGAGCGCGCCCGCAGCAGAAACCGGAGGCGTGGCAGCGCCACGTCGAGGACTTCTGCGAGGACGCTGAGCCGAGTAATGGCCTTGGCCGCGATCGAGCGGACAAGAGCGCAGGCGAAGCCGCTCCTGGGCGAACCTCGCCCGATTCACGCGGGTTCGAGGTAGTTCGATACCAGAGTCTTCTTGCCCCAGCCGGGGAAGATGACGGTGACGCGGGGTGGGATGCCGTCGCCCACGTCGTAGACCTCGCCGATACCGAACTTCTTGTGGCGCACGCGCATGCCGGCTCTTAGCACCACGCCGTCCACGTCCGAGACCTCGTTGCTGTCCACGTAGGAGTCGCCCGAGGGCACACGCGACTCTGGCGGCTCGGCCGGCGGCTGGAAGCGCTGCCGCGCCACCCGACCACCGCCTGGCCCCCCGCCGTAACCGCTGCCGCCGTAGCTGCGGCCCGCGCCAAAGCTGCGACCCGGGCGCGGCGTCGAGGTCTCGCCGACCAGCTCCAGCTCCTCGCGCGGCATCTCCTCCACGAAGCGCGACGGCCGCCGGTACTTGAGCTCCCCGTAGACGCGGCGCGTCAACGCGTAGCTCAGGAAGAGGCGCTGCTCGGCGCGCGTAAAGGCCACGTAGGCCAGGCGCCGCTCCTCCTCGAGCTCCTCCGGGTCGTCGTCCGGGCCGGCGCCGCGGCTCGGGAACATCTCCTCCTCGAGCCCGGCCACCATCACGATCGGGAACTCGAGGCCCTTGGCCGCGTGCACGGTCATCAGGGTGATCGCGTCGTCGTCGTCGATGCGGTCCACGTCGGTCTGAAGCGTGACCAGCTCCAGGAAGGCCGCCAAGGTGCCCTCCTCGGCGTCGCGCTCGAACTCGAACATGGAGCCCACCACCTCGCGCAGGTTGTCGACGCGGGCGTCGGCCTCGGCCGTGTCCTCGTCCTGCAGCACCGCCAGGTAGCCGGTCTCGTCCAGGGCCACCTCGGCGATCCGCGCCGGCCCCTCGCCCTGCTCCGCCAGCTCCCGCAGGGTCCCCATCAGCGCCCGAAAGCGGCCCAGGGCCTTCTTCGCCGACGACGACTGGTTCGCATCCGAGTCGGCCGCCTGCAGCGCCTTCCACACGCTCACGCCCTCGCGCGCCGCGGCGTCGAGCAGGCGCGTGATCGTGGTCTTGCCGATCCCGCGCGTGGGCGTGTTGATGATGCGCAGGAGGCTCACGTCGTCGTCCGGGTTGTGCACCACGCGCAGGTAGGCCAGCAGGTCCTTGACCTCGGCGCGGTCGTAGAAGCGCACACCCCCGATCACCCGGTAGGGCAGCTCCGAGTAGCGCAGCGCCTCCTCGAAGACGCGCGACTGGGCGTGGGTGCGGTAGAGGAGCGCCACCTCGCGGCGCGCGTAGCCCGCCTCCAGCAACATCTCCATGCCCTTCACCACCGTGGCCGCCTCGTCGCGCTCGTCGCGGCAGCCGATCAGGGTCACCCGCGGGCCCTCGTCGTTGTCGGTCCAGAGCTCCTTCGGCTCCCGATCCACGTTGCGGCTGACCACCGCGTGGGCCACGCGCAGGATGCGCTTGGTGGAGCGGTAGTTCTGCTCCAGCTTGACCATCGTCGCGTCGGGGAAGTGCGTGGTGAAGTCGAGGATGTTGCGGCGGTCGGCCCCGCGCCAGCGGTAGATGCTCTGGTCGTCATCGCCGACCACGCACAGGTTGCGGCTGCGCTCGCACAGCATCTGCACCAGCAGGTACTGCAGGTGGTTGGTGTCCTGATACTCGTCCACCAGCACGTACTCGAAGCGGTCCTGAAGGGCGCTGAGCAAATCCGGATTGTTGCGCATGCCATCGACCAGCCGAAAGATCAGATCGCCGAAGTCGAGCGCCCCGCAATCCTGCATGCGCTGGTCGTAGATGCGGAAGATCTCCGCCACCACGCGCTCGAAGTCATCGCCCGCCTCGAAGCGATCGACCCCGCGGCCCTCCTGCTTGGAGCGGTTGATGGCACCGGCCACCATGCGCGGGTGGTAGCGGCGCTCGTCCAGCCCCATGTCGCGCAGGATGCGGGTGACCATCGCCTTCTGGTCGGCGTCGTCGTAGATCACGAAGTCGCGCCGGACCGAGGCCTCCTCGTGGTAGCGCCGCAGCAGCCGCGCGCACACCGCGTGGAAGGTGCCGACCCACAGATCGTCCGCCCCGGAGGGCAGCAGCTGGGCCAGGCGCTCGCGCATCTCGCCTGCGGCCTTGTTGGTGAAGGTCACCGCCAGGATGCGCCAGGGGGCCACCCCGTGCTCCCCCACCAGCTGGGCCACCCGGTGGGTGATCACCCGGGTCTTGCCGCTCCCGGCCCCCGCGAAGACCACCAGGGGCCCGCGGAAGTGCGCCACCGCCTGCTGCTGGCGTGGGTTCAGGCCGTCGGTGTAGGACACCGCCGGAAGGTACCCCCGATGGGGTGGCCCGACAAAGCTCAACGGGACGGATTCGTTGAAATAACCCGGCCCGCGCGACCCCTCCAGCGGGTTGCCCAAAAGGCGCCGCGTTCATGCTACATATGCGGCCATGAAGCCAGCGCCGGAGCAGGCCGCTGCGCCGCCTGGGGAGCCGTCCAAGTCGATGAATGCAGAGGACTCGGAGGCGTCCAAGCCAGCGGAGGTGAGCGAGCGCCATGTGGATGCCCAGCTGGTCAAGCGCGTGCAGAACGGCGACGAGGTCGCCTTCCGCAGCCTCTTCGACCGCTACAACCGGCGCGCCTACGCGGTCGCCATCGGCGTGGTCAAGAACCAGCAGGACGCGCTCGACGTGGTCCAGGACGCCTTCATCAAGGTCCACAAGCACATCGGCAACTTCAAGGGCAACGCGAGCTTCTACACCTGGCTGTATCGGATAGTCATGAACCTGGCGATCGACCACGTGCGCAAGGCGCGCAAGATCACGGACTTCGACGACGGCATCCACAAGGATGACGCCGCCGGCGACGGTGCCCTGTTGCCGCGCATCGCCGAGTCGAACCCGGGCAAGACCGTGGCCCGACGCGAGATGACCGAGAAGATCCAGGCCGCCCTCGAGACGCTCCCGGAGTACCACCGCGCCGTCATCCTGCTGCGCGAGGTCGAGGGGCTCAGCTACGAGGAGATGGCCGAGGTCCTGGAGGTGCCGAAGGGCACGATCATGAGCCGACTGTTCCACGCTCGCCGCAAGATGCAGGACGAGCTGAGCGAGTACCTCGGGGGCGATCTGACGATCGCGGAGTAGAACCGTGAGCGACGAGCACAACGCAGACGAGCAGCTGATGCGCTATTTCGACGGGGAGCTGTCGGAGAGCGAGGCGGCCGCGTTCGCCCAGCGGCTCGAGGCCGACCCCGAGCTGCGCGCCAAGCACAACGCCCTGGGCAACCTGAACAAGGCGATCGGCGCGAGCACCGACGAGGTCTCGGCCGGCGTCGACTTCGACGCCCTCTACAGCCGTATCGAGACCAGCATCCAGCAAGAGGCCGCGGCGATCTCCGACCGGGCCCCCGCGCCGGGTCTGATGGAGCGCCTGGGCCAGTGGTGGCGCGGGCTGGCCGAGCACCCGAGCCAGCTCTGGGTGCCCGCAGCGGGCCTGGCAGCCGCCGCCGCGGTCTTCTTCGTGGTCTCCGAGACCGGCCCGGGCGGCGCTGGCACCGCGGACGGCCCGAACGCAGCTCCCGGA
>JAPPOT010000416.1 GCA_028817855.1 Myxococcales bacterium
ACCGCCTCGAACTGGGCGCACACCCGGAAATCAAAGGGCTGCGTGAGCAAGACAGAGGCCCCGTTCAGGAATGGAACGAGCAGCGTGTAGCCCCAGCCGTCTGCGTGGTCCACTGGCATGACCTGAATGAAGCGGCTCTCGCGCCCGAGACCCATCTCGTGCCCATACGTCAGGTGATCAGCAAGCTGGCTTCCGGCGCTCAGCACGACGCCCTTCGCGTCGCCGGTGGTTCCGGATGTGAAGAGGATGACGATGGGTTCGTCGGCGCGAATCTCGACAGGGTTCCACCGTGCCGGGCCGGTCGCAGCTTCCATCAGCTCCCGAATCACCGGCTGCGGCACTCGGGCCCAGCCCTGGCTCGGAACGCCGGGGCCACGAAGAAGCATCACCGGAGCCGCCCTCTGCATGATCGAGCGAAGGCCGGCGTCACCAAAGCGCTCACTGACCGGTACCATGACCGCGCCGCAAAGCATCAAGCCGAACGCCGCGAACACGTAGTCCAGGCAGTTGTCAGCCATGACCACGACCCGGTCTCCGCGGGTGACGCCGCGAGCCTGCAAAGTCTGTGCTAGCGCCGCGGCATCATGGAAGATCCGGCCGTAGGTGATGGACTCGCCGCTGGACGCTTCAATGATGAAGACGTCGTCGTGATGCAGCGTAGATACCTCGCGGAGTATGCTTGCCAGTGATGGCAGCCCTGCCGAACCTGCGCGAGCCTGGGCCGCAAGGGTGCTGCGGCGGCGCGCCCACGTTTCACTCATCACACTGCCCCCTGAAGCGACGCCTCGCTCGAGCCCTCGGCGCACGCCCCTTGCATGGCGCGGCGTACGATCTCGAGCACCGCATCGCTTCGGGCATCCACGAAGTAGTGGTCGCCATCCACGATCTCCACATGGCAACTGCGCGCCTGACTCGACCAGCCCTGCAGTTCTGCTGTGGTCGTCTGTGGGTCCTTCGCGCCACCGAGTACCACCAGGTCGCAGTCGAGCGGCTCATCGGGTTCGTGCTCGTACTCTTCGCAGATCGCGAAGTCGGCCCGAAACGTGGGAAGTAGGTACCTCATGAGGGCCTTGTTCCCGATCACCTCTGCCGGAACCTCGAAGTCCTGTCCGAGCCGGCGCGTGAACTCCTCATCCTCCAACCCGCCCCAGCGAGCCTCCCTCATGGGCAGATCGGGCGCGCGATGACCCGACACGAACAGGACGCCGGGCTCCGGCAAGCCCCGCCGCCGAATCTCGCGAGCGAGCTCGAAGGCAATCAGCCCTCCCATGCTGTGTCCGAACAGGGCGTAGTCCTGTGCCAGATGCGGCTCCAGGGCCTCCACCAGCTTCCCGACGAGCTGGCGCCAATCGCCTATCGCGCGCTCACCGATCCGGTGTTCACGACCCGGAAGTCGAACCGGCACGACCGCCGTTCGGTCCAGGCGCTCTGCCCAGGTCCGATAGATCGACGCACCACCGCCTGCGTACGGGAGGCAGAAGAGCCGCGCTCCTTGCGCAGAGAGGCACCCCTCATTCAGCCAGCGAGATCCCACCTTACAGCTCCGCCGGGGTCAGGACTGGCAATGAGCGGCGCTTTCCGCCCTCATCCCCCGCGTTGCTCGCGAGCCCGTCGATCTCCGCGGCGCACTGCTTCAACGGCAGCTCGTAGAGCGCCGTGAGATCCAGATCGACGCCAAGCTGGTCTCGAATCTCGGCCAACACGCCGATCGCAACGAGCGAATGTCCGCCCAGCTCCAGAAACCCGTCCTCCGCACCGACGGCTTCAACCTCCAGCGCCGTCGCCCAGATCTTGGCCAAGGCACGCTCGGTCGACGTCATTTCGCTCAAGCTGCGAGAAGCTCCCGCGCTGCCACCAAGAACAGGCACCGGGAGAGCGCTTCGGTCGAGTTTGCCGTTTGTGTTCGTCGGTAGGCTGCTCAACACCGAAAAGCTCGACGGCACCATGTAGCTGGGCATCCGACGCTTGAGCTCACTCTTGACCGTGGGCAGTAGGCGCTGACCAAACGCCTGTAGCATCGGCGAGTTGGTGGTCACCACCGCTGAGTGCGCGGTCCCCCCGTCCAGAGGGGTGCTTCCGACCGTTCCGATCGTTCCTGTCTGGTCCGCTCGAGTGAGGACCGCGTCGTAGCGCCCGAGAGACCAGTCGGCACTCGGACGGACCACCGCGTCGTAGCCGCATGCCCGTGCGGTTTCCACCAGCTCGGCAGGCCGCATCAGTTCTGACCGTCGTCGAGCGAGAAGCTCGCAGACGGATGCAACGGGTCGCGCCTCCGCTTCGCGATCAATGCAAGACAGGAGCTCCACCGTGCTCGCAAGCAACGCGTTGGGTATGTTTGTGAATGCGATGGCATCCGGGCGTCCACGCGCGATCGTGTACCGGAGCCGGTCTTGGTCGAGGCCCTCCTGAGCGCAGTCGAGCACGGGCAGCGCGGGGATCTCTGACGCCCCGTGGCCGACGCGGAGCACGACATCATAGCGGTAGCGCGATAGCTCTGATTTCCCGCCGTAGTCCCCCACTTCGATCTGCACCGAGCTCACCCGTGGATGTGCAGCACCGAAGTCGCGGAAGAACTCCGGATCGATGAGAAGCTCCTGTTCGTTCGCGATCGCTCGCGTGAGCTCACGCCTGGCTTCACCACACGCGATCGAGTGATCCTGGCGCGCCAGAAGCTGCTCCAAGCAGAACGCGCGCGCGAGTGACCACGCTCGAATGGCGCTCAGATAGACGCAGCCGCCCTCCTCCATGGAGTCGATCGCCTTGCCTAGGACGTCTCGTAGGTATTGTACGGACGGGAAGGAGCCCGCGATTGCGCCGAGGACGACTGTGTCCGGTCCCGACCCAAGCCCAACGGCATCGAGCGCAGAGGCTCGAATGACCCGCGCGTTCCGTGCGCCCTGCGGTAGTGTGGTGATCCGCTCGCTGGCCGCCAGTGCGGCGCGCTCCGAGAAGTCACAACCAACATACGACAGCGCACCTGGACCCATCTCGCGGAGTGCGACCGAATCGCTGCCGCATCCGAGGTCGAGGATGCGCTGACCCGGCAGTAGCTGCATGCGGGCGCGCTGCTGGCGCTCCCAGGTCTCGAGCTCACTCGACTCGAGCGGGGCCCCCGTCACACCATCGGAAAAGCCGATGGCACGATGTTCGCATTCGGCTCGCTCGTAGAGGCGATCGAAATGTTGCCGGACGGCGTCGAGGTGGGTCGACTCCAGCTGCTGTCGGAGGTCGGCGGTCGCGGACGCCTCGACGTCGGGAACCAGATACGCAGCCAGAGCCTGGTTGTCGGTGCTGTCCTTTCGGACCGCAACAACTGCCTGGCTCACGCCATCGCAGCTGTCGATGGCCGACTCGATCTCACCGAGCTCCACACGATAGCCGCGGATCTTCACCTGGCGGTCTACACGACCGAGAAACTCCAGATTTCCATCCGGCAGGTAGCGAGCCAAATCGCCCGTTCGGTACAGGCGCGTCCACGCATCACGGGTGAGCTGGCCCTCGATGAACTTGGAAGCTGTCAGCTCGGCCCGATGTAGATAGCCCCGAGCCAGCCCGTTGCCCCCGATGCAGATCTCACCTGGTACGCCAACGGGTACGGGCTCGCCGCGCTCGTCGAGCAGGTAGACCCTCGCATTGCTGATCGGCTTCCCGATGGGGACCTCGCGCAAGATTCCAACAGCGTCAGCCTGCGCTGGAACCTCGTAGCTCGTCGCGAGGACCGTAGCCTCGGTCGGCCCGTACGTATGAAAGAGCTGTACACGCCTGCCCACGGAGCGCTGCCACTGCCTCACCCGCTCCGGCAGCACCCGCTCGGTCCCGAAGATCACGAGGCGGAGCGCCGGTGGTAGGGCCTCGGGTCGATTCTCGAGCAGTGCCACCATCTCGTGCCAGTAGGCGGTGGCCATGCTCAACACGGACACCTTCCATTCCGCGCAGAGCTTTAGGAAGCGTTCCACCGAGTCCAGCATGTCTTCGCTTCGCAAGACCAACGCGCCGCCGCCCGTGAGGCACGGGAAGATCTCCTCGATGCTCATGTCGAAGCTGACCGGACACGACTGCAACACGCGGTCTCCGACATCGATGCGGTAGGAGTCCCGAACGGCCGCCAGATAGCTGGCAACGGCCCGATGCTCCGTCATCACCCCCTTTGGCTCCCCGGTCGATCCCGAAGTGTAGATCAGGTAGGCGAGATCGGTTGGGCGAGCGCGCACAGGCAGGGGCGCGCCGGAGCGAGCGCGAATCGTCTCGGCGTCGTGATCCATTCGCAGGCACGCACACTCGGTGCTCGGAATCAGGCTCCGAGTCGAGTCCACCGCGATGACCACCCGCGCTTTCGCATCCTCGATGCAAAAGCCCACCCGCTCGGGCGGTGTGCTCGGGTCGAAGGGTAGGTACGCGGCGCCCGCCTTCAGAACTCCGAGCAACGCGACGAACAGGTCCGGGCAGCGGGGCATCACCACGCCCACCGCATCGCCAGTTCCGACGCCCATTGCCTCCAGCTGCCGAGCGACCCGATTGGCGCCCTCGTCGAGCTCTCGGTACGTCATGACGGTACCCGCGGCGACGATCGCAGCGGCGCCAGGACTGCGCCGGGCCTCGGCCTCGAAGAGCTCCGTGAGCGTCGTCTCAGGGACAGGCTGGAAGCCCGCGTTCCAACCATGGAGTAGCAGATCGCGCTCCTCCTCGGAGCACATCGACAGGCGTTCGATGACCGTGTTCGGGTCAGACAAGCCCGAACGAAGGACCTCCTGCCAGTGGCTGAGCAGCGCTCGGATCGAGACCTCGCGATGGACAGCTGGCTTGTAGAGGATGTCGCACCGCAGACCCTCGGAGCCCGGGTTCAGCTCCAGGGTGACGTCCTGCGCCATCAGGGGCGCACCTTGGTGGAGTCGATTGTGGACCAGTACCGTACTCACGAGCGGATGCCCGCTGTCCACATCGATCCCGATGCCCTCGAGCACCTGGTCGTAGGGGGCTGCGCGATGCTTGCAGTCCTCCAGGAGGAGCGCGCGCACGCGCTGGAGCAGCGCTGCGAACGGCTCATCATCTTCAATCGCAATGACCACCGGCAACGCTGATGGTGGAAGTCCGGTGCCGTCTGCGAGGCTGGCCGTGCCAATCACCACACGCTGACTGCTCGTGTAGCGGCGGACGACGACGGCCAGCGCCACCAGGGCGATCGTGTGAGCAAGGAAGTCTTCCTTGCCAGACACGCGCTCGACGCTTCGTTGCACGTCAGGATCAAAGATGAATGTCGTCCTCTCGTACCGGTTGCTGCGCGCACCGCGCTGGTAGTCCGACAACGGGCCTGACGCCTCGGGCACTGGGCTCAGACGCTGCAGCCAGTAGTCCAGGTCGCGGGCCTCACTGGAGGCCAGATGATCTGCTTGGTATTGGTCGCTGGGACTCATCACTTACGGCCGTTTCAAAACTGGAAGGAGCCAACTGCGTCGGTCGAAGGCGTAGCCGCGCGATCCACATCGCCAGCGGTGTCGAGGATCACCGTGGGATCTTCGGTGGCCGCGCGGAGGACGCCGACGGCTGCAAATCCGAGGCGTGTTGCTGCACGCACGTCCACGTGGCGCGAGTCGTACTCCAACGCGAGGGCGATCCCGCTGTCCTGTCGGACACAGTGCAAAACGAACGATGGGCGCGCGCCAAACGCCATCTCGGAGGACGACACCTGCTCATCGGGAGCGCGCTGATCGCCATGAAACCAGAGTCCCGCCTCGAAACGGGGCGCACTCCTTCCGTGGAGCTCGACGATGCCAGGGCGAGTGAGAATCAGCCGCGCGGCCCAGGCATGCGGCGCTCCTTCTGCGATCTGCGCAGCTACGGAGTTTGAGACATCCGCCAAAGTGCTCCCCACAGTCCACGTCGGCCGGATCGGGAGCACCGACTGCAGCTCATCGTTTTGATGCGCTGGCAGTCCCACCAACAGAGCGGGCCCTGCCTGGGCATCGCCGCTGGCATGAGCGGAGTCCTCCTGGCGCAAGGCGACGGCGAGCGCTGCGATGAGGCCATTGTCTTCTACTGCACTCGCAGTGCTGTCGACGAATCCTAGATCGAGGAGGCGACGATCACCCGAGGCGGCCGTTTCGGTCAGAGCCCGCTCGGTGGGCGTGTCGGAACCCGCAGGATCGCCGAGCGCGCTCGCCCAATATGTCTCCGCCCGCAGATAGGCCTCGCCACGACGAAGGTCACCAGCAACCACGGGGCCTGCCTCCGCGTCGAACCTGGTCGAGTCGTACAGCGCACTCACCGTGACCGGATCGCCGTTGCGCTTTCGTCGCGGGTCGAGCAGTCCATCGCTCGTGACAGTGTTGAAGCATTGCAGATACCGCATCACCTGCTCGCGGCTCATGCCTTTGCGCTTCAGGTAGAGCACGCAGAAGACCTCGAACGCGTAGTCGGGAAGCCAGGTCGAGCGGTCGATCGAGAGGAACATTCGCTCTCGGAGATCACAGGCCTGGGAGTCGTTCATGGTCTGGTGTGACCAGTTGTACGCAGCGCCCTGAATGCCGTACTCGTCGCGCTTCTTCCAGATTGGCGTGGTGGGATCGCAATACCAGAGCTGCGCTCGGTAGAAATCCGGCTCGGTGCTCTGGATGAAGTCGATCGTCTCCTGGACCGTGTCGACGGTCTCCCCAGGAAAGCCCACCAGCATGTTGGCGTGGGTCTGAATGCCAGCTTGCTTGAGAAGCGGAATGGCTTTCCTGTAGTGCTTCGTGCGCGCCGTCTTGTTCATGTGCGCCAGGACGGTGTCACTGCCGGACTCGATCCCAAGGAACACGCCCCGGCAGCCTGCTTCCGCAGCAAGCTCGATCGCCTCCTCGTCGGATTGATCGGACCGGAAGTACGAGATCCATTCGAACCCGTAGTTCTTTCGGATCATCAACCGACAGATGTCCTTGAAACGATGCTTGGGAACGTTGAAGGTGTCATCGACGAAGTCGAGTGCCTCCACGCTGCCCAGCTCCTTGATCGCATCGAGCTCACGCTCGACGTGCTCGATATCGAGATAGCGGTACTTGCCAGCAATCTCCGGATGGCCGCAGAAGGCGCACCGGTAGGGGCAGGACTTGGCCGTACGCAAGGAGACGAACCGACCGATCTCGGACGAGGAGAACAGTGAGTAGTCCACCATGTTCTCCTCCAGCGAGTTGTCCTCTGCAACTCGCTCGGTGAAGGAGAATCCGTCCGTACCGGCGATCGCGAGATTCGGGACGCGGCGAAGGTCCCCCTCGGCTTGCAGCGTGCGGATGAGCTCGACGAGAGTACTCTCCCCCTCGTTGCTGATGACGTAGAAGTCAGCGCCAAGGTGGCGGAAGAGGTATCTCAGGCTTTCCTCGTCGGACGTCTTGCTCTGATTGAAGATGTACGGTCCACCAACCACGATGCGCGCGGTCGTGTTGTATCTCCGGATGAACTCGACGATCTCCTTCACCGGCTCCGGCGAGACCACCAGCGTGGTCGTGATCGCAATCGTGCGGATGTCGTCATCGAGCAGCTTCTGCTTGAGCTCCTCCTTGCAGGGCTGGAAGAGCTTGACGTAATCGAAGCTGAGGCCGTGAGCGGTGAGCTTGCTCGCGAGATTCGTAATCACAGCCCAGACAAAGTCAGCGTGATGGAAGTCGACCTGTTCGGTTCTGCGGTCATTGTGGAACTGGTTGAGGACGCTCATGGCGTGGTGGGGCACGCCGTCCAGCTCCAGATAGGAGAGGCTGAGCTCTCTGAAGTTCCCAGACTCCACGCCCATGGCCTTGAGTTGCTCGACGAACTTGTCGAACTGGGAGTCGTTGTGTCCAACGATGAGGCAGTCAGTCGTCATCTCGCGCTCCGCTGAGGCACCGCCACTCAGGCGTCCTTCTCTTCACATGTCTCCGGGTACATCAGTTCCATCGTCTCGTGAGCTATCGGCTTTGCGAGGTCGCCCTCAGTCGCGAAGGAGAAGCAGACGATGACGCGCTCGGAGTGGTGATGGAGCGGCGACACGCGGTGCATGCTGGTGTCGGCCTTTAGCAGATAGGCGCTGGCGACTGGCGGGTGCCGCTCCAATGGAACCGATGCATCCAGAACTGGCTGGACCTCGGGCTTGTCCTTGTCCCATGTGGTGTCGCGTACGAACTCGAGGCTCCCACCCTGACCGGCCGGCGGCATGCGAAACACCCAGATCAACGCGTAGGTGTAGTCGTCCCAGTGCCAGCCATGGGTGTCGCCCTTTCGATGGAGGCGCGAGATCAAATACTCCTCAGGAAGGAACGGCACGTCCTCCAGGGTCTCGCCAGCGATGGTCGAGAGGAACTTTCGCAGCGCCGTGCAGTGGTAGATGGGCGGAATGAAGAGGCTGCATGCCTTCACGTCGTTGCGTCCGACGTTCGTGTAGTTCCTCGGCGTGTTGGCCGTGGACGGAATGAGCAGGTCCCTGCGACGCCCACGTGTGTCCAGGAGGTAGTCGACGTCGCGCTTTGCCGCGTCGAAGACCTCTGGCGGCATGAAGTTCGGGATCTCGACGAACTGTTCGCGCTGGAACTCGTCCCTGAGCGCATCCACGCGATTGGCGAGAGGACCGCGGGTCAGGTGCCTGTGAATGATGCTGGGGATGTCCGCGGGCTGAGGAGAGCGCGGGATCTCGATGGCATGCATATTGGGAGCTCCTGTATTCGGATTCGCGTATAAATCGCTTACATGCGCGTTGTGACAAAGCCCGCCGACCGTGGTGCCGACCGGGCTAGAACAAGTTCTTTTGGAAGCAAACGCTAAAGGGGTCGTTCACGTACTCGCCGAAGGGCGGAATCGAACGGAAGCCCGCTCCCTCATAGAGGGCGATCGCCTCAGGCTGCTTGGTGCCAGTTTCGAGGCATAGCTCGCGATAGCCACTCTGTTGGGCAGCTCGCTCGAGCGCTTCGAGGATGCGCCTGGCCAAGCCATGACGTCGAAAGGCTCGGTCGACGTACATTCGCTTGATCTCGGCTCGGTCGCGCGTGAGCGGGCGCAGCATCCCGCAGCCGACTGCACGGTCTCCGGCACGCGCAACAATGACCGCGCCCTCGACCCCTGCTTGCTCCGGGGCGACCGGGTGGAGACTGGTCTCCGGATAGCGCTCGAGCATTTCCTTGTCGAGGGCGGCGAACAACGCCTCCACCTCTGCCCCCGCTTGCTCGACCGACTCGACCCGTACGCTATCGACCACTCGCTGACTCCCTTGCACCGGAGATGCTGTTGATTAGTATTCGTTATCGATCTGTGCAAGAACTAAAATCACATCTCTAGAGACTCTATTTGTATTCGTAAGGGTTATATTCGGAATGCCCCTGCCCAACCGCACCGTCCGCAAGGTCCGCATCGATTCCCTCGACCTCACCGCGTGTGCAAGGCAATCCGTGGATGAGGGAGCTGTCGCGGACTACGCCCGAGGCATGAAATCCGGCACGGCGCTACCGCCCGTGCTCGTCTACGACGCGGGCGAGTGTCTGCTGTTGGTCGACGGCCTTCACCGCGTGATCGCGACGCGGACGAACGGACACGTCACCATCCTCGCAGAGGTCAGGACTGGCTCGCGCTGCGACGCCATCTGGGAGGGCTGCGCGGCGAACAAGCGCCACGGGCTGCGCCGCACAAACCTGGACAAGCGACGTGCTGTAGAGCTCGCACTGCTGCACCCGCGGGGACGACGCCTTAGCAACCGCCAGCTGGCCGGTCACTGTGGCGTACACCATCACACGGTGGGGCGCATTCGCTCGCGGCTGGAGCTATCTGGCGCATTGCGCCACGTAGACAAGCGGCTAGCTGTAAGAGGTGGTGTTGGCTATCTCATGGCCACCGGGGGCGTAGCGGATGCCAACCGCGCTCGGGTCGGCAGTGATGGGCGCAACCGACCACCATCCGCGCTTCTGACGGCCCTCGAACAGCGATTGGAGGGCCTGCTGCTGGAGCTCGAAGACGTGGCCACGTTGGAGTGTGCTGAGCCGATCGAGGAGCACGGTGAGCTGGACGCGTGCGCCTCCACCCTGCGTTCACTTCAGCGTCGTGCGGCGAGGCTGCAACGCACGGTCACCGCCCTGCTGAAACGCCACGAAGACGTACCGCACTCGCCATCCGACGGCTCAGGGAGTTGGCGCCTCGAGCCGGGAAGAGCGCTCAGGGCGCGCCTAGCGAGCGCGGACGACCCCGCTGTAATTCCCATTGAGACCGACGCGGAGACGGACTCGCTACTCGGCCGGCATGGACTCGACGGTGGGCGGATCCATCGTCGCCATGCCGAGCCCCGCGGCGATCATCAGACCGCCGCCGACCCGCTGCAGCGTCGTTCCAAACATCCCGCCCGTAGCGAGCGTCTGGGCGCGACCGGCGAGTACTGAGTAGGTCGCCAACGCTGTCATCTCGATTACGATTGAAGTGACCGCGAGGATGACGATCTGGGGCACGAGGGGTTGATCGGGTCGAACGAACTGCGGCAGCAGCGCGACGAAGAACATGAGCGCCTTCGGATTCGCCCCTTGCGCCACGAACCCGTGAAGGAGCGCGCCCTTGGTGGGCGCAGGCGCCGCGCCATCGCGAGACTCTGCCCCGCGGCGAGCCTTCGCCAGCACCATGCTGAACCCGATCCAGCACAGGTACACCGCGCCAATCCACTTGATCAGCACGAACAGTTCCCAGGAAGCCAGCAGCAGGGCGCCCAGCCCCGTAGCTGAGAGCAGGAAGTATCCGGCATTGGCAAGGGCCACTCCGGCGCTCGCATGCAGGCCTGCCTTCCGGCCGCGATTCAGCCCCAGCGATATGACCATGAGTACGGCGGGGCCCGGGGTGAAGCACAGGACCCCCTCCGCAGCAACAAAGAAGAGCCAGGTCTGAAGCGTCACGATTCCTAGAGCTAAGCGTCACCCCTCGACCAAGTCAACGCCGAAGTTCCAGGCCTGCAAGAATGGCCGCAGCCGACTCGCACTGGCGCAGGCTCTCGGACGCGGGTGACGAATCTGCCTGAGTTGGCGTCCTGAGTTCCCGGCAAACCGTGATGAGCCGCCCAGTTCTTCAATCTGACATGCACCTCTCAAGCGGCTCCCCTATAGCTAAGTGATGCTGACTGGGCCTGCGTCACCAAGCGCGCGCTTCGCGCTGAGAACGCTCTTGCCGTTGATGGGCGTTGCGTCACTCGTTCTCCAGAGCGCTGCAATCGTCTACTCGCGCGTGAGCAACGATCGATATTTCTGCTGGGCGCCCAACGACGAGACCGCGGAGTACTCGATCGAGACCTCGATCGGCGAGCACAAGCTGACACCGGAAGCGGTCCGCATTCGGTATCAGCGGCCGTGGTTCGAGGAGGTCCTGCCCGAGGACGGCCTGGATCTCGTCGAGTTCAGATCGCACCGCCATGCGATCGATGTCATCCGACAGTACGAGTCCACCTATGGTCTCGCGGAAAGCGCGCGCGTGACAATGACCTACAGGATCAACAAGGGCGCCCTGCAAACGTGGAGGTGGCCCGAGTGAACGCTCCGTTGCCACGAAACCTCGTACTGCTCGCACAGATCGTTGCCCTGGGAATGATCGGTCACGATGTTCCCGGCTCTCTTCATGGCGTATTCCTGCCATTCCTTCCGTGGCTCGACGTCTTTCACGCCTCCCCGCTGTATGAGCGCGCTCTCGCGGGGTTGCTCTACGTGAGCCTGGTGCTGGTGATCGTCAATCGCTGGACACGCATGGCCGCAATCACAGCGGGTCTGACGCTCCTGCTCGCGCTGCTGTCATCGCGGGCCTACTACAAGAACGATCTCGTGTACTGCGCTGCCATCTTGTTCATGGTCGGTGTTTCCGATCGCAATGGATGGTTTCCCAGGCTCCAGGTCAGCCTCGTGTACGGAGCCGCCGCGCTCAACAAGGCGCTGGACGCGGAGTGGTGGTCGGGACGTTTCTTCGAAGCATGGATAGAGGTCGGGGCACGCACGCCGTACATGGTCGAAACCAACTATCTGTGGTTTCCCGATGCGTACTTGCGGCTGTCATCGTTCTTGCCGGAGCTGCTTCTTTCGCAGTGCATGTCGGCCATGGTGATCTTCACGGAGTTTGCGCTGGCAGTGGGACTCCTGCTCGACCGCACTCGCCGGCTGATGGTCGTGGTGGGGCTCTTGTTTCACGCGACGCTCACGATCGTGATCGGAGAGTCGTTCGGCGTTTTCTTCTATGCGATGTGCGCGTCCTATCTCGCCTTCGTAACGTGGCCGGAACAGGCGCTCGCCGTTCACTGTCACCCGGCCAGCCGCCATGCGCAGGCGCTCAAGTGGTTCGCCGAGCTCGGCCGAGCCTGCGGCGAGGTGCGTTGCGTTCCAACGCTCCGCGTGGACTCGATAGCCGTTGAGGCCAACGGTAGGTGGCTGGTCGGCATGGCGGCTGCGCGGCGGGCGCTGATGCGAATGCCACGCACCTACTACGTCATCGCATTGCTGATGATCGCGCCATCGTGGGGCTACCTGGTCTCGTACGACCTCTGGGGCATGGGCTTCTGGGCAAGAACGTACCTGATTCTCGTGTTGGCGGTCTTCCTGCTGCCCCTCGCGACCAGGGAGCGTACGAGGGAACCTTCGTTCGCGCCCCGACCCGTTCACGAAGAGGCTTCGTGATGAGACCCAGCATCACCGAAAGCTCTATGCACGTTCTCGTCCTGCTCGCAAGCTCCTGTGCGGCCTCGTGCTCCACGCCGCCACAGACGTGCCACGACGAGCTCAACTTCACCGAGGTGGGTCCGCTCGAGGGAACGTGGGAAGGCGAGCTCCGGTTCCCCGGAGGCAATGCGTACCCCTTCTCCCTCGAGTTCGACGCGCATGGCCGGCTACGATCAGCGGTGGAGCAGCGTCCGAGTGGCGATGTGACCACTCGCTATGGATGCCGACCGGGCGACCACCCAATGGTCGTGGGACGCGAGACCTCGACCAATGGACCTCCGCTCGATTGGGTCGGCCGCGACTACCACGTGGCGCTGGACTCGGCCGAGCTGCGTCCGGGACGCTTCGAGCTGGTGCACAGGCGCGCCGAGCGCTACGCCGCTGAAGCGAACGAGCTGGTAGTCACGACGGGAGCGCTCGACCAAGGACGCCTTAGGCTCGAACGGCGCCATGGCGACCACACCGGGCACGCGGTCCTCCAGCGCCGTTGATTGCGAGCCGATCTTGCGCGTGCTATCGACGCATATATTTAGCATCTATCTCGAATACAAGGAGTTCAGCGATGATTCGGTATGTCACTGCGCCGCCGCAAGGACCGTCGGTCTTCGATCCCGATGGGCAGCTCGGTCCAGAAGACGTCGCACAGATCGGCGAGGTCTTCAGCACCCCGCTGACGACGAGCTATTCGTGGAACTACCGTGAAGCGGACCGCCGCATTGCCAAGCTCTACCGCCTGGGCAAGCAGCGGAACTGGGACGCCGAGCTCGACATCGACTGGTCGCCGGAGTTCGTCTGGGCCTCGGGCCCGGCCTTGATGGAGGCCAGCGACCCATACATCGGGTGGGAGCCCTACGACAAGCTGACCGAAGACGAGCGCCTGGAGTTTCAATGGCACGGAAACGCATGGACACTGTCGCAGTTCATGCACGGCGAACAGGGTGCGCTCCTCGTCGCCGCGCAGCTGGCAAACTCGGCGCCGACATACGAAGCAAAACTGTACGCGGCCTCCCAGGTGTTCGATGAAGCACGCCACGTGGAGGCATTCTCGCGGTACCTGAATACGCGAGTTGGGATCGTCTATCCCATCAACGCCGCCTTGAAGGACCTTCTCGATCGGATCCTCACGGATCCCCGGTGGGATCTGAAGTTCATCGGCATGCAGTTGATCATCGAAACGCTGGCGCTGTCCGCATTCGACGTTCAGCGCTCCGTCTCGGCTGACCCAGTCGTCCGTGACCTGTACGAAAACGTCATGCGGGATGAATCGCGGCATGTCGCCTTCGGGGTGACTTACATGGACCAGGTCGTCGCGCAGCTGTCACCGGACGAAGTCGAAGAGCGCGCCGAGTTCGCGCTCGAGGCCTGTCGCATCATGCGTGATCGCATCGTCCCAACCGATGTGTTTGATCACTACGCCGATCGTGGCCTCGATGCGGAGGAGGGCCGCAGACGCTTCCTCGAGGCTGGCGAGATGGACACGTTCCGGAACCTGCTCTTCACACGCATCATGCCGACGCTCAACCGACTCGGCCTTGTCACTGAGTCCGTCCGGCCCGGCTACGACGAGCTGGGCCTATTGAGGTTCGCCGACCAGCCGCTCGCTACGGACGAGGAATTGGAGCTGGACACATGAGCACGGGGCGAGCCGGCTGAACGCTTGACACCGGCCCGCGCACGCTCGTTGCGGTGGTTACAAGGCGCGTACCGAACGAGAGGTCGGTTAGCCCGAACAGGCAGACTCGCAGCGCTAGTCGTTTCGAACGTTCGGACAGAACCAGGCGTGGGCACTGTTTATCGCAATTGCGAACAGCCTCCGGGCGTGTCAGACAAACGGTTGTTCGACGAGGGGGGGAAGACGAGAAATGGCAAGTCTTCAATTGCTTGTTCGCTGTGAGACCGAGCCATGCATCGAAGCGCATGCCCGCGCGTGGATCGAGTTGATCCCTGGCACGGTCGACGAAGAGTTCGAGCTGGCGCTAAGCAGGGTCGGCGCAAACTGCTGGCTTGGATCGTTCAGGGTGGAGGCACCCACGACCACCAGCTTCTACTATCGGATCGGCATCACCAGCATGGCGCAAGGCGGCTGGCGATTGCAGATCGCAGATCTCGACCTCGGCTGCGTCGTGCTCGATGACAGTGAGGCATTGGTGCCGCCGAAAACCAGACTGCTGGGAATGTGCTCGGTGTCCGAGTTCCCCGCGCGGACAGGCTCGGGGCCACGACAAGCGCTGAGGTACCGACGTCGAGCGGACAGCGGCGTCGTGTGCCTGGAGGACTACCGTTCCCGCAAGCAGCACCTGGCCGTACGCCGATAGCCTGCGCCCGACTTGGCGCGGTGCGCGATCGTGCATGACCGCCCACCAACCTGGGGTGGACGGAAGTCCAGCGGCCAGCAAACAGCAGTGGGTTCTGTAATGGATCCGGGGTACGATGCTACTAACATCATACTGACGGTCCGTAACCCTGCCGACGTCCCCTGCGAGCACGCCATGGCCGACACAATCATCACGACACTGCGCTTGCCCAAGTCACTCGTTGATCGGGCCGACGCGCTCATCGATCGGCTCGCGGACGACGAGGAGGCCCTGCTGGTTGGCCGCGTATCGCGGTCGATCGTCCTGCGGTTGGCGGTCCTCCGCGGCCTGGAGCAGCTCGAGGCACAGGCCGACGAGCGGAGGGCACCGCGCGGCAAGCGGACCGCCAAAGGGCGGCGCTGACGCTCGGGTCCCGCCTTATCCCAATCCAAGGTATCGGGGGACGCGGCGCCTCTCAGGCGGAAGCCTTCCCGTGGTTACCGGCCAGTCGCCGGGACGGACGAGTCCATCCGCAGCCAGAGCGAGCTGTAACTCGCATCTGTGCAGTCGGTGCCGCTCAAAACCGTGTCCATCTTAGAATACAAATAGAATCGATTTAGCTTGCATCGCTCCGACTCCAGGTGCAAATAGATGGCGAGGTCGATACCTGCGGCCGGGTGGGAACGCGAGACGAAGGTCAAGAGCGATGGCGAAATGGTTACCTATGCTGCGACTGGTGGCGCCGTTCTTCGTGGCGCTGCTGTTCATTTCCTCGGTGCCGCTGGTCGACGCGATCTTCATCGCACGTGTGGGCGCGGACCAGCTGGTGGCATTCGCCTTCGTCATCCCCGCAACTTCCATCGTGTTCAGCGCCCTCATGGGCCTCGGGCAAGGAATCACGGCGGAGATATCCAACGCCGTGGGCCGCAACGAGAGCACACGCGCATCCGAGATCGCGCGCGCGGCGATCTGGCTCGCGGTGGTCGTAGGGTGCGCACTCGGTCTGATCGGTCTGGTCGCAGGTGAACGACTCATCCAGGTCATCGGCGCCACGAAGGAACAGGCTGGCCTCGCATTCGACTACTTCAGCATCTGGAGCGTTGGACTGGCGTTGCCCGCAGTGTGCTTCGCCGGGAGCGCTGCACTGCGGGGCCGGGGTGACATCCGATCCTCACTCACCATCATGATGGCGTCTGCCGGCGTCAACCTCGCCCTGGACCCGATTCTGATATTCGGCCTTGGGCCGATACCGGCCATGGGTATCGAGGGCGCCGCATTGGCGTCGGTGATCGCATACGCCTGCAGCTGCGCCGTGACGCTCCGCAAGATGCGCTCGGACGAGATCCTGCGTTCTGCATCGCGCCCGCCCATCGACGTGGTACTCACGGATGCGCGCCAGGTCGCATCCGTGGGAGTCTTCGGGGCGACCTCACAGCTGCTCCTCGCGCTGTCACTGGGTGTGGCCACACGCCTCATCTCGCAGTACGGACCAGATGCTGTCTCTGCATTGGCGGTGGCAGGACGCGTGGAGGGCATGATCATGGTGATGCCGCTCGCGCTCGGTGGACCGCTGGCCCCGGTGATCGGCATGGCCTGGGGCGGACGCGACCTCACCATCGTCCGGGAGGGGATTCGCTTCGGTCTGGGCGCGGGCGCACTGTGGGGCGCGATCGTGGGAGGCGCGATGATCGCGGTCTCTGGAAGCATCGCAGTCGCGCTGACGCCAGATCCTGCAACCGCCGCGGACCTCGCGCTCGCGCTGAGCGTTCTGCCCATCGGATATGCGTTCACCGCCGCTACCCGTCTGAGTGTGTCCGTGTTGGTTGCGATTCAGCACGCGCGCGACGGCCTCCTGATCGTGGGTGCGCGCACACTGGTGGTGTTGCCCGGACTCGCGTACCTAGGGGGCGCCCAGGGGGGGCTGGCCGGCATGCTCATGGGAATCGCCGTCGTCGATGCCGCATCCGTCGCGTTGGCGCTGCTGATGCTACGACGGGCCGTTGCCGCCGCGGCGCGGGAGGGAGCGACCATGATGGCAGCCCCGGCAGAGTAGCCTGCCAATCGAGCCCGGGCGCGATCGGCCACCGTCGAGGGACGGCTGCGGCTTGCGTCCGTAGTCTGATTGCTCGCTTGGAGCCGAACACGATGTACATACGTACTCGACACGCTCGTGTCTCACGTGGCCGATGGTCACCATCTGCTGCGCGCAGCACTGACAAGGTGGCGCTCGGCTTCGGGGAGCGGGCACCTTGGTCATCTTGTGCTCGAAGTGAGCCGGGCTCGGGCTCGGTATCGGGGTCAGCTCGGCGTGTCGAGCCTGAGCTCCAGGCGGTGCTGTAAGGGGCGGTAGCCTAGTGCCTGGTAGGCGGCGAGGGCTTCGGTGTTGAAGTGGCGGACGGTGAGGCGGATGGCGCGGGCTCCGCTTTCGCGGGCGCGGTGGGCGAGCTCGGTGCAGAGGGCGCGGGCGACGCCGCGCTTGCGGTGCTCGGGGCTCACGTAGATCTCGTTGAGCTCGACGAAGTGCCAGGG
>JAPPOT010000786.1 GCA_028817855.1 Myxococcales bacterium
GCGCTCCTCCTCCGCGACTCTTGCGCCGCTCCGGGCGCGCTCGCCCCTGAACACGCCTGGACGGAACGCAGCTCGACACCTCCGGCTCACGAGGTGGTCGCTGCACATCCTCAGCCCGACCTAGAGCTTGGTTGCGGCGGCGATGATGGCGGCCCAGCCGACCAGCAGGCAGAGGCCGCCTAGGGGGGTGATGGGGCCGAGGACGCGAGCGTTCGTCAGGGTCATCGCGTAGAGGCTGCCGCTGAAGAGGAGGATGCCGGCGAGGAAGGCGTAGCCGGAGACGGTGGCGGCGCTCGTGGAGGTGCGCTGGGCGAGGTAGGCGGACAGGCCCAGGGCCAGGGCGTGGGTGAGGTGGTAGTGCGAGGCCGTCTCCCACCAGCCGAGGCGCTGAGCACCGTCGGCGGCGTTCGCCAGCCGCGCCTTGAGGCCGTGGGCACCGAAGGCGCCGAGGCCGACGGCGAGCAGGCCGTTGATGCCCGCTGCGATCAGAAAGAAGCGTTCCATGTTGTCCCGCGGCGCGCCGCTCGGTATCGAGGATCCATGCGAGTGGCTTGGATCCCGATCGCGTGCTGGCTGCTCGCCTGCGCGCCGGCCGCGAACGTAGCACAGCCGGCGGCCAGCGGCGCGGCGACCGCCGTGGCGAGCGAGCGCGACGCGCTCGACCGGCTCAACGAACGCATGCGCGAGGGCGCCGTCGCGGAGCAACTCCACGGCATGGAAGTCGCCGATCCCTATCGCGCCCTCGAGCGGGACGACGACGCCACCCAGGCCTGGATCGAGGCCCAGACCGCGCATACCGGCCGCAGCCTCGCTCCCTATCGGGACGCCCGGGTCGAGGCGCGCCTGCGCGAGCTGCTCTCGATCGGCACGCTCGGCGCGCCCCAGGTCGCGGGCGGACGCATCTTCCTCACGCGCCGCGAGGGCGAGCGCGAGCAGCCCGCGCTCTACGTGGTCGAGGAAGGCCGCATGGGCGAGACGCCGCTCGTCGATCCCACGACATTCGGCGAGCGCGCCTCCCTGGACTGGTTCTACGCCTCCCCGGACGGCGAGCACGTGGCCTTCGGCATCGCCGACAAAGGAGACGAACGCGCCGTGCTGCACGTGGTGCGCGTCGATGACGGGGTGGTCTCGCCCCTGCGCATCCATCACGCCAAGTGGAGCGGTGTCAGCTGGCTCAACGACGGCAGCGGCTTCTACTACACGCGCTATCCCGCCCCGGGCGAGCCCGGCCATGACGCGGAGCAGGAGGACACCTACTTCTCGCGCGTGTTCTTCCACCGCCTGGGCGACGACCCTGTAGACGACGCGCGCATCTTCGGCAGCGACCTGAAGACCGACGTGCCCTTCGCGGCCGTGGGCAGCGACGACCGCTACGTCGTGCTCATGAACTTCCGCGGCTGGACCGCGACCGACGTCTTCCTGCTCGACCGCGGGCGCAAGCCGGCCGAGCGTGTGGTCGCGCCCGATGCCGAGCACCCTCTGGTGACGATCCAGCAAGGCGTAGACGCGCGCACCTCGGGCGTGGTGCACCGGGGAACGCTCTACCTGCTCACCAACGATGGCGCGCCGCGAAGGCGCCTGCTCGCGGTCGCGCCCGAGCGTGCGGGGGACCCGCGCGCGCGGCGCGAGCTGATCCTGGAGGCACGCGGCACGGTCGAAGACTGGGCGCTCACACGCGACGGCATCGCCCTGCACTACGTCGAGAACATGGGCTCGCGGGTGGCGCTCTTCGACCTCGAAGGCGAGTCGCGTGGCGACCTGGAGCTGCCGAGCCGAGGCTCGATCGGCTCGCTCGCGGGCGATCGGCGCGGCGACCAGCTGGCCTTCGTCTTCAGCTCCTTCTTCTATCCGCCCGCCCTGATCGGCGCCCACGGCGGCACGGGCGCGAGCAGCCAACTCTACCAGGTGCGGCACGACCTGGAGCTGGGCGACTTCGCGCTCTCGGAGCAGTGGGTGCGCTCGAGGGACGGCACGCGTGTGCATCTCTTCTATGTCCACCGCCGAGACGTGAAGCGCGACGCCGGCAATGCCGTACTCCTCACCGGCTACGGCGGCTTCGACGTCTCGCTGCTGCCGCAGTTCACGCGCACGGCCCTGCACTTCATCGAGCGCGGCGGCGTCTACGCCATCGCCAACCTGCGCGGCGGCGGCGAGTTGGGCGAGGCCTGGCACCGGGCCGGCATGAAGGAGCACAAGCCGCGAGTGTTCGAGGACATGGAGGCGGTCCTGCGCTGGCTGAGCAAGAGCCGCATCAGCCGGCCGAGCCGGATCGCGATCACGGGCGGCTCGAACGGCGGCCTGCTCGTCGGCGCCATGCTCACGCGCGCGCCGGAGACCTTCGGCGCCGCCGTCGGCTACGTCGGGCTCTACGACATGCTGCGCTATCACCACTTCCCGCCGGCGGCGATCTGGGCGAGCGAGTACGGCGATCCGGAAATCGCCGAAGAGGCGCGCTACCTGCACGCCTACTCGCCCTACCACCGCGTGACACCGGGGACCGTCTACCCCGCCACGCTGATCGAGACCGCCGACCACGACACTCGCGTGTACTGGGGCCACTCGACCAAGTTCGCGGCGCGGCTGCAGCAAGCCCAGGGTGGACGCGCGCCGATCTACTTCCACATGACGCGCAAGCAGGGCCACGGGCGCGGCACACGGCTGAGCGACCTGGTGGAGAAGTACGCGCGGCAGGGAGCGTTTCTGCGCGAGGCGATCGGGGCGGTGGAGCGGGAGTGAGTGGACGGAGGCAGGGGCGCGTGGGGCGCGTGGGGCGCTTAAACAACACGGGCCCCGAGAAGGGGCCCGCGTCGTTGCTGCCGATTCTAAGTTCGGCCTACTGGAGACCGATATCCCGAAGCAGATTGTCGGCTTCCATGCCGTGGAGCGCGCCGCTCTCGTAGTCATCCTCCTCGTCGGTGCCCGTGAGCTCGCACAGGTACCGGATGAGGCCGGAGACGGTCAGACGCGGACGCACCGCGTTCGCCTCGAGGGTCTCGTCGAAGTACTCCTCGATGTCGGACGACAGGCCCTCGAGCTGTTCCACGTCCAGGCCGTAGCTGGCCAGGGTGCGGTCCATCTCGATGTCGTCCGGCGAGATGCCAAGCTGGTCGGCCAGCCAGTCTGCCAGCCACTCGCGAATTTCTTCTCTAGTCATTGCCCGCTCCTAATCGAAGTCGAAGTGAGAAAAGCAAAGGATGGGAGGATCTATACCCATCAAATTTTTTGATTTCAACAGAAAAATGCATTTATACCAGAATTGGGACATGTGTGATCATGCCACCAGCGTAGGACGAGACGGGGGTCTCGCGCACATCGACTTCTGTTGTCTTTCAGGTACACACATCTCTTACAACTCATTGGAATAGCACAGTTTTTTTGACCTGTGGAGACCTCCTCCACACTTTTTCCACAGGCCCTCCCAACCCCGGTCCGGCGTCAAGTACGTCGTTCGATCTCGGTTTACAGTCGATCGGCGCGCGGTCAGAGTGTGCGCCCATGCGTCGCGCCCTGCGTCTGCTGGTCCGGCTCAGCGCCGGCCTGGTGCTGACCGGCACGCTCCTGCTCGTGGGTCTATCGCTCGTCTTCGGGCTGGATCTGGGATCCGCCTTCCGCGCGGCGTTCTTGCCCGCCCCCGACTACACCGTGGACCCGGAGTCGCTGCGGGAGGACGCGGGCTATCGCGTCGTGTGGCAGGGCAACCTGCTCAACACGTGGATCGACGAGGCCAGTGGCCTGGCGCCGTCGCGACGCCGGACGGACCTGCTGTGGGTGATCAACGACAGCGGCGGGGGGCCCTACCTCTACGCGGTCGGCCTCGACGGCAGTGACCTCGGACGGGTCGCGCTGGACGCCCACAACATCGACTGGGAGGATCTCGCCTCCTTCGAGCTCGACGGTACGCCCTACCTGCTCGTCGCGGACGTGGGCGACAACTACTCCTGGCGCCCCGGCGTGACCCTCTACCTGCTCGAGGAGCCCGTGCGCGAGGGCGCGCGCGTCGCAGCCGGGACCCAGGGCCGCCCGCGCGGGATCATGCGGCTGCGCTTCGCGGACGGGCCGGCCGACTGCGAAGG
>JAPPOT010000517.1 GCA_028817855.1 Myxococcales bacterium
GAAGTGAGCGGGGCTGCGCCCACAAGCACGGCCCACCGAGCGGAGGCTGCCGCCACGGTTGGCGGTGCGCAGGCACTGCGCGGCGAGGGTGTGCGCGGCACGGTCGCAGCGGCGAGCGTTCCGGAGACGGGTGCGGAGGCCGGCGGGCTGGACGGTTCCGAGACCGGACGGGTGGGGCGTGCTGATCCAGCTCGGGAGACGTCGCCCAGCGAGCGGCCGCAGCCCGCAGCGGCGGACCGCAGTCAGGAGGCAGCGCGCCGCGCCGAGCAGCCCACGCCGCGGCCCCGAGCGGGGCGCGAAGCGGCCGTGGCTCAGCCGAGCGAGCCGAAGCCGACGCGCGCCACCGAGCCACCGCCGGAGCCCGCGCCCGATCCGAACGATCCCAGCCTCGTGGAGATTCGCCAGGTCGCCCAGGCCGAGCGCCTCTTGGCGACGGATCCCGCGCGCGCGCTCGCGATGACGCGCCAGATGCGCGCGCGCTTCGGGGCCGGCTATCTCGGCGAGGAGCGGGCCTACGTGGAGGTGATGGCGCTCCACCGCCTCGGGCGCAGCCAGGAGATGCGCAAGCACGCCGGCCGCTTCCTGCGCGCCTATCCCCGCGGGCCCTACGCCCATCGGGTGCGCCGGGCGATCGCCAGCATGGATGCTACACCTTGAGCGTGTGGCCTCGATCCCGCGCCTCGGTGGTCTCGGCCTGTCTGGCGATCGCGGGGTCGCTGGTCACGGGCTGTGAGGACCAATACGCGGCGGTCGGTGCGGAGACGCTCGAGGAGGCGGCGAGCGGACGAGTGGACACCATGGAGCCGTTGGGCATCGACTCGGGCGCAGCGCCGAGTGGCACCGATGCCGGCCCGGCGGCGCCAGACGCGGGCGACCACGCAGCCGACGTGCAGGATGGGGGGCTCGGCGCGGCCGCCGATGCCAGCGCGGCATGCGAGCACCCGGCGATCGGCGTCTGCGATCCGGTCGCGAACACGGGCTGCCCGCCGGAGCTCGGCATGCAGTGCGCGGTCGATCTGGCAAACACATTGGCCGGATACTGCATATTCGCGTCACCGCCCACGATCCTGCCGTGTCTGAACACACTGGTGACGGAGAGCTGCGCGGCGGGATCCGCATGCGTGGATGGCGAGTGCCGGCGGCTCTGCTTCTGCGACTCCGAGTGCGAGGCCGGGCAGTGCTGCAACGGCCCGATCGCCGCCCATGGCTTCAGCGCCTGCGGCGATTGCTGAGCCGCGCAAAAAAAGGACATCGGAATTGAGAAAGCGCCAAGGCTTCCGGTCCCGGCGCCAGTAACAGGGTATGAGGGTTGGTCGTGGTGTGGAGGCTTCCAAAAGCTTCCAGCATTTCGGGGTGATGGGGCTTGAGGTCGGCGAGCAGGGGCACCGGCCCGGCGAGTCGGGGATGCCATCCGTCGCCTCGCAGCGTCGTAGATGACCGTGGGGGTTCATCGAGGGCCGCGCCCGTGATTCCGACTGAAGGAGGAGAAGTGCAGTGCTGAATCAATCGGATGAGCTGGGTTCCAATTTCGTCTCGAGCTGCCCCGCGTCGTTCGAGCGTCCGCGCCGCCAAGCCGTGACCGCGGAGGTGTCGGGTGTGCTGCTGCGAGCGCTCGCCGATGTGGCCAAGCGCTACGAGGTGGAGCCCCAGGCCCTCTTCCAGGGTAGCACCCAGGAGTTCATGACGCGCGAGCCGGTCGAGGTGCGCGTGCCAATGGCCGAGTACCGTGCGCTGCTGGAGCGTGCGATCGCCCTGACCGGTGAGCCCGCCATCGGACTGCACTGCGGGCTCTATGCGAGCGAGTCGGCGTTCGATCTGATGGCGCCTCTGGTGGCGCACGTGCCGACCTTGCGCGATGCGATCCGCGAGATCCGGCAGTTCCAGTCGCTGCTCTTCGTGGGCCCGGACATTCAGCTCAGCGAGTGCGCGGGGGTGGCGCGGCTGCGCTGCGAGTTTCCGCGCGCACACGGATCGAGCGACAGGGCCATCGCGGAGTTTCTCGTGGCGGGGCTCTTGCGCCTGCTGCGGGCCTTTGGCTGCGGTGAAGGCGACCTGCACGCCGCGCGCTTCCAGCATACGACGCCGGCCTATCGGCACCTCTACACGACCATCTTCGAGGGGCGCGAGTGCTTCTCGGATGAGCTCACGGCGCTGGAGTTCCCGGCGGAGTTGCTCGACCGGCCGCACCTGCACAGCAACCCCGCGTTGCAGGCCCTGATCCACTCCCAGGCCGAGCAGCGGCTCGAGCGCATCGCGCGGCCGACGCGGCTGATCGATCGGCTGCGGGTCTACCTGCGCAACCAGCGCACGGCGCGCGTGCCCGACATGGCCCTCGCTGCGCGGGAGCTCGGGGTGAGCGTGCGCTCGCTGCGGCGCCGGCTGTCCGAGGAGGGGATTTCCTATCGCACGCTGACCCAGGAGCTGCAGCGCGATCAGGCCTGCGCGATGTTGCGCAACGCCGACTTCACCCTGCAGGGCGTCGCCGACGCGCTCGGTTTCGCCGACACGGCGTCCTTCCATCGCGCGTTCAAACGCTGGACCGGCCTGACCGCCTGCGAGTACCGCAACGCGAACTGAGAACGCGCTCCGTGCCTGCGCTGGCACCTCGCCGGATGGTGAGTGTAATGTACAACACCGTTGTGCATTTGGGTGCGAGATGTGCGATGGTGAAACAGGGGAAGGAGGTTGCCTGTGAACCAAGTTGAAGCGTGGAATCCGAAGGGTGCGATCAGCCTGATGGGCGCATCCGAGCCGACCACGCCGCAGGTCTCCGGGCTGTTGCTGCGCGCGCTGGCAGAGGTCCTGCAGCGCTTCGATGTCGAGCACAGCTCCCTGCTGCAGCGCTGCGACATCCAGGGGCTGCGCGCCTGCGAGCCCGTCGACGTGCGGGTGCCGCTGTCCGAGTACCGAGCGCTGCTCGCGGAGGCCATCGCGTTAACCGGAGAGCCCGCGCTCGGGCTGCGGTGCGCGCTGCACGCGAGCGACTCCGCCTTCGATCTGTTGGCGCCCCTGGTCGCGCACGTGCCGACCCTCCGGCACGCGATCCAGGAGACGCGTCAGTTCCAGGCGCTGGCCTTCGACGGCGCCTACGTCCACCTGACGGAGCGCCTCGGTGTGGCGCGGCTGCGCTGCGAGTTTCCGCGCTCCCACGAGGCCACCGACCGGACGATCGCCGAGTTCCTGGTCGCCGGGCTGCTGCGGATGCTGCGGGGCTTCGGGTGCACCCGTGGGGACCTCCAGGTGGCCAGCTTCGAACACAAGCGACCTGCCTACCATCACGTCTACACCGAGGCCTTCGAGGGGACCGAGCGCTTCTCGCAGGACTTCACCGGGGTCGAGTTTACGGCGGAGCTGCTCGACCGGCCCAACCTGCACGCCAACGTGGCGCTGCAGACCATCGTCCACGCCCAGGCCGAGCAGCGACTCGAGCGCATCCAGCGGCCAGCGAGCCTGGTCGAACGACTCAAGACTTACCTGCACAACCAACCGGCCGCGCGCGTGCCCGACATGGCGGTCGCGGCGCGGGAGCTGGGCGTCAGCGTGCGCTCCCTACGCCGGCGCCTCGCAGAGGCGGGGCTGTCCTATCGCGTGCTCACGCGCGACATTCAACGGGAGCGCGCATGCACGATGCTGCGCAACCCGGACTTCACGTTGCAGGCGGTGGCCGACGCGCTCGGCTTCGCGGACACCGCGGGATTCCATCGAGCTTTCAGGCGCTGGACCGGGCAGACCGCGTGCGAGTATCGGCGCGCGTGGCCGGACGCATCCCTTGGCCGAAGCAGCCACGAGATGGCCGGCCCACCTGGCTGAGCCGCGCTTATGGTGTCACTCGAGGGACGGAGCACGACGCGCGAGTGGTCTTCGCGTCGCGGCCTTCGGCCCGACGAGGAACACGATGACCGACTACGCCGAGGTCGACTTCTTTGCCGACCTTCCCATTCAGATCGAGCCCACATCCTATTTCGACTACCTCCGGGACAAGGGGCCGGTAGCCTGGCTCCCGCACCGCAAGGTGGTGGCCGTGACCGGCCTCGACGAGGCGCTGGAGGTCTATCGTGACCCAGAGACGTTCTCGTCCTGCAACGCGGTGACGGGGCCGATCCCGGGGCTCCAGTGCCCGCTTGAGGGCGACGACATCAGCGCCGCCATCGCGGACCACCGCCACGAGCTGCCGATGAGCCAGTACCTGGTCACGCAGGACCCGCCCAGGCACCGCGAGCTGCGGTCGCTGCTGATGCGCCTCTTCACGCCCAAGCGCATGGGTGAGAACGAGGACTTCATGTGGCGCCTGTCGGACACGCTGATCGACGAGTTCATCGATCGCGGCAAGTGTGACTTCAAGGCGGCGTATGCGGCGCCGTTCGCGCTCCACGTCATCGCGGACCTGCTCGGGGTACCGGAGGAGGAGCACGCGAAGTTTCGCGAGCACTTCGCGCCGCCCCCCGGGACCGCCAACGAGCAGATGGCGCACGACCCGCTGGCGTTCATCGAGGACATCTTCACGGAATTCGTCGAGGACCGTCGGCGGCACCCCCGCAAGGACGTGCTGACCTCGGTCGCCAACGCCAAGCTCCCGGACGGCTCCACGCCGGAGGTGGCCGACGTCGTGCGAACGGCAACCTTCCTGTTCGCCGCCGGGCAGGAGACCACAGCGACTTTCATGACCTCGGCGATGCGCTACCTGGCGGACGACAGCGCGCTGCAGGGGAGGCTGCGCTCCGATCCAGCCCAGATTCCCGCGTTCCTGGAGGAGATGCTGCGCCTGGAGGCGCCGGTCAAGACGCTCTTCCGGCTGGTGCGGCGCACGACCGAGCTCGGTGGCGTGAAGCTTCCGGCCGGGACCACGGTGATGGTCGCGCTTGCCGGCGCAAACCGGGACCCGCGGCGCTTCGAGTGTCCGTACCACGTGGATCCGAATCGCGACAACGCCAGCGAGCACCTGGCCTTCGGTCGTGGCATCCATTCCTGTCCCGGCGGCCCGTTGGCGCGCATCGAAGCCCGCGTGAGCCTGGAGCGGCTGCTTGCGCGCCTCGGTGACATCCGGCTCGACGAGGCGGTTCACGGCCCGGCAGGGGAGCGCCGCTTCGACTACCTGCCGACGTATATCCTGCGCGGCCTCATGAACTTGAACCTCGAATTCGAGAGGTCCTAGAAGGGGTTAGCGGGAGAGGTAGCGGACGCCTGTGATGTGCTCGGAGGCGGACCACAGCTGGGTTGCTAGTGACGGGTCCAGGGCCTGCCTGTGGACGCGTGCTCGCGCCGGGGCGCCGGCGATTTCGAGTAGGCCTCCGGGGCCGTAGTACTCGCCGCCCTGGACCGTCGGTGCGCAGGCGGCGTGCAGGATCGGCTGTGCTGCCTCGGTCACGCTCGGGATCAAGCTCTCCATGCGACGGTTGAGCCACTTGCCCAGCCCGCTGCGCGGGTTGGCGACGGCGTGGCCCCTGGCGATGTCGGTGGGGGCCATGCCGGGGTGGGCGCCGACGGCGATGATGTGACTGCTGTGCGCGCGCAGCCGGCGCTCGAGCTCCAACGTGTAGCTGAGCAGGGCGACCTTGCTGCGGCCGTAGGCGGCGAGGGGCCGGTAGTCTCCCTCGCGCGCATACGGATCCTCGATGCGCAGCTTGCCCAGGCGGTGAGCCAGGCTGCCGACACAGACGACGCGCGCGCCCGGTGCGTCGTGGACGAGGGACAGCAGCATGCCGGTGAGCGCGAACGGGCCGAGGTAGTTGGTGGCGAAGTGCATCTCCTGGCCCGCGCTGTTGCGCGACAGGGGCAGGCCGAAGACGCCGGCGTTGTGGATCAGCACGTCGAGCTGGCCGACCTGTTGCTCGAGGAGGTGCGGGAGCTGGGCGATGGAGTCGGGCTCGGAGAGGTCGAGGGGGAGCGTGGATAGCCGGGCGTGGGGCACGCGACGGAGCAGGCGTGCGCAGGCGTCCTCGGCGCGGGTCGGGCTGCGGCACGCCATCACGACGTGGGCCCCTGCCCGCGCGAGGGCCAGCGAGAGCTCGAAGCCGAGGCCCGCGTTCGCGCCGGTGACCAGGACGACTCTGCGGTGATCGGGACCCACTGAGCTCACCGCCTAGAGCGCGTAGAGGGCGAGCACCATCACGCCGAAGGAGACGAGCCAGCCATCGCAGCTCCAGCGCAGCCAGGCAGGAGCGTGGCGGACCTCCATGAAGTGCCGGAAGACCAGCCGGCTCTTGAGGATGGCGATGGCGAGGACCAGGGCGGTCACGGCCAGGTCGACCTGTTGGCCCTCGCCTCCGGCTCCGACCCAGAAGGCGAGGAACGTGATCAGTGTGAGCAGGGCCCAGACGGCGGTCAGGGGGTTGCGTAGGTAGCGCGCCACGGGTCACCTCACCAGATAGAGTAGGGCGAAGATGGCGATCCAGAGCGCGTCCACCATGTGCCAGTAGGTGCCCCCCGTCTCGACGAACATGGGCCGGGGCCGATCCTTGCGGAGCTCGCGCCAGACCAGCACGAGGATCAGCAGGCCGAGGCAGACGTGCAGCACGTGCAGGCCCGTGAACATGAAGTAGTAGAGGAAGAAGTCCTCGGTGCCGGCGGGGAAGCCGGCGATGATCTTGGTCGACCACTCCCAGGCCTTGATCAGCATGAAGAGGATACCGCAGGCGCCGCCGAGCGTGACGAAACGTCGCGCGACGTCGATGTCACTGGCGCGCGCGGCCTGCACCCCGAGCGCGACGAAGAGCGAGCTGGTCAGCAGGATGATCGTGTTGAGGACGCCCGTGCCCTGGCTCAGGAGCTGCTGCCCGGCGAGGTAGCTCTCGGGGCTCTGGGCGCGGTCGTGGACGTAGCAGGCGAAATAGCAGCTGAAGATCCAGAAATCGCCCAGCACGAAGAACCACATGCTGCCTTCGCCGGGGACGCGCCCCGCGCGGCCCGTGGGCACGACGCCGCTGTCAGCCGCCATGGTGCTCGAGCTCCTCGATCGGTTGGTTCTTGATCGCACGGTAGAGGCACACGCACATCAGGAACTCCCAGCCCACGAAGATCGCGGTGCCGAGCCAGAACGACAGCAGACCGTCCCATGCGAAGGGCCCCGTCCGCGTGACCCACACCGGAACGGCGACGATCTCGGTGACGAGCGCCCAGATCGTTAGATAGCCGAGCCACTTCGGAAAGATCTGGCGCTCGTCCAGGAAGATCGCGATGGCGAAGACGAGATACTGAATGGTGAAGACGCCGAGGGACCCGACGAAGGACAGGAAGCCCAGATCGTAGAGCATGACCTGGATCTCTGGGCTGTACTCGGGGCGCAGCCCGCCGAGCGCGAAGACGAAGCAGGGGAAGAGGCAGCCCGGCACACCGGCGACGGCCAGTGCCGCCAGGTAGCTGTAGGGGAGGGCGGCGCTCAAGCCCTTCATGCGCTGCATCTGCACCACGATGATGCCCGAGGCCATCGAGGCCAGGCCCAGGGTCAGCGCCAGCAGGGCGATGCCCCAGCGCAGGGTGGGCGACTGCATGTACGCCACGATGTCCGCCGCCGACGAGGTGGGCGATTGGGGCGGCATGATGCGGGCGAGCAGCACAAAGATCAGGCCGAAGAGCACGTAGAAGAAGGGGATCGACCAGTAGCAGATCCACTGGTCGAGCTTCGGGTTGCGCACGACCGGCACCGCGGCCACCCGCTCGCCCGGCGCCGCGCCCAGGTTCAGCACCGACTCGTTCATGCGATGGCCTGCAAGCCCAGCCCCACGCCCCGTTCCTCCTCGGCCTGTTGCCGGATCGCTGAGCGTGTGACGAAGAACATGACGGCGATGTAGAGCGCGAAGGTGCCCATGCGCAGCCCGAAGGACAGGGACCCGTCCCAGGCCAGCGGTCCGGTCGTGTAGACGATGGCGAAGGCGCCGGGGACCATCAGCAGCGCGGTGACGATGTTGAAGTGGGCGACCCAGCGGGGGAACACCGGTCGCGGCCGCGCGTCCATGTAGATGCCGAGGGCCAGGCACAGGTTCTGGGTGATGATGAAGCCGACCGGCGTCACCAGCGACAGCCAGGCCAGATCGTTGAGCAGCAGGGTGAGCTGCGGATCCCGGTCGGGCCGCGCGACCGCGTTGAGCCAGGCCAGGTCCGCGAGCGCGAAGAGCGTGCCCCCGCTGGCGGCGGCGCTCAGGTAGGAATAGGCAAACGCCCGGCTGGGATTGCCCATCCGCATCATCTGCACGACGATCACCATGAAGAAGGGGATGAAGCCGATGCCGATGACGTTGAAGAGGATCATCGTCGTCCGGATCCCCGCCACGTTCTCGCGGTAGAAGGCCGCGACCTCCTCGGCGCCCATGGTCGGGGACAGGGGCGGAAAGAGGCCCGGGAAGATCGCCAGACCGAGCAGGAAGAGGACTCCGAAGAAGGGGACGAGCCAGAGGCAGATACTTTGATCGCGCGTGTTCATGCAGCTCCGGCTCTCAGCCTGCAATCGCCGCCGCCGGGGCTGGCGGCCAAAGGCTTGCAGGCGCGGCCAACCACTGCCCGTGGTAGGGGGGAGATGGCCAGAACCGGGAGGTTCCATGAACACGGACGATGACACGGGCTCGCTGCACCAGATCCGCAACGCGCCCCCGCCCGAGCCCGAGCGCTACGACTGGCAGGCGCTGGTCGACCGGCTCAACCGGATGCTGCGGCTCAAGACCACGCCGATCGGCATGAAGCTGTTCGAGCGCGTGGAGCAGATGGAGGCCGTTCCGCGCGTGCGACGCCCACCTGCGGTGCACACGACCGATCAGATCGTCAGCCTGGCCAGTCGGCTGAACTGGACCGTCGGGATCACCGCGGACGACCTGGCCGGCCAACAGTGCGGCGCCGTGATCGGGTTGCACCCCCAGGACCCCCAGTGGCTCTCCGGCGCCCACATGAAAGGGGTCTGGTACGAGAGCGACGAGGATGCCGCGGCGCACCAGCGCGCGATGCACACCGTACCCTACGGCAAGTATGCCGCCATGGTGGTCTCGCCGCTCGCCCTCGGGCGGCTCGACCCGCCCGACATCTGCCTGGTCTACGCCACGCCGGGGCAGATGATCATGCTGATCAGCGGCCTGCAGTGGGCGGGCTACCGCCGCCTGGAGCTCAGCTGCGTCGGCGAGTCGTCGTGTGCGGACTCGTGGGGGCGCGCGCTGTCGACACGCGAGCCCAGCGTCTCGATCCCGTGCTTCGCGGAGCGTCGCTTCGGCGGGGTCGCCGACGACGAGCTGCTGCTGGCCACCCCGCCAGCCTACCTGTTGAAGGCGCTCGACGGGATGCAGAAGCTGGCCGAGAACGGGATGCGCTATCCGATTCCACCCTACGGCATCCAGAACGACGTCCGCCCCGGTCTCGCCGTGTCCTACGGCGAGCGCAAGCGCTAGAACCCACCTTGCGATGGGCTCCAGTTCTCGGGCCCGAGGCTCAGGCGGTGCCTTGGCGTGGCACCGCTTCCACCGCGGGTACGGGGGATGGCTCCGCCCCGGGACGGAATGCCACGTTCGGCAGGCTCGCCAGGGCCAGCGCACTGCTGGCCATCGCCAGCACCGTGAGCCACAGGAAGGGCTCGTAGCTGCCGGTCGCGTCATACACGGCGGCGGCGGCCAGGGGGCCGAAGGCGGTACCGAGCGAGAGGGCCGTGAGCAGGCCTCCGTAGAGCGTGCCGAAGTTCTTGAGGCCGAAGTGGCGGGTCGTCAGATAGACGATGACGTCGACCTCGGAGCCGAGCGTGAGGCCCACGACCGCTGCCGCGACCGACTGCGCGAGGGGGTTGTCACCCGCGCCGATCAGCAGCGCGCACGCCACGATCGGCAGGAGAAAGGCGCCCGCGCCCACGTAGGCGGCGCGGAAGCGGTCCAGGAGCATGCCGGTGCCGAGGCGCCCGACGATCGAGAAGACACCCACCAGCGCCGCCACGCCGGCCGCGGCCATGGCGTCCGCGCCCTGCCCCTTGAGGATCGGGACGAAGTGCACGACCAGCGCGATCATGGTGAAGGTGAAGAGCACACTCGCGAGGAAGAGGCGGTGGAAGACGGTCGAGCGCAGACCCTCGCCCACGCTCACGCCCTGCAACGCGTCGGTGGCCTCGTGGTGGGTGGTGCTCGAGGCCTCACGGCTGTCCTGGGCCCCGCGGAAGAAAAGGAGCAGGACCGGGAATGCCAGGGCGGCCCAGACCACGCCCTCGAACATCAGCGCGGTGCGCCAGCCGTAGGAGGCGATCAGCCAGGTCGCCAGCGGTGGGAAGACCGCGGCGCCGATCGACGCTCCGCATAGGGTGACGGCGAGCGCGAGGCCGCGCGAGACCTCGAACCGGCTTGCGACCGCGCTGGTCCAGACGGTGGCCTGGGCCGGCAGCGTGCCGAGCGCGAGGAGCCCCCACAGGAAGTACCAGTTCTGCTCGCTCCCGCTCGCGGTGCCGATCAGCGCGAAGGCACCCGAAGTCGAAAGCACGCCGATCAGACCTACCAGGCGCGGCCCGATGCGGTCGACCAGCGCGCCGATCGGCACACAGAAGAGGGCGTTGATCAGCGTGGTGATCGTCAGCCCCACGGTGACCTGCGCGCGCGACCAGCCGAAGCTCGAGGCCACCGGTTCGATGTAGGGGCCGAGCCCGTAGATGTGGATCACGCTGGTCGCGTAACCCAGCGCGGCCGTGACGGGCACCATTGGATAGCGCCGCCACTCCGAGGCGGCCGTCTTCGTCGCGCTCATGTCTGCTCCCGGGCTAGCTCGGCCAGAACCTCGTCGGTGTGCGCACCCAGGGCGGGCGCCGGACGCGTGATGTGCCCGGGCGTGCGGGAAAACCAGGTGGGCAGGCCGGGGAAGCGGATTGGCCCGTGGGGCGAGTCCACGGTCTCGTAGAAGCCGACCGCTTCCAGGTGCGGGTCCTCCATCAGCTCGTCGGGCGTGCGCAGGGGGGCGGCCGGGATGCCGAGCTCGCGCAGGAGCTCGAGCCACTCGCCGGTGGTGCGCTGCGCGAAGGTCTCGGCCAGCAGCCCGTAGACGCGATCGATCTGCTTGGCGCGTTGCTCGAGCGTGGCCAGCTCCGGGTCGGCCCAGGGGGGCTGCACGGCGCCGACGAAGCGCGCCCAGTGCTTGTCGTTGTAGACCAGCGCCGAGATGTGCCCGTCCTTGGTACGGTAGGGCCGCCGGTTTGGCGAGACGGCGCGGTGGTAATGGGCGGGCCCGGTGGCGGGGGTGAAGAGGGCGCCGCCCGCGTGCTCCACGAGCAGGAATGCCGCCATGGTCTCGAACATCCCTACCTCCACCTCCTGGCCCTGGCCGGTGCGCTCGCGGCTGAAGAGGGCCATGACGGTGGCGTAGAGGGTCGTGAGGCCGGCGATCTTGTCGGCCATGATCGTGCCCACGTAGCTGGCCTCGCCGGTGAGCATCTGCTGCACGGCCGGCAGCCCGGCGGCCGCCTGGATGGTGTCGTCGTAGGCCGGCAGGTCACCCTCGGGCCCGCGCCGGCTGTAGCCGTAGCAGTTGGCATAGACGATCTCGGGGTTGATCGCCGCGACTTCTGCATAGGCGAAGCCCAGCTTGGCGATGGCCTTGAAGCGCATCGAGTGAACGAACACGTCCGCTTTGGCGATCAGCGCCTCCAGCGCGGTGCGCCCTTCGGCCGAGCGCAGGTCGAGTACCACGCTGCGCTTGCCGCGGTTGACGTTGACGAAGACGCTGCCCATCCCCGGGGCCGGACCGGCGGAGATGTAGCGCGTCGGGTCGCCCTCCGGCGGCTCGATCTTGATCACCTCCGCGCCGAGGTCCGCCATGATTTGGGTGGCGTAGGGTCCCGCCACGTTCGCGGTCACGTCGACGACGACCACGCCCGCCAGCGGGCCCGTGCCCTCAGCGCTTGATGGCGGCACGGAACTCCTGGTTTTCGAGGAAGAGGGAGGTGTTGTCCGCGTCCAGGTGGGTCCACTTCAGGTTGAGCCCCCCGTCTACCAGCAGGGTCTGCCCGGTGATGTAGCTCGAGAGGTCCGAGAGCAGGAAGAGAATCGCGCCCGCCTGCTCCTCCGGCAGCGCGCGGCGCCCCATCGCGATCGCCTTCTGATCTCGCTCCGGATCCTCGCCCACGAAGGCGCGCGACGCGGGCGTCGCGGTGACGCCGGGTGCGATGGCGTTGACGCGGATGCCGAGGGGTGCGAGCTCGACGGCCATCGTGCGGGTCGCCGCCACGATGGCGGCCTTGGCCGTGCCGTAGGCGATGTGGAAGGGCGCGGTGTTCATGCCGCTGATCGAGGAGATCGAGACGATCGAGCCCGCGCGCCCGTCCTCCGTCAGCTGTCGCGCCACCGCCTGGCTCATGAAGAACATCGTCTCCAGGTTCTGTCGGAAGAGGTCGCGCCAGTCGTCGCGCGTGACGCGCGTGGCCCGCATCCAGGTCGCTGGCGCGGCGGCCCCGGCCACGTTCACGAGGCCGTGCAGCGCGCCACGCGCGTCCTGCGCACGCTTCATCGCCGTCGCGATGCCCTCGTCGTTGGAGACGTCGGCCGCCACCGGCACGACCGCGAGCCCCTCCTTGATGAGCGGCGTGATGTGCTGTTCCAGGTTGTCCTGGGAGCGGCTCACTGCGATCACCGTGGCTCCGGCGTGGGCCAAGTCGCGCGTCACCGTGGTGCCGATGCCGCCGCCGGCGGCGCCGGCCACGATGACGATGCGACCGTCGAAGTCGAGCGGACCAGGCTGCATCTAGCTGCCCGACCGGCGCAGCGCCAGCACGCTGCCCTCGCCGTCCGCCGACACGTAGAGCGTGCCGTCGGGCCCGCGGGCGATGCCGGCGAAGGGGCCCTGCGGTCCGGAGAAGGGCTGGATGCCCAGCAGGGGCTTGGCCGTGACGCCTGCGGGGGGACCGACGGGCAGGTTGCTCGCGATCGTGCCGCGCCGCTTGCGCTTCATGTCATAGGACACCAGCGCCCGCTCGCCCGCGTCCACGACGTAGAGCCGGTCGCCGTCCACGTGGATGCCCTGAGGACACTTCAACCCGTCCAGCAGCGTCTCCGCGCCACCGTTGCCGTCCAGGACCGCAACGCGGCCGCCGCTCGACTCGGAGACGAGGCAGCTGCCGTCGGCGGCGAACGCCACGCCCATGGGATCCTGCAGGCCGCTCGCGAGCTCCTGGACGTCGCCTCCCTTGATCGAGACCACCCGTCCGGCTCCGAGCTCGGCGACGGCGACGGCGCCGCTGGGGGCGACCGCCACACCGTAGAGCTGTGGATCGAGGCCCTCGGCGAGCACGTCCTCCTCCATGGCCGCGGGGCGGTAGCGCGAGACCTTGCCGTTGGTGTTGGAGGCGATGAACTCGCCACCACCCACCGAGCTCAGGCCGCGTACGACCCCGGGGTAGCCGGGGCTGAACATCATGCCGATGGTGGTCAGCGTGCCGTCGTCTGCCAGCTGGAAGGTGTTGGTGCCGTCCGCGACGAAGAGGTTGCCGTCGCCGTCCACGGTCAGGTCCAGCGGCCAGTTCAGGCCGCCGGGCAACAGGGTGCGCGTCTTGCCGCCGTCCAGGATCTCCGTGATCTCGCCGGTGAAGCTGGAAACGAAGAGCCGGTCGTCCACGAAAGGTGCAGTTATCGAGGCCGGGCGCGAGCTGCGCCAGCACGCTCTTGTCGCCGCTGCGCGGGTCGATCCGCACCACCTGCCCCGTGGCGGCCTCGGTCGCGACGATGCGTCCCTTGGAGTCGAACTTCACCGCGTCCGGGTAGACCAGCCCCTCGGCGACCTTCTCGACCGGTCCGCCGTCGAGCTTGATGCGCCAGATCTCGCCTGTCGCCATGATCGGGAAGTAGAGCAGGCCGTCCGGGCCCACCTCCATGGCGTTCGGCATCGGGATCTCCTCGAGCATCACGCGCGGGGCGCCGCCGTTCAGGTCGAGCTCCATCAGGCGTCCCCCCACGCGGCACTCGTTCACGAAGAGCCGGTCCCGGTGGACGGTGATGCCGTTGGCGTTCGGCAGGTCATCGCGCAAGACGCGCGTCTTGCCGTTGGCATCGCGCGCGCTCACGCGGCCGTCCATGACCTCGGTGGCGTAGAGGGTGCCGTGGGAGTCGAAGGCCACGTCGTCCGGCGCCACGATGTCACCGCCCTTGGCGCTGACCGCCTCGATCTCGCCGGTCCTCAGATCCAGCGCGCTGATCTGGCTGCCGGTGACCTGCGCAATGTAGATGCGGCCGTCGGGTCCGGTGCGCAGGCCGTTGGCGCCGTAGAGGCGACTGGGTGGAGTGAGCCGTTCGAGGCGCCAGCCCTTGCTGAGCTGCGGGGATCCGGTGGGTGTGTAGCGACCTTGCTGTGCTGGCATTCGGGGCGTCCTCCTTGGGCCTACACAGGCTACAAATCAACACCGCTGTTCACTATGAGTCGGCGCGGCCACGGACTTGCCGCAGTGACCGCACTGGGCCGAAGCTCGAGCTTGGAGCGGTGACGCTTCTCTGCTACCAGTTGGCGACTGAAACGGGTGCGCTGGAACACATGAGCGAACGACGGCCGCGCAGGAGGCGGGATCCGGATCGGACCCGGGAGGACATTCTGGAGGCCGCGCGCGAGGTGCTCGCCGAGGACGGCAAGGAAGGCCTGAGCGTGGCGCGCGTCGCGCAGCGTGCGGGCGTCAACCGCGGCACGGCCTACCAACACTTCCAGACCCGCGAGCAGCTGATCGAAGCCACCGTCGAGTGGGTCGGCGACAAGCTCTTCGAGGCCGTCTTCGGCGATCCGGACGAGGCCAAGGACCAACCGGTCGAGAACATCAGCGTCGAGGACGTCAACGATCAGCTCGCGAGCTTTGCGATGGAGAATCCCGCCCTGGGGCGCGTGTGGCTGCTCGAGGTGCTGAGCTCCCGCCGGCCTGCCAAGGACCCGTTCTGGCGGCAGTACAAATCGAACTTCGAGAAGTTCGCCCAGACCTCCTTCGCGCAGCCAGGGATGGACGCCGAGGTGCTCTCCGTGCTGATCCTGGCGGGCTCCTTCATCTGGCCGGTGTGGGCCCGCGCCCACGCGCGCTCCGCCAAGGAGCGGGAGAAGATGCTCAAGCGCTTCACGCGCGAGATCCTGCGCCTCTCCCTGCACGGCACCCTGCGCCCCGAGAAGTACCGCGAGCTCGACACCCGCGTAATGCGCGACCTGCGCAAGAAGAGGTGAGGCGAGTGCTCGAGAGGGAATCGCCGAGGTTCGCCCAGGAGCGGCTTACGTCCTCGGCCCAATCCTCGACGTAGCGCTGCTACGCCTCCGGTTGGCCCACCGGGCGCGCTCGCTCCTGAACGAACCTCGACGATTCGAGTTGTAGCGGCGGGTGGAGCTGCTCAATCCGAGCGCTGGATGATCAACCATTAGCCATCTCGAAGCTGTAGCGTATGTGGTCGATCTGGCCGGAGGGAACGACGGCGAAGACTTCGGGCCTGTCGGTGCTGCGGATGGCTGGCAGCTGCTCGGCGACTTGCTCCATCGTCCACTCGGGCTGATAGACGCCGGGGGACTCGGCGACGAAGGCGCGTGCGACGCGGCCGGCCATGGAGACCAGGATCTCGCCGCTGATCGAGCACTGCTCGTGTGTGAGCCAGCCGACAACCGGAGCCACGAGATCCGGCGGCATCGGCGGATAGGCGCTGGTGTCGAGTCCCTCTGCCATGCGCGTGAGCGCGCCAGGCAGGATCACGTTGCTCCGGACGCCGTGCTCGGCGCCCTCGACGGCTGCGACGTGGGAGAGGCCGATCAGCCCGCCCTTGGCGGCGGAGTAGTTCGCCTGCCTGTGGTTGCCGTACAGCCCATTGACCGACGCGGTCAGCACGATGCGGCCGTAGCCGGCGTTGCACATGGCGGGGAAGGCTGCCCGCAGCACGTGGAAGCCCCCGCGCAGGTGCACGTCGAGCACCGTCTCGAAGTTCTCGGGGGTCATCTCCGATAGCGGGGCGCCGCGCACGACGCCTGCGTTGTGAATCAGAATGTCCACGCGGCCGTAACTGTCGAGGGCGGCCTCGACGATCGCCTTACCGCCCTCGGGCGTGGTGACCGAGTCGGTGCACGGCACCCCGTCGCCGCCGGCGGCCCGGATCGCGTCGACCACCTGCTCGGCGGGGCTCGAATCGGTGCCGCTGCCCGCCAGGCTCGCGCCGGTGTCGTTGACGACCACGCGCGCACCTCGCCCAGCCAGCAGCTCGGCGTAGGCGCGACCAAGGCCGCGGCCGGCGCCGGTGATGACCGCCACGCGATCGTCGAACCTGAGCTCCGCCATCGTGCCCGCCGCTTCTCAGTGGGTCGCCGCGCGTGAGGGTAGCTCCACCAGCGCGGTCCCGAGGGCGGACAGCTCGCCGCGATGGGTCTCGGCTTTCTGCTCGACCTCGACCAGATGCTTGCCGTCCTCGATGCGCTTGCCCGTCACGCTGCCGTCGATGAAGAGCACCTCGCCGTCGGTGTTGTGGCGGCGGATCTGGCAGTCGCTGCGGTGCAGGAAGCCGTCGTCGCCCATCCAGTTGGTCAGGTGATGCGTCAGCCACGAGCAGCGCTCGGGCCCGTAGTCGTAGGCTCCCGGAACGCCCACCTCGCGCGCGAAGTCGTGGTCCCAGTGCACGCGCTCGGGGCAGTCCGGAATGTTGAAGCGATTCTTGATGCCCAGTCCGGGGTGCTTCATCTGCATCTGGTAGGCGATCTTGTTGGCGCGGATGTAGAGGCCGCCCCAGCCCTGCGCGTAGCAGATGAAGCCGGTGACGGTCATCGGTCCCTTCATCATGCGCGGCAGGGCCTCGCCCTCGCGCACGTCCTCCCAGTAGCGGGGACGCGCGCCGCGCACCTCCTCCGCCTCATAGACCTTCGAGAACTCCGCCAGCTGGTCGTCGCTGAAGCGCTCGAAGCGCTCGCGCGCCTCGGTGTACTTGGTGCCGCGCTCGCGGGCCTCGTCGCGATCGGTGCGGAAGACCCAGGAGTCGCACTCGGCGACCTTGTCGCCCTGCTGGTTGAAGAAGTCGGTGTGGTAGATCTGCTGGAAGGAGCGCCCGGCGAAGCGCGTCTGGTGCTCGATCAGGTCCTTCAGGTAGGCCTCGGTGGTGATCTCGTCGCCGCGCAGCACGTGCTTGTGCCACGTCCAGTCGGCGCCGGCCCACATGGCGTGCACGCCGGACAGCCCACCGCAGTAGCCGGAGACGATGCGGCTGGTCGAGAACAGGAAGCTCGGCAGCGCCACGATCCGCCCGAAGCGCGTCCGCTCGGCGTAGTGCGGGTCGGTCCACAGCGGGTTGTCGTCGCCGATCCCGTGGGCGTAGTGGCGAATGGCGTCACGGCTCGCCTCGTAGTTCCACGGCTCCACCGTGTCGCGGATCGGGATGCCGATGCGCTTGCGCAGGTCATCGAGCCCGGCTTCGGTGATCTTGGGAAAGCGGGCGGTGGTGAGCGGTTCAGGCGGCGACACTACGATTCTCCTCGGTGAGTTTCTGTTGGGCCCTCTCGCG
>JAPPOT010000781.1:0-1627 GCA_028817855.1 Myxococcales bacterium
CCGTCATCCTCCCCTCGGGCTGACTCGACTGCTGGCCCCGCTTCATGGCCGTGAGCCGCGAGTGGGCCGCGACGCGGCCCACTCGGAGAACGCGCGAGAGGGCCTCCTCGCGCTCCGGACTGGACTCGGCGTAGCAGCGACCGCAGCGCTCGTTGCAGCGCGCCGTCAGCGCCACGAAGAGCTGACTCCAGCCGAACGCCGCGCGGGGCGGCGCGGTCGAGTCGGCGCAGCGGGTGCACCTCGACAGCCGCGGCCAGGCGCGCGATCTCCGGGTTGAATTCGCACGCTCGCGCCAAAAGTGCCCACATTCACCGACCCAGCGTGCCAGGCTCGCCGCCATGGCCGGGGAGCTGGAAGGGCGGGTGCGCGACGTCGCCCACGGCGGCGACTCGGTGGTCGAGACGGCCGAGGGCATCGTCATGACGCGCGGCGCGCTTCCCGGCGAGCGTGTCCGCTTGCGCACGGGCAAGCGCCGGGGCGGGGTGCGCCGGGCCGAGTTGCTGGAGGTGCTGGAGGCCTCGCCCGAGCGGCGCGATCCCGCCTGCGCGCTGGCCGACCGCTGCGGTGGCTGCCCCCTGATGGCGCTGGCGCCCGACGCCCAGCTCGCGCTCAAGCGCCGGCGGCTGGAGGGCGCGGTCGGAGACGGGCCTGCCCCCGCCGTGGAGATGACACCAGCTCCGGCGACCCTCGGCTACCGCGGCCGCGCGCGCCTAGCCTTCGACACCCGCGGAGGACGCCGGACGCTCGGCTACCACGCTGCGGCCAGCCGCAAGCTGGTGGACGTCCCGAGCTGCCCGATCCTCGAGCCGGCCCTCGACCGGGCCCTGTCCGAGGTCCGGGTGGCCTTGCTGCCCACGCTGGCCGGGCGCGGCGAGCTCTCCCTCGGCAGCGGCAGCCAAGGCCGCGCCGTGGTGCACGTGCGCAGTGACGAAGCCCAGCCGGCCGATCTCTATGGTGCCGCCGAGGGGCTGGTCGAGCGCGGCGCGGTGGCAGGCGCCGCCCTGGCGATCGCGGGTGCGGCCCCCGCACGCTTCGGCGAGCCCCGCCAGCAGACCTGCGCGCCGGATGGCACCGCGCTGTGGGCCGCGCCGGATGGCTTCGCCCAGGCCAACCCGGCGGTGAACCGCGATCTGGTGGCCGCGGCGCTCGAGCTGAGCGAAGCCGAGGGCGCCACGGTGCTCGAGCTCTACGCGGGGCACGGCAACTTCACGGCCGGTCTCGCCGCCCGCGCGCGCAAGCTCTCGGTCGTGGAGTCCGACCGGGCGGCGGCCGATGCCTGCCGCAACAATCTGGCCTCCCTGGGCCTGTCCAAGCGCGCCCGCGTGCGCTGCGACCCGGCCGACGTGGTGGGCTCCACGCGCGGGCCGGTCGACGTGATCCTGCTCGACCCCCCGCGCACCGGCGCCCGCGAGGCGCTGCCCGGTATCATCGGGCGCAAGCCCCGGCGTATCGTCTACGTCTCCTGCGACCCCGCCACCCTGCGCCGCGATCTCGCCCCCCTGCGCGAGGCTGGCTACCGCGTCGGCGCCGTCCGCGGATTCGGCATGTTCCCGCACACCCCCCACGTGGAAGCCGTCGTGCGTCTGGCCCGCTGAGGCGCCGGGCCCGGCCCCGCCAGAAAGGCAGC
>JAPPOT010000781.1:1637-4065 GCA_028817855.1 Myxococcales bacterium
CCGCCGCCCGCCACTCGAATCGTCGAGGTTCGTTCAGGAGCGAGCGCGCCCGCAGGGAAACACCGGAGGCGTAGCAGCGCTACGTCGAGGATTTTCCCGAGGACGCTGAGCCGAGCAATCGCCTTGGCCGCGATCGAGCGGACAAGAACGCAGGCGAAGCCGCTCCTGGGCGAACCTCGACGATTCCCTCTCAGTTAGTTCCTACCCTAAAGCTTGGCGGGCGGTCTCTACGGCTAACTTCCCCTCGCTCACCAGCTGGCGCATGTGCATCTCGAAGGTCTGCATGCCGTAGGGGTGGGTGCCGCGCTCCATCACGTCCTTGAGCGGCAGCGAGCCCTCCGGGCGGCGGATCGTCTCGCGCGCGGTACCGGTGACCACCAGCACCTCGCTGGCGAGCACGCGGCCCTCGCCGCTGGCGGCCGGGAGCAGGCGCTGGGCGATCACGCCCTTGAGGTTGTCGGCCAGGCGCTCGCGCACCTCGGTGGCGTCGCCCGCGTTGATCAGCGAGGTGACGCGCCCAACCGTGCGCGCCACGTCGGGCGTGTGCAGGGTCGAGAGCACCAGGTGGCCGGTCTCGGCCGCCTTGAGGGCGATGTCCATCGTCTCCTCGTCGCGGATCTCACCCACCAGGATCACATCCGGATCCTGGCGCAGGGCGGCGCGCAGGGCCGATGCGAAGCTGGGTGTGTCCAGGCCGATCTCGCGCTGGGAGATGGTCGCCAGCGAGTCGGCGTGCAGAAACTCGATCGGGTCCTCGATCGTCACGATGTGCGCCCGACGCGTGCGATTCACGTGGCCCACCATCGCCGCGAGCGTCGAGGACTTGCCGTTGCCGGCCGCGCCCACCACCAGCACCATGCCGCGCTCCAGCTCCGCCAGATGCTGAATGGCGGACGGGGAGGTGAGTTGCTCGAAGGTCGGGATCTGCAGCGGGATGTTGCGTAGCGCCAACGCCAGCGTGCCGCGTTGCCGATAGATGTTGACACGGTAGCGACCGACGCCGGACACACCGTAGGCGGTGTCGTACTCCATCAGATCGCGCACGTCGTCCTTGTAGCGGGACTGGCGCAGCACGATCTCGGCCAGGGCTTGGGTGTGCTCCGGTCGTAGCTTCTCGCCCTGGAGGTAGTGCAGGGCTCCGGAGACCCGGAAGGCGGGCGGCTGGCCGACCTTGAAGAGGGCGTCGCTGGCGTTGTACTTCGCGCCTCGCGTCAGCAGCTCGTGGAAGGTGGCCTCATCCATGCGCGTCGGCCCTGATTATACGGCAGGCGTGGGCGACTTGGCAGGGATTCAGGCGTCGGGCTTCTTGCGCACGACGAAGGTGTTCATGCGCTCCTCCTGCTCGAACTTGCGGCGGTAGACCTGCGCCTTGTGGCGATTCTTGAACGGGCCGATGCGTACGCGGAAGAAGCGCCCGCGCTCCGGGATATCGGCCTTCACCACGAAGGCCTCGTGGCCCTTCTCGCGCAGTCCCTCCGCGAAAGCGCGCGCCGGCTCGGGGCGGTCGTAGCTGATCACCTGAAGCGTCCATTCCCCGTCCATGCCGCGCGGCGCTCGCGCGCTGTCGGGGCGGTCGTTGCGCAGGGCCTCGGCCACCATCGGGTCGTGCTGGGCGGTCTGCTGCAGGGTCTCGCCGGCGCTGCCGGCGGCCACGGCGGCGGGCACCGCCGCCACCAGCTCCTGGGGCTCCACCGGTTGCTCGGGCACGGCTGCCACCTCGGTGGGGGCCTGGGGCTCAGCGATCTGGATCGCGGCTGCCACGGCGGCGGCGGGCATCGGTGCGCCCTCCCGGGCAGCGGTGCCCTCCGGTGGCTGGGCCAGCGCCGCTTCCTCGATCGCGGCGGCGCGCAATGCTGCGAGCACCTCCGGCCGATCCTCCTCCTCGGTGAGCGTCTTCGGGAAGCTCAGCTCGGTCGGCTCCACGGACGGAGTCTTGGGTTCGCCGTCCCCTGCTTCGCCGTCTGGCGCCAGCAGCTCGGCGCCGGGCGCCAGCTGGTCGAGGGGATCCTTGGGCTCCGGCTCGGCCGGCTCGGCCGCGCGCCCCACGACCACGCCCATCGCAAAGGTCAGGCCGACGACCGACGCGGTCGCCAACAGCACGGTGCCGAGCTTGCGCCCGCGGTCGTCCGCGTCCCGTTCCTGGATTTGATCGAGGTCACGCATCCGGTTCTCCATCGCGGCCCTCCGTTACCTCCGGTGGCTCCTACTCGCTGTAAGAAGAACCGCCCAAGACGTCAAAAAATAGGTGGGTCGCCGATGGGGAAGGGAATCGTCGAGTGGGCTTGAGCGGGTGGCGCTTCTCGGGACTCAGCCAGCGAGGCCGAGCCACGCATCCGTTCACCGCGGCCGAGCCCCTTCCACTAACGGGTGGTCGGGTGGGCTCGAGGGCGGGCCTCGAACGAGCCAGACACCTCGGCGCACCGAGCCC
>JAPPOT010000546.1 GCA_028817855.1 Myxococcales bacterium
GCTCCAAACGGGGCCCGATTCGCCCATGCGGCAGCGGCGCCATCAATGGGCGCGCACGACGCCGAGCACGCGGGCCTCGGGACCTGCACGGAAGTGCACATCGACGGCGGGCCTCAGCTCGGCGCCGCGTCGTACGCGCAGCCTCGCGACGCGGTAGCCCCGCTCCTGGGCCACGGTCAAGCAGCCTCGCCCGCGCGCGCTCAGCGTCACCGACTGCCAGACCTCGCCGCTGCGGTCGCTACGCTCCACGATCCCCTTGGCTGCCAGTCCGTGGTGCATCGCCAGGTCCACCATGCACAGCTCGCCATCGCGGATGCGGAAGCCATCGAGCGGCGAGAGCGCCTCGAGATAGGCGCGGCCGATGCGATCGCGGCGCTCGATCAAGGCGTCCACCAGGTAGCGCGCCGCGTCGGGGTTCGACAGCTGACCCTCCGCCACGATCGCCTCCAGCATCGGCGGCGAGAAGCGCATCACCAGCTTGGCGGCCCAGAAGGCGTCGAGCGGGTCCATCTCCGCGAAAGGCCAGTAGGGGTAGGCCTCCTTCCACTGTCGCGGATCGAAGTGCTCTGCACCGAAGGCGCCGATCGCGGGCCAGGGCGTCTGGCGCTGATCCTCCCAGGTGCGCTTCCAGAGTCCGAGAGCGAGCGCCGCGCGGGTGTTGTCCTCCCAGTCCCACAGGTGCTCGAAGCCGTCCTCCAGGCGACGCTTCTCTGCCTGATGTGAGCCCAGGGCCTCGCCGAAGTCGAGCAGGTAGTGGATCAGGTGGCCGCCCCCGTCGTGCTCGACGTACATGTCGAGGGTGTTGTCCATCTTCATGTCGGTGTGCCCGAGCCAGGCGGCGAAGACGCGCAGGCCGCGCAGGCTCCGGCGGTGCTCGTGGGGGATGCGATCATTGGGATCGTCCGCCCGCACGCCCTCGGGTGTGAAGCCGCCGACCGGCGTGCCCTCGAGGAAGAGACTGGCCGACGCTCGGTAGGCCCCGCCCACGGTACGCGGCGAGGTCGCCAGCACCTCGCGTACCAGCCCCCAGGTCAGCGGGATGTCGGTGCCGAGGCGGTCCTCGGTGAGCGCGTCCGGAGCGAGGCGCAGCTGGTCGGCGCTGAACGTGAAGAGGGTGTCCTCCGGCACGTGGTAGCCCCCGGTCCACAGCACGCGGTTGACGATCACGCTCGCCGCGGTCTGCATCTCGGGGTTGTCGCGCGTGTCGAACTTGACCAGGAAGGTGCGGTCGGTGGCGTCTGAGATGAAGAATCCGGGGTTGCCGCCGCTTCCGCCCTTGCCGCGAGTGATCGTGAAGGGCGCGACCGGCGGGCCCTCCCGCACCGGCCCGCGCGCAGCCTGCTGTGGCGTCAGGTCGCGCACGCCGATCCGGTTCGTGAACCAGCTGGAGTCCGGCACCTCGCCGAGGGCGTTGATGTCGTGGGCCGTCTCCAGGTCCCGCAGCTCGAGCGTGCGGGTCAGTCGGCGCAGGGCGAAGATGTCGGCGAAGTATGAGACCTTCAGGTACTCGCTCTTCTCCGGTCGAGGGATCGGCCGGTCGTCGTGCACGCGCCACACGATCGGTTGATCGCGGAAGCGCGGGCCGCTGGCGCAGCCAACCAGGCACAGGGCAATGGCAAGGGCGAAGAGGCGCTTCATAGCTGCGAGCTCCTGCCGTCGAAGGCGGCGGGCAGCTCGCCGCTCAGGAAGATCAGCAGATCCTCGCCGTAGCTGATGTCGAGCCGAAAGGTGATGTCGTGCTCGCCGCCGGCGATGATCCCGCCACCGTAGCCGACCTTCCAGTCCTCGAGCGCGTAGAGGTCACCGTAGTGGTCGCTGACGTAGCCGCCGTCGATGAAGAGCTGGCCGAGGATGTTGCGGTGGATCGGGTAGTGGTACTCCGCGCTTGCGAGGGCGGCGCGCTTGTCGCGAAAGCGGTCGAGCTGGTAGCCCCGCAGTCGGTGCGGTCCGCCAAGTCGCGGCAGATCGGTGAACGGAATTTCATCGGCGTCGCCGTCGACCGCCTCCAGGGCGGTGCGAAGGCTGAGCAGGCGGGTGCCGCGAAAGAGATCGATCGTGTACGCGACCTCGCCGCCGTAGTGAACATAGCGGTGGCCATCGAGCGCGGGCACGCCGCCCCAAAAGAGCTCGAGGTAGGGACCGGTGGAGTCGAGCCCGGTGGTGCGTCGGTAGTCGGCGATCAGGTTGAGGGTGAGCTCGAGGGTGTTGATGTCGCCCTGGTAGCCCGACAGCTGGCTGACGTCGTAGACCGCGCTGGTCTGGCTGCGGTCGCGGTCGTTGTCCTCGAAGTGGCGGTGGTTGGCGATCAGGCTGCCACCGACCTTGACGCGACCTTCGCGGCTTACCGCGGCATAGCCGCCGCGCACCAGACCGAGCGCCCGCTCCTGGGAGAAGTAGCTGCGCCGGTTGCTGCTGCGTGGGTCGAGGTCGGTCCCGGTGGCGTCGGCCGCGACGATCCCGATGCCTCCGAAGAGCAGCCCGGGATTGGCCTCGTAGCGCAGGCGGCTCTCGCTCCAGATGCGGCTGCCGGCGATCCCGTCACCTTCGAAGGCGAGCTCGTAGAACTGGGTGTAGTGGCCGCCGTAGCGCGCGCTCGCCTGCAGGGACTCCCCGTGGTCGAGCAGGTCGTTATCGAAGAGGGTGACGCCCGCGCTCACCCCCTGGGAGCCGAGCACGCGCACGCTGGGGCTCCAGCCGATCGTGTGGGCGTCGTCGAAGTAGAGCAGCTCGCGAACGCGGTCGGCCAGGTGGTAGCGGTCCGAGAGCTTCATGCCCTCGCGCAGGGGGAAGAAGGCGACATCGAGCACGAAGCCCGGTAAGAAGAGCAACGCCCGCGGGACGGCGAGCAGGACGTCCTCGGGCTCGGTGCCCGGCCCCCGCGCATGGCCACGCGCGTCCTCGGGCTCGGAGCTGCCTCCCCCCCGCGGGTCGGGCAGGTGGTCCGTCTCGGCGCCGCCCTCCGTCTCGGCTTCGGACTCGGCCCAGGATTCGGACTCGGACTCGGACTCGGCCTCGGCCTCGGCTGCGGTCTCGGACCCGGTCCCCGCCTCGGCTCCGCTCGCCGGCGCGCCCTGCTGTGCCCGCGCCCCAGCGGTGATCAGCAGCAGCGCGAGCGCGATGCCCCTTGCGCCGATCGCCATGCCTTTCTCCTCTCCAACGTTTCGAGGGGGTTGTCCAGCACTGCCGACAGGGTAACGTCGCGTCAGCTTGGAGGCGATGACGATGGGGGACGAGGTCACACTGCTTTTGGGGACGCGCAAGGGTGCGTGGATCGCCCGCTCCGACGCCGGGCGCGAGCGCTGGGCGCTCGACGGGCCCCATCACCTCGGTAACATGGTGCACCACCTGGTGCGCGACCCGCGCGACGGCCGCACGCTGCTGGCGGCGGCCCGTACCGGCCATCTCGGGCCCACCGTCTTTCGCTCCGCCGACATGGGCGAGCGCTGGAAGGAGGCCAGCAAGCCGCCCGCCTTCGATAAGGTGCCCGCGGGCGAGAAGGGACGCGCGGTCGACCACGTCTTTTGGCTCACGCCTGGCCACGCCGACCAGCCGGGCGTTTGGTATGCGGGCACCTCGCCCCAGGGCCTGTTCCGTAGCGAAGACGGAGGCGACACCTGGCACGCGATCGCCGGCTTCAACGGCCACCCGGACCTGGAGACGTGGACCGGCGGCGACAAGGACGGCACGCCCGACGGTCCCAAGCTGCATTCGGTGATCGTGCATCCGGACGATCCGGATCACCTCTACATCGGCATGTCGGGGGGCGGCAGCTTCGAGAGCCGCGACGCCGGTGCGACCTGGTCCCCGCTCAACAAGGGCGTCGCGATGGATTTCGCGCCTCCCGGCGACTACGAGTACGGGCACGATCCCCACTGCATGGTGCTGCACCCGGCGGACTCGAACCGGCTATACCAGCAGAACCACTGCGGCATCTATCGGCTCGACCGCCCGGCCGACACCTGGGTGCGGATCGGCGACAACATGCCCCGCGACGTGGGCGACATCGGTTTCCCGATCGTCGTGCACCCGCGCGATCGGGACACGGCTTGGGTCTTCCCGATGGATGGCACCGACGTCTGGCCCCGGACCGCCGTGCGCGGCAAGCCGGCCGTCTATCGCACACGGGATGGTGGCCAGGCCTGGCAGCGCCAAGACAACGGCCTGCCCCGGGAGCAGGCCTGGCTCACGGTCATGCGCCAGGCGATGGTGGTCGACGCCTGCAAGACGATCGGCGTCTACTTCGGCACCACCCAGGGTGAGCTGTGGGCGAGCCGCGACGAGGGCGCGAGCTGGCGCTGCATCGCGCGCCACTTGCCGCGCATCTACGCCGTCGAGGTCGCGTGATCCGCATCGCCATCCCCAGCCACCTGGCGAGCTACACCGACGGTGCGCGCGAGGTGGAGGCCGCTGGCAAGAACCTGGCCGAGGTCCTCCACGACCTGGACCGGCGCTATCCAGGGCTGCGCTTTCGCATGATCGACGAGCAGGACCGGCTGCGCCCACACATCAAGCTCTTCGTCGGTAGTGAGATGGCCCTGAGGCTCGACCAGCAGGTGACCGCGGGCGAGCTCGTGACGATCACCGCCGCGCTCAGCGGCGGCTAGCTGCGGATCACCGAGTGCGCCTCTTTGCCCGAGGACGAAAGCCGCTCCTGGGCGAGCCTCCGCGATTCCCTGTCGTGAGATCCACACGTGGCTCACTCGAGCTCGCGTTCGATGTAGTGGCCCTCGGAGGCGAGCACGGCATCGTGGACGCCGATCGTGATGGCCAGCTCCTGCAGCGAGGTGACACCGTCGCAGTCCTGATCTCCGACCGCTCGGATCAGCATCATGGTGTCGGGGTCCGCTAGGCCGAAGCTCTTGGCCGGGCCGAGCTGCCACGAGAAGGGCAGCTCGAACTGGGGGCGAAAGGGCAGGGCGCTCCACGGCGTGTCGTCTCGAAATGCCGCCGCACGGCAGTCGGGCTTGTCCGGGGTCATGCCGATCGCGAAGCTCTTCAGATCCCGCACCGCCGGCGTGCCCAGGTAGACCTGCTCCCAGTGGGCGTGGGCAAGCGTGGCGTAGATCCGTCGCAGCTCGCGGTGGGCCATCATCGTGATCACGCGCCTGCGCTTGCCCAGCTTCTCCCGGTCCGCGCCGGCGGTGTCGGGCGCGATCACGCGACTGTGGTCGGGCTGCTCCCTGACCTCGGTCCACGGCACCCAGCGTGCGCTCGAGATCGCGATCAGGGCGCTGGCCATGTACTTGTCGGTCTCGGCCTGCGGGAAGACCGCGAAGAAGCGGGCCGGCTTGGGCCACTTGCGGGCATGGGCGACCATCACCTCCAGCGCCTGGCCCTGCGCGTCCGCAGTGCTCCCGCGCAGCATGCAGCCCTTCCGATATCCCATCTTCTCGTGCTCGCTCCAGGCGTCGGCCTTCACCTCGAAGCCAAATAGCGCCGGCACCTCGCGCAGCCCAGCGCACAGGTCGTCCCCGTCGAGCTCGCGATCGTAGAGCGAGCGGGCGGCGAGGAACGGAGTCTCCGCGTTGCTTGCGAGATCGGGCCGGAAGATGCCCCAGACGGCACCGTCCGGGTGGGGCTCCAGCGTCAGGCTCGGCAGCCCCGGCGGTGCCTCGAGCTCCAGCGGGGAGTCCGGATCGATTGCGCCCGGCCCGCTCGCCTTGATGTGCTGCATGCGCGCGCGCAGCTGGCGGTCCACGACCATGCCGTAGGCGGCGCCCAGGTACTCCGCCATGCCGCGTGCGTTCTGGCGGGCGAGCCACACCTCGCTCGAGATGCAGGCGGTCGCCGGGCCGGGCCGCGGTCCGAGGTCGGGGCCGCAGCCCAGGCGCTGCAGCGTGACGGACTCCACCGCGGGTTCTTCCAGCGCGCGCAGTTCGAGCAGCGCCTGTTCGAGTGGGCCGGGCTCGACCTCGCGGCAGCTCGGCGGCGTGAAGGTCTCGGCGCGACGCCATGCGGTCGCAGCGGGCTCCGGCAGGTCAGGGGTCCCGTGGCCAGCGCGCCGCGCGATCCAGCTGGGCCGGCCGCGCGACGCGTCGTGGGCGTTCGACAGCGCCCGGTCGGTGAGTGTCCAGAGCCGCTCGGCCCGGGCTCGGTCTGCGCATGGCACGGCGTCTTGCGTCGCGCCCGGGTGCAGCAGCCTCGCAGTCGCGTGCATGGGCGAAGATGCCGCGCACGCTTCCCGGGCGAGCGTCGCTGCCCGGGCTGCGGCTCGCAGCCAGGCCTGGGCGCCCGTGCGAACGGCGCCCACCGGGCACTGAGGCGATGGCGTCGGCACGCTCGGGGACACCGGCGACTTTGGCGCGCAGGCCGCGAGCAGGACCGCCAGCGCGGTGAGGGCGCGCCTCATGGTTGCGGCTCCTGCGCGGGTGCCGGTAGCGCCAGTGGCAGACCCCGCGCACGCAGTCGCACGACCCATTCCTCACCCGAGGGCTCGATGTGGATGTCGAAGCTCGGGACGGTCGGGTCGAAGGAGCGCATCACGCCGAAGAGCTCCTCTGCGGCCTCGGCTTCCCGGCGACTCGCGATGTGGAGCTCGGCGTCGACATCCGCCTTCCCGCCCTGCGGATGGGCCCGCACCTGGATGTGCGAGATGCTCTCGAAGGCCCGCTCCGCGCTCTCGCCCGTCAGGCTATCCGGGCTCTGGGCCCACTCGGCGAGGGCCAGGGCGCCGCCCGCGGTCCGCACGACCACGCCCAGTGGCGCGGGGTCCTCGATGCGCACCTCGCACTCGGGTCCGGGTGGTGAGGGCGCGGTGCCGGGCGTCTCGACGATCACGATCCGGTCATCGGCGTGGAAGATGCGCGTGCTTCCATCGTGCTGCGCGCACGGTATCCCAGCCCAGGTGCCATCGCATGCGGTAGCCGCATCGAGCTCGATGTCGTGGTAGCGACCGTCGAAGACCATCACCAGTGCCGTCGGCTCGGCGTAGAGGCCGACGTGGATGACGCGGGTGCCCTCGAGCACCCATCTCAGAGCCAGGTCTTGGCCCCAGTCACCGGTGTCGATCAGCGAGTCGAGGAATGCCTGGTCCAGGGCGGCTGGCCTGAGCCAGACGACCGCATCGGCCCCGGCGGCGAGCGCGAGCGGTGCTTGGGCCCGCGGTGCCGCCGCCGAGCGCGGGGCCGGCGCGCTCGCGGCTGGTCCCCCGCAACCCAGCGTCAGGACCAGCGCCCCGATCCAGTGTCGTGGCAGCCCCCCGTTCACCATCGGGCACTATAGCTCCCAGATGCGACGCAGGGGTAGCGCCGCGCAGCCACAAGGGGAGCGGACCGGGCTCTCTAGCGGAGGCGCGCTAGGCTCGACTTCCGTGGCTTCAGACGGGCACACGATCACGGACGGACCGGTGACGGCGCCGGCCCCGAGAAAGGCCTCGGCGGCGCGCTCCATCTCGAGCGAGCAGCGGCCTGAGCGAACTCGAGGGCATCCTCTTCGTAGAGTCTGGAGGCGCTGCGGGCGTGTGACGCTCAGCGCTGCCAGGTGCAGATCCCGTCGAGGCAGGCGCTGCCGAAGTCGCACAGATAGGCCGGGTCGAGCAGGCCGATCAGGGCGTCGCAGCGCCTCGCGCACTCGCCATCCGGGGTGCAGGTCGTGACGCGCTCGATGCCGCTGCACTCGCTGGCCTCGCTGCAGGGCTCGGCGCAGTAGCCGTAGTGCACGTCGGGGAAGCCGAGCAGGCCCGGGACCGTCGTCTGTACGCAGCTGTGGCCGGGCGCGCAGTCGGCCGCGCTGTCGCAGGGCCCGGAGTAGGGCGCCGGGCACGCGCCGCAGTCGTCGCTGCAGGTGTTGCAGTCCTCGTCGGCGTCGCAGGTGCCGTCACCGCACACGCTCGGGCACGCGCCGCAGTCGGCTTCGCAGTCGCTGCAGGTCTCGTCGCCGTTGCAGCTTCCGTCGCCGCAGGCGGGCGGGCAGTCCCCGCAGTCCGCGGCGCAGCTGTCGCAGCTCTCGCCTTCCTGGCAGGCGCCGTCGCCGCAGCCGCCGCTGCACTCGCCGCAGTCGCGCGCGCAGCTGTCGCAGGTCTCGTCGCCGTTGCAGCTGTCGTCCCCGCACAGGGCCGGGCATGCGCCGCAGTCGTCCGGGCAGCCGCCGCAGTCCTCGTCGGGTTGGCACATGCCGTCGCCGCAGACGGAAGCGCAGCCGCAGTCCTCGGCGCAGCTGTCGCAGTCCTCGCCCGGTGTGCAGGCGCCGTCGCCGCAGACCGGCGTCACCGGCAGCTCGCAGCGGTCGGGCGGCGCGCAGGTGCTGTCCGGGCAGTGGCTGCTGTAGCAGGTGCCATCGCTCGAGCAGCTGTCACCCAGCCGCCCGCCCGCGCGGCACGTGCCGTCCACGTCGCAGTAGAGGTCGTCGGCGCAGGTGTTGCGCACGCCGCAGGGCTCACCCACGCCAGGTCGCGCGGCGCAGCTGCTCTCGTAGGACGGCAGCTCTGCCGGGCAGTACTCGCCGGGCGGGCAGTGCTCGGGCGCGACCGAGAGGTGGCACGGGTCGCCGGAGCCCACCCGGGACTTGCACACCGTCACGACGGTGGGCTGCCCGCCCACCGTCTGCACGTCCACCACGCAGGCCAGGCCCGCCTGGCACAGCACGCCGGTGGTCACGTCGCAGAGCTCGTCCTCGCCGGCCACCGCCATCTGCTGTTGGGTCATGCAGATGCCGGGCTGGCCGATGCCGGCATCGGCGCCGATGCACAGCAGCCCGAAGTGGCACGGAGCCAGGCCCGAGCCGCAGGTCTCACCATCCATCAGGGCGGCCGTGCACCCGCCCTCGAAGCAGACCAGGCCATCGTTGCACTCGCCGTCGGCGCCGCAGACCGTGCCCTCGTCGCCGCGCGTGGTGCAGGTCCCGGAGCAACTCTCGGACGTCTCGCAGTAGGCATTGCCCGCGCAGTCGTCGTCGATCAGGCAGGCGCCGCCCTCGGGCACCTGACCGTCGAGCAGGGCGTCGCAGCTGGCCGGCCAGCGCGCGATCGGCAGGTCGCAGGCCAGGGCGGTGAGCGCGTCCGTACACGGCCCCAGCTCGTTTGTGTCGTGGACGATGCGCCCGCTGTCGATCGAGTCCTGCAGGTAGAACAGGTCGCCGTCCGCCAGGTCGGCCGTCACGCGCGCCACGCAGTCGCCGTTGCCGAGCAGGATCTCCTCCAGGGGCTCGTCCAGGCAGGCCTCGAAGCCCTGGCAGATCGCGTCGGCCAGCTCACCCGGCAGATCCTGGACGTCGTCGCCCGGTACCGGTGGCCAGGGGCATGCACCGCAGTCGGCCTCGCAGCTGTCGCAGTCCTCGTCGGGGTCGCAGCTGCCGTCGCCACACAGCGATGGGCACACGCCGCAGTCCTCGCTGCAGCTGTTGCAGTTCTCGTTGTCGCCGCAGGTGGCGTCGCCGCAGGTCGAGGGACACGCGCCGCAGTCGGCCTCGCAGTTCTGACAGTCCTCGTCGGGGTCGCAGCGGTCGTCGCCGCAGGCCGCCGGGCACACGCCGCAGTCCTCGGTGCAGCTGTCGCAGGTCTCGTCGCCGTTGCAGCTGCCATCGCCGCAGGCGGGCGGGCACACGCCGCAATCCTCGGCGCAGCTGTCGCAGGTCTCGTCGCCGTTGCAGCTGCCATCGCCGCACTCGGGCGGGCACGCGCCGCAGTCCTCGGCGCAGCTGTCGCAGGTCTCGTCGCCATTGCAGCTGCCGTCGCCGCAGGTCGGGCACGGGCCACAGTCCTCTGCGCAGGTGTCGCAGGCCTCGTCGGAGTCGCAGGTTGCGTCGCCACAGTAGCTGCGCGCCTCGCCCTCGCAACGGTTCGGCAAGAGACACCGCTGCCCATCGCAGATGCGCCCGGCGCACTGGGCGTTGGCCTCGCAGCGATCGCCGATGCGGCCCAGGGGGCGGCACACGCTGCTCGCGTCGCAGTAGTGGCCGTCGGCGCAGACCTCGCGCAGCCCGCAGGGCTCGCCGTCGTCAGGCTTGGGCATGCAGCTGCCCATGTAGGCGGGGTTCAGGTCCACCGGGCAGTACTCGCCGGCAGGGCAGTGCTGTGGTGCGATCGGCATGTGGCACGTGCCGCCGCTCTGGGCGCGCGGCATGCACACCGCCAGCGCGGCGGGCTGGTTGTCGACCTCGCCGATGTCGACCACGCAGCTCGAGCCCTCACCGCACCACTCGCCCTCGCCGGGATCGCAGATCTCCCCGTCGGCGACGCTGAAGGCGTCGACCTGATCGGCGCAGGTGCCGGGCGCTCCCGTCACGGGATCGGCGCCCGCGCAGACCGTGCCGAGGTGGCAGCGACCCTGGCCCGGCCCGCAGCTCTGGTCGGAGGCGCGCGGAGCGCCGCAGCCGCCCTCGAAGCAGAGCAGGCTGTCCTGGCACTGGGCGTCGGCCTCGCAGTCCGCGCCCGGGCCGCCGCGCGCCGCGCAGCTGCCCGGGCAGCCGCTGGTCCGATCGCAGAAGGTGGGGCCTGCGCAGTCGTCGTCGATCACGCAAGCCTCGCCCAGCGGGACACGCCCCTGCAGGACCTGCTCGCAGCTCTCCGGCATGCGCGCGTTGCGCACGTCGCAGCCGAGCGCGGCGATGTCGGCCGCGCAGGCGTCCATCGCCGTCGGGTCGTGCACCACGCGGTGGTCGTCGATCGACGCCTGCAGGTAGGCGAAGTCACCGTCCTCGATCTGGGCGCTCAGCGTGGTCTCGCAGTCCTCGCCCACCAGGCTCTCGAACAGGGCGCCATTGAGGCAGCCAGCCAGCGCCTGGCAGGTGGCCTCCGCCAGCTCGGCAGGCAGGTCGCGCAGCGCGTCCGTGCGCGGCGCCGGCGGCAGGTCGAGGGGCGGCAGGTCTTCCTCCTCGTCGGTCCCACCGTCTTCCTCGGTGTCGTCGTCGGTGTCATCACCGTCGCCCGTGTCGTCGCCGTCGCCATCACCGGTGTCGTCGCCGTCCCCCGCCGCGCCCGCATCCATCGGCGTGGCATCTGGCATGTCGCTCGAGCTCGGCGGCGCAGGGGCCGGATCGCCTGCCTGCCCCTGCCGGCCTGCGTCGCGCGCGCTGAACGGGTCCGCGCTGCTCCCCTTCTCGTCAGAGCACGCGATCAGCGCACAGGTTGCGACCCACACGAGCCAGGCCCGCACACTCCACCAGGTAATTCCCCGCATACGAGACGGTTAATGCGCGGCACCCAGCCCTCTGTGATCAAAGCCCACACAATGTAGGAGGGGGACCCAAAGACGGATCCACGCCGGTCACCTCCCGTGCCCGTGCCCGTGCCCGTGCCCGAATCCGAGCCCGGAACCGAATCCGAGACCGACCCCGAAACCGTGCCCGTGTCCGTGTCCGAGACCTCTCCCAGCACGGTTGACGAGCAGCACCACCCCTCTCCCTAAACTCGAATCGCGGAGGTTCGTTCAGGAGCGAGCGCCCCCGCAGGGCCCACCGGAGGCGTAGCAGCGCTACGTCGAGGATGGGACCGAGGAGGCAAGCCGCTCCTGGGCGAACCTCCGCGATTCCCTCTCAGAGCCACTACGGAAGTCCATAGCAGATGATTTGATTGTTGGGCTTGGTACTCGGGTCGAACGGATACTGCAGCCCGCTCTGCACGATCACTTTGCCGTCCACGATCGCGGCCGAGCCGGCGGCGATCGTGCCGCCGGTGTTGAACATGGTCAGCGTTTCGCCGCTGGACGCGTCGAGGATGTGCAGGTCGTCGTCCACCGGGGCCACCAGCACGCCATTGGCGATCGCCGGGGCGCCCCAGGCGAATTTGCCGTCGAAGCGCTTCGGCTCGAAGACGTCCTCGCCATCGTCGCCGTTCATTCCGTAGAGCAGCGTCGAGCGGTTCGAGGTGTCGTTGACCAGCGCGTAGAAGTTCTCGCCGTCGTAGGCGCCATTCATCAGGATCCCGCCATGGGCCTGGTCGCGCGCGGCACTCATGCCCTCGCGGCTCCAGAGGATTTCGCCGGTGTCCGCGTCCATCGACCAGAAGGCCGAGCCCTTGTCGCCCGCGGCGACCGCGCCGTCGACGATGATCGGGTTGGCGCCGAAGTCGGTGTCCGGGCCCGCGATGCGCACCGGGATCGACCACACGTCGTTGCTGCGCACCTGGGTCATCCACTTGCGCGTGCCGTCCTCGAGATCGATCGCGTGGATGGCGTCCGAGTTCGGGCCCTCGGCGGTGTAGTTGTTGCCGGTGGTCGCGTAGACCGTGCCGCTGTCCACGTCGATGCCGACGCTCGACCACACCATGGCGCCGTTCTCGTCCTCGTCGGCCGTCCAGTAGGTCCAGAGCTTGCTGCCGTCGCCGGTGTCGTGGGCCTCGACCCCGCCGCGGGCGCCCTCGGGCCCGCCGGCCATGCCCACCTCGCGGAGGCCGCAGCTGTGTCCGACGATCACCTTGCCGCCGCCCACGATCGGCGAGGAGGTCCCGTCGCAGCCTGGCTGCTCGTCGGCCTGGACCGGACCCCACTCCTCGGTACCGTCGTCGGTCTTCAGCTTCCACAGCTGGGCGTTTTGATCGTGCACGTAGATGAAGCCCGGCTCGTAGGCGACCGAGGCGCTGCCCGCGATGTCGGTGCGGCTCCAGACCTCTTCGCCGCTCTCGAAGTCGATCGCGTATGTGCCGCCGGTCGCCATCACGAAGACCTTGCCTTCGGCGATCACGGGCGTGCCGGGCGGGAAGCCCGCGATCGTGAACGACCACTTCTGCTCGAGCGAGCCCGCATTGTCGACCGAGAGCGTGGTCTCGTCCGGGTTGAAGTACCAGTTCTTCTCGTCGTAGCCCATCTGGGCCCAGACGCCGTCGCCGGTCGAGCCGTTTCCGGAGCTGGCATCGCCGTCCCCGTCGCCGGTGTCGCCGTCCCCGGCGCCGGTGTCGCCGTCCCCGTCGCCGGCCGCGGCATCAGCGGGCCCATCGCCGTTGCCGTCATCTCCGCTGTCATCGCCGCACGCAAGCGCGAGGCCAACCACCAGCACCCACAGGTGCCGCCACAAAGTCTGGAAGCTCACTCGACTTCTCCTGAAATCACCCGCGGACGTCCGGTCCGTTCCGACGCCCGATTGAATACAGTTCAAATCCGGCGGGTGCAAGCGCACCTGTGAATGCGCCTACCCACCTGATCATCCACGCTTTTTCGCCGCAAGCATAGCTGGAACGGGTCGTTGGGGCCCAGCGGAGTGCAGGCGGACCGGTGACCCTTCGCTCATGTCTCCGGGCCACCCCCGCTTCGGGGCCGCAGCGCGTTGGCTCCGGGTTCGGCCATGTCGAGCAGGTGGGCCGTGTACAGCCCCACGCACTCCGTGCTCCGGGAGCCCGAGATGATCGAGAGCATCGCGCGCACGTACTCGAGATGCAGGTCGCGCAGCCGGCGCATGTCATCGGCCGAGACCTCGAACAGGCTGTAGCCAAAGGAACCCGGCGCGCCGGTTTCCAGCCGGCGGGTCGCCACGTCGGCCCAGGTGACCTTCAGGGCCCTCGACTCGGCGCGCTCGCTGCCCGTGTCGACCGAGTCGATCGGGGAGGGGACCCAGCGGCCGCCGCTCCGTGCGACTTGCCCCGCCTCCTGCAACACCCCGAGCAGCTCGCGTACCCTGGGCTCCGGCAGGTCCAGGCGCGCGGCGATGAAGCCGACCTGGTCGCCGCGCGTGGGGCACGTGCTCAGCTGCAGGGCTCGCAGCACGGCGTGGGACCAGGGCTGCTCCAGCGCCAGGTGGCGAGCGGCTTCCAGCTGCTGCCAGGCCTCGCGCGTCGCGGGGAGTGCTGAGGGGTCGACGAGGCTCGAAAGGAAGTCGAGCATCCGGCCGCTGGTCGCGTCGATCAGCTGCAGCAGCTGGGGAAGGTTCGGATGCGCCTGGGCCTTCAGCCAGCGCGAGATCGTGAAGCGATTGATCCCGGTGCGCGCCGCCAGCTCCACGATCGGCGTCTTGCCGCGCAGATCGCAGAGGAACGCGGCGACGGCGTGCGGCGAGCACGGATCGACATCGTCGAGCCACTCGGGCCGGCGCAGGAACATGCGCGCGTAGCTTCGCTCCACGTCCTTGCCAAGCTGACGGCAGATCTCGAGGAAGCGGCTGGCCGTCGGCCAGCAGCGGCGTGACTCCCACCGGTGCACGATGTTGCTGCCGTAGCCGATTCGGCGGCTCAGCCCGGCCTGGGAGCGACGCCCGCGCAGGGCGCGCAGCAGCTCCACGGCGATGACCTCGTAGTGGTCCAGATTGTGAGCCATGGTGCATACACGAATAGCACATTCATGTGACTCATGAGCGATGGAATGTGCAATCTATGCATTGCTCGCCGCGGCTGCCCGTGGAATGAACAAGGTGATGACGCGGACACGAACACTGGGGCTGCTGGCCGTCACGATCTGCGGGTGGGTTCTGGGCTGTGGTGACGCCGAGATGGCAGCGCCCGGTCCCGCAGCCGAGCTGTGCCCGAGCTGCCAGATGCAGGCGGGCGGTGCGACCAGCGACTTCGGGGGTGACCACGCGCCCTGCGACGGCCGCGTCCTAGGGCGTGAGAAGGTGACGCTGGAGCAGGCGCGCGAGCTGGGCTTCGACGTGGAGGCGCAGCTCGCGCCGGTCGAGCGGGAGCTACGCGCGCCGGTGCGCTGGAGCTCGGACGAACCCGAGACCGAGGCCGTCGTTCGCATCGTGCGCACGGGGATGGCGACCGTGGTGCGCTACGCGCTGGATCCGGAGCCTGCGCCGGGCACCACGCGCTGCCACGAGGGTGACCACGTGGTGCCCGAGCTGGAGGTCGAAGTCGAGCTCGCCGATGGCAGCCTCGGCGGCAGCTTCATCACCAATGCCGGGCCCAATGAGTTCGGCGAGTCCCAACCGCGGCCGGCCTTCGGCGGTCAGCTGCTCACGCTCATCGGCGATGCAGCGGCGATGGCAGGAGATCTGGACTTCCAGATCGACCCCGAGGAGACCTCGAAGCTCACCATCACGCTGTCGGCGCTGCTCGATCATCCGGAGGTGTCCGATCAGCTCGAGCTGGTGATCGTGCTCGACTACGCCGACGACGGCGGCTGGGTCGGCATCGACGGACGCACCGCGCGGCCCGCGAGTGGCTGCCACGTGGGTTTCGTGCCCGAGGCGGAAGCGGAACCCGGCGCCCACTGCGTCGAGCACGACCGCGTCCCCTGCTGCCAGCTCTGAAGCGGGCGCGCGCCCCCGTTCCTGCGGGCACGGCCCCGCTTGGTGTACGATCCCTCCGTGTACGTCGCGCTGCTCGTGCTGTTGACGTTGCTCGTCTACGCCGGCACGTGGGGCCACGGCTTCGTCAACTACGACGACGACGTCACCATCATCAATCTCACGCTGATCCGCGAGCTGAGCCTCGAGCGCCTGCCGGCCTTCTTCCGCCCGGACATCCACCGGGGGCTGCCGGAGTACATGCCGCTCAAGAACCTCTCCTACGCGGTCGATCACGCTCTCTTCGGGCTCGACCCGCGCGGCTTCCGCGTGCAGCAACAGCTCTGGTACCTGGCCGCGGTCGTGCTGCTCTACGGCTGGCTGCGCGATGTGCTGGGCGCGCTGCGCGAGCGGCTGCCCGGTGCCGTGCCCGAGGCCCGCGTCCCGCTGCTGGCGTTCCTGGTCGCGCTGCTCTTCGCGCTGCATCCGGCCCATGTGGAGTCGGTGACGTGGCTGTCGGGGCGCAAGGACGTGCTGAGCGGCGCCTTCATGCTCGGCGCGCTGCTGTGCGCCTTTCGCTGGTCGGGACAGCTGCGCGCGTGGGGCTACCTCGCCGGTGCGCTGCTCTGCATGGTGCTCGGGCTGTTGTCGAAGCCGACTGCGGTGGTGCTGCCCGCTCTGTTCCTGGTGCAGGACTGGGTGCGGCGTGAGCCCCTGGTCCAGGTGCTGCGCGCTCGCGCCCCCCTCTACCTGGGCAGCGGTGCGCTGGCGCTGGCTTTCATCCTCTTCTACACCGGCCTCACGAGCGAGCACGCGGGCGCGCTGGCGGCGGTGCAGGACCGGCTCTTCGAGGGCGCCGCGCCGCTGCGCTGGGGGCAGCAATACGCGCGCTATGTGGCCATCGGCATCGCGCCGCTCGGTCTGTCGCCGCTGTTGCCACCCGAGCTGCTCGACCCAAGGCCGCTCTCTGTCGCATCGCTGGTGGGCGTCGGGGTGCTGGTCGTGCTGATCGCCGCGACGCTCGTGGGTGTGCGCCGGCGCAGCCCCTGGTTGCTCGCGCTGGGCCTCTTCGCGCTGCCGCTGTTGCCGTCCGTGCTGGTGCCGGCCTGGGGGCAGTACCTGGCGGCGCGCTACATGTTCCACGCCGTGATCGGCGTGGCGCTCGCGCTCGTGCTGGCAGGCGCGATGCTCGTCGCCGCCCGCCCGCAGCTGGTGCGTCCGCTGGTGCTCGCCGCGCTGGGGTTGGCCGGTACATGGGGCCTGCTCACGGTGCAGTACAACGCCACCTGGGAGCGCGGCTCCACGCTGTGGCTTGGCGCCCTCGAGCACCACCCCCGCTTCACCGCGCTTCACGAGCTCGGCGCCGGCGCCGCGGTGGCCGAGGGCGATCGCGCGCTCGCGGTGGGCATCCTCTCGCGCTGCCTCGAGGTGGACGCGGAGCACGCGCCCTGCCTGGCGCAGATGGGCGAGCTGCTGCTCGTGCCGAGCCCCGAGCAGGGGGAGGCCATGCTGCGTCGTGCCCTCCCGCGGGACGCGGGGCCGGCCCACCGCGTGCTCGCGCGTCACCTGTTGCGCACGGGGCGCGCGGCGGAGGGGCTCGCGTTGCTCGAGGCGCACCTGGAGGGGCGCCCCACCGCTGCGGCCACGTTCGCGCTGCTCGCGCACCTGGCGAGCGCTGCGGGCCAGGGTGATAAGGCGCTTGGCTATGGGCGCCACATCGCGCGTGCCGCCGCCGCCAACCATCCCGCATCGCCGCCACCCGCTGCGCCGCTGCGCGCGATCGCCCAGCGTGCGGGCGACGCCGAGCTGCTCGAACGCATCGACGCCGCTGCCCACTGTGGCCGCAGCGACTGCTTCCTTGAGGCGCTCGGCTGGTAGCGCTAGGGCGAGACGCTGACGTAGAGTGGCACCATGCCGAAGCGCCCCGAGGTCGAACGCTGGCTGGCCGCCTACGACAACCCCATGAAGGACGTGGTGCTGGCGATCCGCGATGCGGTGCTCGCCGCCGACAAGCGCGTCGACGAGTGCATCAAGTGGCAGGCGCCGACCTTCACCTTCGAGGGCAACATCGCCAGCTTCTATCCCAAGAGCAAGAAGCACGCCTCTCTGATGTTCCACCAGGGCGCCAAGATCCCGGGCACGCATCCGAGGCTCGAGGGCACGGGCGGCACCTCGCGCGTGCTGAAGCTCAGTTCCGTGGCCGAGGTGCGCCAGGCCAAGAAGGAGTTGCAGGCGGTGGTGAAGGCGTGGATCGCCTGGAAGGAAGGGGATGCGAAGGGCGGCAA
>JAPPOT010000371.1 GCA_028817855.1 Myxococcales bacterium
CGCCTGGTTGGCATAACAGAAGACCCCGTCGAGGAAGTTGTACGCGACCCAGGGGTCGCCGCCGCCCCCGCCGCCCTCGCGAGACGGGCCACTGCCGCTGAAGCTGCCGCTGTCGCCGCCGAGGTTGCCGCCGCCGCTCTCGCTCAGGGAGACGATCGGCGGCCGGTACTGCAGCGCGATCTGCTGCAGGCGCAGCATCTTCTTCACGGTGACCGAGGAGATCGTCCCGCCCTTGATCGCGTAGTTCCACACCACCACCAGGCAGCGCCGCCCGGAGATGAAGCCGATGCCGGCGATCAGGTTGCCGCCGGCGATGCTGCCGTCGGTGTCGCCGAACATGCGGTAGCCCGCGATCGAGCTGAGCTCGAGGAAGGGCGCGCCCCGATCGAGCAGGCGCGAGAGGCGCTCGCGCGGCAGCCGCTGGCCGCGCGAGAGGGCGCGTTCCGTGTAGGCGGCCTCCTTGGCCTCGATCGCGCGCTCCACCGCGCGCACCTTCTCCACGTACGCCTCCATGAAGGCGCGGTTCTTCTGGAAGTCGGGCCCCGAGGGCACGACGCCGGAGCTGAGCACGGTCATGAGGACTCCTTGTCCCGGGCCAGCTTCATCACCAGATCCACCAGGTCGGATGTGGAGAGGGGGCCGTCCGGATTGAACCAGGTGCGGGTGCCGCTCTGGATGCCGTAGATCAGGCGCCGCAGGATGAAGGGGTCGATGTCGACCAGCCGATCGCGCGCTTGCTCGATCGCGTCGAGGAAGAGCTTCTCGTAGCGGTCGCGCAGCACCAGCACGCGGCTCTGGGCCTCCCCGTCGAGCGCGTCCCACTCGGCCACGAGCAGGCCCATCGCCTCCTTGGTGTCGCCGGAAATGGAGTTCAGCTCGGTCAGGATCAGGGCCCGCAGGCGCGCCACCGGATCGGTCTCGGCATCGCGCGCGGCGATCAGCCGGCTGGTGTTGAACTCGATCACCTCCACCATGACGGACTCGAGGATCGCGTCCTTGCTCTTGAAGTGATGGAAGAGGCTGCCCGACTGGATGCCCACCTCGGCCGCCAGCTCGCGCACGGTCGTCTTGGCGAAGCCGCGCGTGCGGAAGAGCTGCGCGGCGGCGGTGAGGATGCGGCCCTTGGGGCTGTCGTCCATCGCCGAGACCCGCGGGGGCGGGGCCGGCGGTGAGGAGCTCGTGGCTGCCGTCTCGAACGTCATGCAGGCCTTTCGTTGCAGCGCGGGGCCCGACTGGGGGGTTGTCGACCGAGCGCTTGCTTGGTATATCAACCAAGCGCTTGCTCGGTCAAGCGCCCAGCGCGCGGTCGAGATCGAGGCCGGTAGAGACAAGGTGCTGCAATGACGGACAAAAAGCCGATTCGCATCGGTTGTGCTGCCGGCTTCTGGGGCGACACCGAGACCGCGGCGCCGCAGCTGCTGGAGGGCGGGCGCCTCGACTACCTGGTCTTCGACTACCTGGCGGAGATCACCATGTCGATCATGGCCGGCCACCGCCTGCGCCGGCCCGACGGCGGCCACGCCCACGACTTCGTCACGCGGGTGATGAAGGCGTGCCTGCCCGCCGTGATGGAGCAGGGCGTCAAGGTGGTGACCAACGCCGGCGGCATCAACCCCCTCGCCAGCCGCGAGGCGCTGCAATCGCTGGCGGCCTCGATGGGGCTGTCGCCGAAGATCGCCGTCGTGCTCGGCGACGACCTCATGCCCCACAAGGACGCGCTGCGGGCGGACGGGGTGCGCGAGATGTACGTGGGCAGCGAGCTGCCGGATGGCGTGCTCACCATGAACGCCTACCTCGGGGCCAAGCCGATCGCCGAGGCCCTCGCGGCGGGCGCCGACTTCGTGATCACCGGGCGCGTTGCCGACAGTGCGATCGTGCTCGGGCCGCTGGTGCACGAGCACGGCTGGTCCTGGGATGACTACGACCGGCTCGCCATGGGCAGCCTCGCCGGGCACATCGTCGAGTGCGGCGCCCAGGCCACCGGCGGGCTGCTGACCGACTGGGAGCTGGTCGGTGACTACAGCGACGTCGGCTTTCCGATCGCCGAGTGCGCCGCCGATGGCAGCTTCGTGATCGACAAGCCCCCGGGCACCGGCGGCCGCGTGCTGCGCGCCGGGGTGCTCGAGCAGCTGCTCTACGAGATCGGCGACCCGCGCGCCTACATGCTGCCGGACGTGGTCTGCGACTTCACCCAGGTGCAGGCCGAGCAGATCGACGACGACCGCGTGCGGGTCACCGGCGCCACGGGCCATCCGCCGCCCGAGAAGTACAAGGTCAGCGCCACCTACCCCGACGGCTTCAAGACGACCGTCGGCTTCCTGCTCGCCGGGGAGGACGCCGCGCGCAAGGCCGAGGCGATCGGCAAGGCGCTGATCGCCAAGACCGAGAAGCTGCTCAAGGCGCGCGGCTACGCCGGCTTCCGCGACACGCGTATCGACGTGCTCGGCGCGGAGAGCACCTACGGGGAGCACAGCCGCGGGCGCGCCTCACGCGAGGTGGTGCTGCGGCTGGCGGCCAGCCACGACGACGGCGACGCGCTCAAGCTGATGGTGCGCGAGCTGCCGCAGATGGGCACGGGCGGCACGCCGGGCTTCGCCTCGGGCATTGGCGGGCGCTCCGGTGCGATGGCGATGATCCGCCTCTTCTCCTTCCTGGTGGACCGCGCGCGCGTGCACGAGCGTGTCGATCTGGATGGCGAGCCCGTCGCCCACGACGCGTCGCCTCCCGTGAGCTACTTCGACCCGGCCGTGCTCGAGGATCAGCAGCTCGACTACCCGGCGGTCGACAGCGATTGCCGCGTCCCGCTGATCGAGCTCGCGACAGGGCGCAGCGGCGACAAGGGAGACCACAGCAACATCGGCATCCTGGCGCGGGACCCGGAGTACGTGCCCTACATCGGCGCGGCCCTGACCGAGGAGGCGGTCGCGCGGCACATGGCGCACGTGCTCGACCACGCGCGCAGCCGCGTCACGCGCTGGGCGCTGCCGGGCTCAGACAGCTGGAACTTCCTGCTCGAGCACAGCCTGGGCGGCGGTGGCGTGGCCTCGCTGCGTCCCGACCCCCAGGGCAAGGCCTTCGCCCAGCAGCTGCTCGCATTGGAGGTGCCGGTGCCGAAGGCGCTGTACGATCGGCTGCAGTCACAAGGAGAGGCACCGTGAAGCTGCCCGAGACCGAGACCCTGGCGCTCTCACTGCAGGACGGCATCCTGCATCTCACGCTCAACCGCCCCGAGCGCAAGAACGCGATGAACGGGCGCATGCTGGTGGAGCTGGAAGACGTCTTCCAGCACGCCCACGGCGACGACGACCTGCGCGCGATCGTGCTGCGCGGCGCGGGCGGCAGCTTCTGTGCCGGCGCCGACCTGAAGGACATGGCGAGTCGCGGCGGCGAGCTGGGCGAGGGCTCGGCCGAACGCGATCCCCGGCAGACCACGGCCGCGGGTAACCGCCGCTTCGGGCGCGTGACGATGGCGGCCAATGCGGTCGACAAGCCCCTGATCGCGGTGATCGAGGGCGCGGTGATGGGCGGCGGTTTCGGTCTGGCCTGCGTGACCGACATCGCCCTGGCCCACCGGGATGCCAAGTTCGGCATGCCGGAGACGGGCCTGGGCCTGGTGCCGGCCCAGATCGCGCCCTTCGTGGTGCAGCGCCTCGGGCTGACCCAGGCGCGGCGCCTGATGCTCACCGGTGCGCGCATCGGAGGCGCCGAAGCCAAAGAGCTGGGCCTGGTGCACGAGCTGCACGACACGGTCGAGGCGCTCGAGGGTGCGCTCGACACGGTGCTCGCCCAGGTCCGGCGCTGCGCCCCGCGCGCCAACGCGGCGACCAAGCGCCTGCTGCAGCGGGTCGCAACGCAGGCCCTCCCCGATCTGGATGGCGTGCTCGATGAAGCAGCGCTGATGTTCGCCGACGCCTCGCTGGGCGAGGAAGGTCGCGAAGGCGCGCAAGCCTTCGTGGAGAAAAGGAGGCCAAAGTGGGCGCGGTGAAGACGCGAGCGGGCACGCGGAGGAGCGTAGCGACGACCTCGCGGCAGGGAGGGCCCCCGGCAGCTTTGCTGAC
>JAPPOT010000814.1 GCA_028817855.1 Myxococcales bacterium
GTAGATGTCGATCTGGTGGGTCTTGACGGCCAGGTGGGGGGAGGCGTCGAGGGTCTCGGTGACGAAGGAGAGCGCGGCCTGGCCGAGCTCGGTGTCGACGGGGGGCGTGTCGATGTGGGCGAGGCGCAGGCGCTGGCGCTTGGAGACGCCGAAGCCGAGGTCGACGTCGAGGATGAGGGTGTCGGCGTCGACGATGCGGTCGAGGCTGGCGCGGTAGAGGTAGCCGGGGTCGCTGGGGCGCTCGACGCGCGGCTTGCGGCGGCGGCCCTTGCCGGTGGTGGGCTGCTGGGTGCCAAAGCTGTCGGCAGCGATGGCGAGGGTGAGGTCGCGGACCGAGAGGGACTCGCGCGCGGCGAGCCGCTCGTAGTGCCTGCGCTCGGCGCGGTCCTTCAGGGGAAGCAGCAGCCGGTAGTGCCCCCATGAGAGGCTGCCGCTGGGCAAGCGCGGGTAGGCGCGGTGGAAGGCGACCGCGCGCTGAAGCGTGCCGGGGTCGATCTCGAGGTCGGGCGCGAGCCGGCGAATGAGCGCCGCCCGGTCGCCGGGTGTGGCGGTCTCCGCAACGATCCGCGCGCCCACGTGCCAGTACGCATCGACCAGCGCACGCGCGAGCGCCTGCTCGGCCTCGGTCCGGGCGGCGGCGAGGATGCGCCGGAGCTCACGGGCGAGCTTCGGGTAGGTCGTGGTCGTGAGGCTGGCGGAAGACGCCACGACCGCCACTGTGGCGGATGTGGCGGGCACGGTCAACAGGGGGAGGGCGACGACGGAAACCCGGTCGGGGACATGCTAGGATCCGCTGCAATGCTGAAGGAGCTTCCTGGCTGGGTCGTCGACGACGAGACCTCCGTGCGCGAGGAGGTCGCGGACTGGATCGGACTGTCCCCGCAGGAGCTCTGGCGTCTTGCCCACGCCTGCGCGCGGGACGCGATGTGGGCTGCCTCGATGAGCGGAATGAAGCAGCGCATTCTCGAGCACACGGATCCACTACCCGAGAGCACTGTCGCCGCACTGAAGCGCCTGCGGCGCGAGGCGGGCTGGCCCCGTGACGTCTGAGCGCAGCGCCGCGGAGGCTGCGCAGCTCCTCGCCAACGCGCTCGAGGCGGAGGGTATCCCCTATGCGATTGGGGGTGCGCTCGCGCTTGCCGTGGCCGGCGTGCCTCGGGGTACGGCACACGTGGACCTCAACATCTTCGTCGAGCTGGATCGGTTGAGCGACATCGTGGCCACCCTGGAATCCGCCGGCGTGGCGTTCAATCCTTCGGAGGTCAAGGCGCGGGCCAGCCGTGATGGGATGTTCGTGGGACGCGTGGATGGAATGCGCATCGATGTGTTCCTTCCCAGCATTCCGTTCGCCGTGGAAGCCGGCCGGACACGGGTTCGAATCACGGACGCGATCGGCTGGTCGGGTTGGTTTCTGTCCGCCGAGGCACTGAGCATCTTCAAGCTGCTGTTCTTCCGCGGCAAGGACATGGTCGACCTCGAACGGCTGGTCGCCGTGCGACCCGAGCTGGACACCGACTACGCCCGGCGACACATCGCAGACATGATGGGCGAAGACGACGCCCGCGTGAAACGCTGGGACGACATCGTCAACCGCTTCCACGCGTAGGGCCGACCAGGAACCGCGTGCAGCGGCAGGGCCTGACTCGCTGTTGAGCAGTCGCGCCCTGGCGCGCCTGCTCAACCCCGAGGCCTCATGACGCACAAAAGCCCGCCGAAGCGGGCTTTAGTGGGTCATGAAGGACTCGAACCTTCGGCCAATGGATTAAGAATCCACTGCTCTACCAACTGAGCTAATGACCCGTGTTTTGGGCGTGTGGTTTTACGAGATATGGGGCGGGTTGGCCAGGGTTTTTTGGCGGGTTTTGGTGATTGGTCGCACCTGGACGGGGGCGCGTCGCCAACCCTGTCCCCGGCCCCTCCCCGGCGGGGAGGGGGAGATTTTCTGATCCTTGGGCTGTGGTAGACCGCGGGGATGCGGCAGTGGTTTTGGGCGGCGGCGTGGGTCGTGGGGTGCGGGGGGACTCAGCCGGCGCCGACGCTGCTGGATGAGCCGACCGAGGAGTTGCCGGCGCTGCTGTCGGAGGTGGGGATCTTTCCGCGCATGGACGATCCCTCCGAGGTGAGCGCGCGGGCGATTGAGTTCGCGCCGCGCTACCCGCTGTGGTCGAACGGCAGCGAGAAGCAGCGCCAGCTGGTGTTGCCGGAGGGCGAGCGCGTGGACGTGTCGGAGGAGCACTGGGCCTTTCCGGTGGGGACGCTCTTCTTCAAGACCTTTGCCTACGCGGACGACGGGGCCGACGACGGCCTGCGCTACGCGGAGACGCGCGTGCTGCAGCGGCTCGAGGATGGCTGGCAGGAGGCGGCCTACCTGTGGCGCGAGGATCGGTCGGACGCGGAGCTGCTGGAGGGGCGCACCGCGACCGACGTCGACGCGGAGCACGAGGGCGAGGCCTTCGTGCACGAGGTGCCGAGCCGGCGGCAGTGCCGGACCTGCCACGAGTCGGCCGAGGTGGAGATCCTCGGCTTCACCGCGCTGCAGCTGGACGACGGCGAAGGGCAGCTGGAGCGGCTCTTGGAGCTCGAGGTCTTCGACGGCGAGGTGGAGGGCGAGCGCATCGAGGGCGAGGACGCGTGGCTGCTCGGCTACGTGACCGGCAACTGCGTGCACTGCCACAACGGCTTCGCCGACGGCGCCAACAGCAGCTTCCCCCTCGGGCACGAGGTGTTCCTGGACAACACGCTCGGGCGCGAGACCGAGAGCAGCGCCTCCGGCATCGGGACGCGCATCGTGCCGGGCAACGCCGAGGACAGCGTGCTCTACCTGGCCTTCATCGAGGCCGACAACGGGACCGGCATCGAGGAGATGCCGCCGCTGGGAATCCAGCTGCGCGACGCGGAGATGGCCGCGCGGCTGAAGGCGTGGATCGACGACTTGCCGCCTCTTTGACCCACGCCCGAGCCGTTCGCGACGGGTTGTGGACCCCGCAAGATCTCGGCATTCGCCGCTTGCCGGCCGCCTGCGGTAGGCTTGCGGGTGAATGGGGGCGCCGAGGGGGCGGTCCAAGGGCTGAGGTGATTAGCATGAGACATGTCGGCGCGTTGATGGCGGTGTGGGCGGTGCCCGTGTGGATGGCCGCGGTGTTGCTGCAGCCCACGACCGCGCAGGCGGGGATCGAGTCGTGCGGCAACATCCACGTCGAGGCCGAGGCGATGTGCGAGCTGGTGTCGCCGGGCGTGTCGTGCATGGGCATGTGCACGCCGCTGTCGGTGCAGGCCGCGTGCGCCGCCGAGCTGGCAGTCGAGTGCGGTGCCAGCTGCGACGAGCTGCCGACGGTCGACTGCCAGGGCGAGTGCAGCGCGAGCTGCGAGGCCTCGTGCACCGACCTCGAGTCGGGCGAGTTCGATTGCCAGGGCGCCTGCGAGGCGGACTGCGGCGGCAGCTGCGAGGCGAGCTGCGAGGCCCAGGCTGACGAAGAGGGCGGCAGCGCCGAGTGCATGGCCCAGTGCCAGGGCGCGTGCAGCGCCAGCTGCGAGGGCTCCTGCGACGTGGAGCTGCCCGAGGCCGACTGCGAGGCGGGCTGCGAGGCCAGCTGCCAGGGCTCCTGCGAGGTGGACGCCAACCTGGACTGCCAGCTCGGCTGCCAGTCCGAGGGCTTCGCGGAGTGCGAGGCGGAGATCCAGGGCGGCTGCGAGATCGCCTGCGAGGGCGAAGAGGGCGTGATTTTTTGCGACGGCCAGTATGTCGACCACGGCGACAACCTGAAGGAGTGCATCGACGCCATCGAGGCCTGGATCGACGCCCACGTGATGGTCGAGGCCGAGGCCGAGTCGAGCAGCTCCTGCACCGAGGAGGACGGCTGCATGGTGGAGGCGCGCGCGGAGGCGCGGGTAACCACCGATTGCAGCGTCGGGGCTGCGGGTGAGCAGCCACGTGGCGGTGGGGGTGCTTGGCTGCTGGTTGGCCTGGGCGTGTTGCTCGTGTTTATGCTGCTGCTGTAGGTCGGGCATGGGCAGGTTCAGGTTCCTGTGCCCTCGCACGTTGCTGTCT
>JAPPOT010000851.1 GCA_028817855.1 Myxococcales bacterium
CAGATCATGCTTCCTCCTTCCAGGCTTTGCCTGGCGCAACTTCGGAGATGTTGAGAGCAACCGACGAGCTCGCCCGCCGCAGCTGACGAGCGAGGTCGCTATCGGACCTCTCCACAACACGAGCAACCTCGTACACCTCCCGCGCCATCACCACCGAGCCTGATAGATCCTGAGCATCAGCTCCTCCTTGCGTTGAGGTCCCCTCCACCCCGCCGCGCGCAGCGGGGGTCAAGCCGCAAGCCGGCGAAGCCGGTCAAGCTCGGCGCAGCCGAGCGCAGAGTCTTGACGCCCGTGAGCACGGTGGGACCCTCAAGCGACCCAAGCGAGCCCCACCCCCCTCACCAGCGAACGTCGCGAAGCGACGGAGCCTACAGCGAACGTCGCAAGACGACGGAGCCACGGACTCGGACTACTCGGACTCGGAGCCGGTCACGGTCTCGGCCACGGTCTCGGCCACGGTCTCGGTCTCGGCCGCGGTCTCGGCCACGGACCTGGACTCGGTCACGGCCCCACCCGCGAGTGCCGCGGCGCCGGCGGCACGATGCTCCAGGGCGCCGTGTTGAACGCATCCGCATTGGCGCGCTGCCACCTTCCGCGCCACGCCTCCGGGATGGTGGCGGCGTCGAGCAGGCAGCCCACGGGCAGGTACTCGTAGACCTCGCTGAAGGGCTGGATGGTGACGGCGTCGACGCGGCGCAGCACATTGCGCGGGCGGATGTCGGCCGGCGAGTCGAGGCCGTTGCTGGCCACCAGCTCGAGGAAGGCCTCGATCGTGTCCTCGTGATAGCGGCGCACGCGCTCGGCCTTGTCCGAGACCACCAGCCCCTGGACGCGACCGGGGTCCTGGGTGGCGATGCCGACCGGGCAGCCGTTGTCGTTGCAGCGCCGCGCCTGGATGCAGCCGAGGGCGAACATCATCCCGCGGGCGGAGTTGCACATGTCGGCGCCGAGCGCGATCGCGCGCACCATGTGGAAGCCGGTGGCGATCTTGCCGGCCGCGATCACGCGGACGCGGTCGCGCACACCGATGCCGCGCAGGGCGCTGTTGACGAAGAGCAGGCCGTCGCGCAGGGGCATGCCGACCGAGTTGCTGAGCTCGATCGGCGCGGCGCCGGTGCCGCCCTCGGCTCCGTCGACGGTCACGAAGTCGGGCAGGATGCCGGTCTCGAGCATGGCCTTGCAGATGCCGAGGAACTCGCTGCGGTGGCCGACGCAGAGCTTGAAGCCGACCGGCTTGCCGCCCGAGAGCTCGCGCATGCGCTGGACCAGCTCGAGCAGCTCGCGCGGGCTCGAGAAGGCGCTGTGGGCCGGCGGCGAGATCACGTCGCGGTCCATCGGGACGCCGCGGATCTGGGAGATCTCGGGCGTGATCTTGGCGGCCGGCAGGATTCCACCGTGGCCCGGCTTGGCGCCCTGGGAGAGCTTGATCTCGACCATCTTCACCTGGGCCGAGGTTGCGCGGCGCGCGAAGGCCTCCGGGTCGAAGTCGCCCTGGGGCGAGCGGCAGCCGAAGTAGCCGGTGCCGATCTGCCAGATGAGATCGCCGCCGTGCTTCTCGTGGTAGGGGCTGATGCCGCCCTCGCCGGTGTTGTGGGCGAAGCCGCCTTCCTTGGCGCCCAGGTTGAGCGCCTCGATCGCGTGGCGGCTCAAGGATCCGAAGCTCATGGCCGAGACGTTGAGGTGGGAGGCCAGGTAGGGCTGCTCGCACTGGGGGCCGCCCACCCGCACGCGCGGCTCCTCGCGCGGCGCGTGTCGCGGATCGAGGGAGTGGGTCATCCACTCGTAGCCGACGCGGTTGACGTCGCGCTGGGTACCGAAGGGGACCGTGTCGCGCGCGCCCTTGGAGCGCTGGTAGATGACCGTGCGGAACTCACGGCTGAAGGGCGTGCCGTCCGTGTTGTTCTCCACGAAGTACTGCTGGATCTCCGGGCGGAAGGCTTCCAACAGGTAGCGCCCGTGCCCGACCAGCGGATAGACGCGGCGCAGGGCGTGGCGCGTCTGCACCATGTCGTAGAGGCCGACGGCGATCGGCGGCGCGGCGATCACGAACGCCCACAGCGCCCCTGGCCAGCGCGTGGCGGCCGCGAGGATCGCGGCGGGCATCAGCACGGTCGAGAGGATGAAGATCTTGCGGGCCATGGCCTGCGATTGTGGCCAGGCTCGGCCGCGCGCTCAACTCCTTGGCCGATTCCTAGACCGCCACGTCCTGGGCCTCGAGAGCCCCGCGCAGGCGGTTGCGGCCGCGGTGAAGCAGCACGCGCAGGTGGCCTCGCTCGACGTCGAGCTCGGCAGCAGCCGCTCCGCGGTCCAGGCCGCGGATGTCGCACAGCTCGACCGCGCGGCGCTGCAGGGTGGGCAGCTTCGGCAGCTCGTCACGCAGGAGCTGAAGGGCGCGGGCGTGGTCGAGGTCGCGCTCCACGTGGGCCTCGGCGCCTGGCTCGGGCGTGTCGTCCCCCAGCGGCAGCTCGCGGCCGGAGCGGCGGAAGTGGTCGACAATCTTGTGCTTGAGGATGCCGACCATCCAGCTGCGGAAGCTGGAGCGCCCGTCGAAGCTGCCGAGGTAGCGCGTGCCCGCTGCCCAGGTCTCCTGCACCAGGTCGTGCGCCACATCCTCGCGGCGCACGGCGCGGTGGGCGTAGCCCAGCAGCACGGGTTGGACGGAGTCGAAGGTTGCCTGGTCGATCGTGAGTTCCATGATTCCCGGTCACATGCATGAGCATCGGGCGTGCCAGCGCCACCTCCTTCCGTCATACGCCAATGAAAACAATGGGTTATGGAGGGCCCGGGGGTGATCTGACAACAACGAAACTTCGTGGATACGGCGGATTTCGTGGGTGCATCACGAAAGTTCGTTGTACGCTCCGGGCGTGACCGATTCGGGTGCGAGCGCAGCAGGCACCTCGCCAGCCCCGTCCCCGGCCCTCCCGCCGGAGGGGGCAGGAAGTGAGGGTGAGGCCCGCTTTCGGAAGATCTTCGACCACAGCAACGACGGGATCTTTCTGATCGACGTGGAGCGCGACGCGATCATCGACGTCAACGGGCGCGCCTGCGAGCTGCTGGGCTACAGCCGCGAGGAGCTGCTGGGCGCCTCCATGGGCCAGCTCCACCCGCACGAGATCCCTCAGATGAAGACATTCGCCGAGTCCGTGCTGCGGGCCGGCACCGGCTTCACCGACACGCTCAGCTGCAAGACGAAGGAGGGGCGCTTCGTGGCGGCGGAGATCAGCGCCTCGACCGTCGAGATGGAGGGCCGGACCTGCATGATCGCGCTGGTGCGCGACGTCAGCGATCGAGAGCGGCTGCGACGCGAGGCCCAGCTCCTGCGCGACGAGATCCGCAGCGGGCTCGGTGGGTGCTCGCTGGTCGGCGGCAGCGCGGCGCTCGCCAAGGTGCGCGAGCAGATCGAGATGGTGGCCGCAACCGAGGCCAACGTGCTGGTCACCGGCGAGTCGGGCACCGGCAAGGAGCTGGTGGCGCGCGCCATCCACGAGCGCAGCGACCGCCGCGACGCACCGCTGGTGAAGGTCAACTGCGCTTCGATCCCGTACGAGCTGTTCGAGAGCGAGTTCTTCGGCCACAGGCGCGGCGCCTTCACCGGCGCGGTGCAGGATCGGGAGGGGCGCTTCGAGCTCGCCGACACCGGCACCATCTTCCTCGACGAGGTGGGCGAGATCCCGCTGCCGCTGCAGGGCAAGCTGCTGCGCGTGTTGCAGGAGCGCCAGTTCGAGCGCATCGGCGAGAGCCGCACGCGCAGCGTCGACGTGCGCATCGTGGCGGCCACCAACCGCGACCTGCTGCAGATGAGCCGCGAGGGACGCTTCCGGGAGGACCTCTACTACCGGCTGAGCGTCTTCCCCATTCACATCCCGCCCCTGCGTGAACGACCGGAGGACATCGCACCCCTGGCCGAGCGCTTCGTGGCCGAGGCCTGTGCGCGCCACGGCTACCCCCCGCTGCCCCTGGGCGAGAGCGAGCTGTCGGACCTGATGCGCTACGACTGGCCGGGCAATGTGCGCGAGCTGCAGAACGCCCTGGACCGGGCGG
>JAPPOT010000617.1 GCA_028817855.1 Myxococcales bacterium
CCGTTGTAGCGAAGGTAGAGGTCGGTCAGCAGGACGTCGTTGTAGATGTCCTTGAGCCGCTCCAGGAAGGCGTCCTCCTCGAGCAGGTCGTCGAGCATGGACGGCAGCGCGTCCTCGCCCTCGTCGGCAAGACGCGAGGCCTCGTCCGATGTCGGCACCCGGCCCGCCAGCTGGATGGTCGCCTTGCGGAACGTGCCATGGGCGTCGAGCATCTGCACGTCGTCGAAGGCGGGCGGGGACGGCGCGAAGTCGCAGGCGTCCTCATCGTCCAGCAGCTCCACGAACTCGACCAGCGCCTGGTACTCCTCGCTGTCCTCGGTGAGCGGCGCACCGCCCCCGTGGTCCATCTGGCCGAGGGGCTTGCGCAGAATGGTGGGCACGCCGTCGAACTCGTGCTGCACCATCATCTTCACGTTCTCGTAGTTGGCGTCGAGGAAGCCGGGATAGGCCGACGGCAACAGCTGAAGCAGCGCGTTTTCCTCGGTCGCGACACCGTCCGGCGAATGGCAACCGATGCACATCGCGTCGAGCACCGGCGTCCACAGCTGCTGCGCGAAGTACGTGCGCGTGTTCACGCAGTCCGGGTCTTCGCCGTTTGGCCCGCTACCGTCCCCGCTGGCGTCTCCATCGCCACCGGGACCGCCCTTGATCTCCCCGTTGTCGCCAGAGCAGGACAGCGAAGCGCACATCCCGACCGCAACCGCGAGGCACAGTAAACGTCTTGCCCACAGTCCCATGGCTAAGAACCTTACGGCCCGTCAGGAAGCAGCGTCAACGCGCCGACCTGACACTCGCGCGTATGTGTATGCAAACGTGCGGAGCCCCCACCGCTTCTCGCATGCGCTAGAATGAAGTCAGATCCCGCACCATAGTGGTCCCCTGGTCGTGACGCAGCACCGCCGCATCTACCTTTCTATCGTTTGCACGCTCATGGCAGCGGCCGTCGCGCTCGGCGGGTGCAACGCGATGAACGAGAGCGAGGCGACGCCCAAGGCCTGTGACAACGACCGCGACGACGACAACGATGACCTGATGGACTGCGAGGATCCGGACTGCCACGCCTTCGACGTCTGCCGCAAGACGCTGAGAGTCGGTGGCGAGAACATGGGCGACACAGACGCCCCCCAGGATGGTGGGGTCGAACCGCCTCCCACGCCGATCGATGGCGGCGATGACGAGCCGGAGCCACCGCCGCCCGCGTCGATGGACGCCGGCGTCGACGCCGGCATGGGCTTGCCCTCGGACGCCGGCCTGGTCGAAGCCGACGGAAGCACGCCGGTCGTGTGTGATCCGCTCTGCGCAGATGACGAGTTCTGCAACGATGGGACCTGCGAGACGGTCGGCTCGAGCACGACCGGCACCTTCGAGGTCCGCATCCTCTCGGCGACCGTGCCCGACCGCAACTTCATCCACCAGTGCTACGACGTGCTCTGCTCCGACGCGATCTCGATCCCGTTCGCGCTCTGCATGTGCCCCCCTGCGACCTATGTGCGGGTGCTCCACTCACGCGCCGGCGTCTCGGTCGAGGTAGGCGCGACCGAGCTGTCCGAAGGCACGCTGGAGCCCGAGTGGAATCAGTCGTTCGAGGTGGACCTCGAGCCCGGTGACGTGCTGATCTTCGAGGTCTTCGACGACGACCCCGGGAGGGACACGTTGATCTACGCCTGCTCACCGGACCTGACGGACCTGGTGGACGGCCCGATCGAATGCATGACTGCGGCCGGTCCGCCCGACGGGATGCTGCACGGGGTCAAGGCCGAGATCGCGCAACGATAACTTGCCCCTGCAGTCTAGCCTGGCTCGTGACCCAGGTAGCGCAGGCCGGTCGCGATCGGACAGCGCCCGCCGTAGTGCGTCTCCAGAGCACCGAGCTGCGAGACCAGCTGCCGGCGTCGCTCCGGCTCCAGCTCGAGGCGCTGGAGCGCCTGCAGGAGATAGAAGCGCAGCAGCCACTCGTGGGGATGCTCCGCGTTCAAGATGTCTCCGACAGCGCCGAGGTCGTGCGCGCAGGCCGCGCGGCCTCCGTCACCGATCACCCGCTCGTAGAGGCCGTACATCGCGCTGTCCGGCGCCGCTCCCGGCACGCGCTCGGCCGGCCACCGGGCAGGCGGCCAGAACCGGGGATCGATGGCACCACGCATCACGCTCATCACCCCAGACGCGTCCACGCGGGCGACCGAGCCGCGCGCCAGCTCTGTCTCCCCCCGCAGCACGCGGGCGTCGTCGAAGCGCTCGATGCGCGGGCCCGTCGACGCGGTCGCTGCCGCCTCGATCGACAGGCCCGGATCTCGGCCCACGACGAGCGCGACCCCGTCGGGCCAGCGGATGCCATCCGCCAAGACGGCGTCGACAGCCGCAGCGCACGCGCCCTCGAAGCGCAGCAGCAGCCCGGCGCCGACGCGCTGGGCGTGCTCCAGGCGCCCGATCAGCGACAGCCCACCCTCGAAGCTGACGGTGGCCACCTCGCCCGACGCGCACGCGGTCTCGAGCGCGCCGGTGCCTCCAGTCTTGAAGGCAAAGCCCGCGCAGGTTGCCTCGAGCACCTCGGACAGCGCGTCGAAGTCCCGCACCACGAAGAGCTGGGGCTGGGGCCGCGTGATGTCGTAGCCCACCTGGACGCAATCGGCGGTCAGCGGCAGCTTGCGCACCTGCGGGTCGTGGCAGAAGTGACTCTCGCCCAGCGAGGACAGCAGGCCCGCACCGTAGAGCTTGTAGTCGGCGGGCGTGCCGACCAGCCCGTACTCCACCGTCCACCAGTAGAGCCGCGCGAGCTCGGCCGCCTCGCTGGGCGGCGGGTCCTCGGCCACCAGCCCGGCGAGCGCCTCCTCGGCCTCGCGCACCTCGTCCGCGCTGGCGTCGCGCTGCTCCTTGACGATGCTCAGCCGCCGGATGGCTTCGTAGAGCTCGGCATCGTGGCGCGAGCCGAAGGCGCGCATGCCGTAGTCGCCGATCTCGCGCAGGAAGCGCGCATAGCGCGGGTCGGGCAGGATCGGCGCATGGCCCCCGGCCTCGTGGATGATGTCCGGGGCGGGCGTGTAGGCCAGGTGCTCGACGCGGCGGATGTCGGCCGCGATCGGCAGGATGCCGAGGGCCTGGAACTCCTGGAACGCGCGCGGCGGGATGAAGCCGTCCACGCACACCGCGCCCCAGCCGAAGTCCCGCAGGCGCGCGTCCATCTCGGCGATACGCGGGATGCGCTCGATCGCCATCCCGGTGGCCGAGAGGCCACGGGCGTAGGCCGGGTGGGCGCTCTCGACGAGCCGCCCGTAGAGCTGCATCAGGACGAAGCGCCACACCGCATGGTCCACCGGCGTGTAGGCGTCCCAGTCCTGCTCCACCACGAAGCGGCGCAGGTGCGGTGGCACGCGGTCTCGGGTCTCTACGCTCCCCACCCTCTCAGCATAGCGCTCCCGGCCTCCGGCTCCCGTCGCCGCAGGGGAGCGCCCGGGTGACCGCTTGGACGCTGCGATCGGCCGCAATTTCGTCGCCCAAACGCCCCATCTTCACCATTGCCCCGCGCCCGTGGGCTCGCATATCGTGGGCGGCCCGCGACGCTGAACGGACGTGCTCTTTCTCCGTTGACAGCGCCGGACGGCCAGATTAGAACCATTCCTAAGTAAGAATGGTTCCAAATGACAAGCACGAGCTCGTCGACGCCCTGAAGCGTGCGGGTCTCAAGCTCACCCCCCAGCGCCTGGCGATCGCCGAGGCCCTGGCGGGCGACGGGACGCATCCCACCGCCCAGGAGCTCTACGGGCGCCTCAAGCCGCGCTTCAGCAGCATGTCGATGGCGACCATCTACAACACGCTCGGCGCGCTCACGAAGATCCGTGGCTGCCGCGAGCTCGAGATGGGCGGCGCCACCCGCTTCGATCCCAACGTCGCGCCCCACGACCACGCGGTCTGCGAGCGCTGTGGCGCCATCCGCGACGTGGAGCTCGAGGGCGCCGAAGCGGGCGCAGGCGAGCCCTGCCCCCTGCCCGGCTTCCAGGTCGAGCGCATCGAACGAGTCTATCGCGGCGTCTGCGCCCAGT
>JAPPOT010000633.1 GCA_028817855.1 Myxococcales bacterium
AGGAGCGAGCGCGCCCGCAGGGAAACACCGGAGGCGTAGCTGCGCTACGTCGAGGGTTTTCCCGAGGACGTAAGCCGCTCCTGGGCGAACCTCGGCGATTCCCTGTCAGTTTCAGATCCACACAGTAGGTTGTGTCGCCTCCAGCTCAGCGCACGCTGTTCGATGATCGCGACACGCGGGTTGCGTGCGTCGATGTGCCCGCGCTGGCGCTGCAGCTGGTGCTGCGGGAGCACCCCCGGTGGAGCGAGGACCCGGTCGTGGTGGTCGAGGATGACCGCCCCCAGGCGCAGGTCCTGTGGGCGAATCGCGCCGCGCGGCTTGTCAAGATCCGGCGCGGCTCGACCTTCGCCCAGGCCAAGGCGCTGAGCTCGAAGCTGCACGCCGAGGTGGTGGAGGAGCCGCGCATCGAGGCCGCCATCGACGAGCTCTTCACGCGCCTGCTCGACTTCTCGCCCCACGTGGAGCCGGTGCTGCAGCAGCCGGGATTGTGCTGGCTCGACCCCTCCGGCCTCGACGGCATCTTCGGCAACCTGCAACGTTGGGCCGAGCGCATCGTCGCCATGCTCGAGGGCGAGCAGCTGAGGGGCTCGGTGGCGGTGGGCTTTCGCCGCGCGACCAGCTTCGCCCTGGCACGCCTGCACACCGGCGCCCTCGTGCTGCGCGACGCGGACGAGGAGCAGGCGCAGGCCGCGCGCGTGCCCCTCGCGCGGCTCGGCGTCTCGCCCGCGCTGGTGCACGACATGGCGGTGCTCGGCGTGCACAGCGTGGGCGAGCTGCTCGCCCTGCCCGCCTCCCAGCTACGCGTACGCTACGGCGCCGAGGCCGCCCAGCTGCACGACTTCCTCAGCGGGCGCACCTGGACGCCCCTGTTACCCCGCAGCCCGAGCGAGCCGCTGGTCTTCGAGCTCGAGGTCGACCCGCCCGACGACGATCACACGCGCCTGCTCTTCGGCCTCAAGGGCGGCCTGCATCGCGTGACCGATCGGCTGGCTGCGGGCCAGGAAGCGATCACCGCCCTGGAGGTGCGCTTCATCCTGGAGCCGATCGGCGAGCGCCCGCGCGAGCACCGCGAGCGGCTCGAGACCGCGGCGCCCACGCTGGACGTGGTGCAGATCGTGGACCTTTTGCGCCTGCGGCTCGCGAACGTGAGCCTGGCCGCGCCGGTCGAGCACATCCAGACCACCCTCGAGCACGTGCGCGTGCACCCGCGCCAGATCGAGCTGGTGCGCGGCAACCGCTGCGAGCGTCCGCGTGACGTGGAGGCCGCCGCCCGCGCCCTGGCGCGGCTCAAGGCCAGCTTCGGACCGCAGGCCGTGACGCGCGCGCGCCTGCGCGAGGCCTACCTGCCCGAGGCGCGCTACCGCTTCGAGCCGGTGGCGGACGTCAACCTGCCTGTGACGCCCATGGGCGAGGTCGAGCCGCCCTTGATCCGTCGCGTCTTCGCCACGCCCATGCCCCTGCCCCAGCTCCCCAACCACGAGCCCGAAGCCTGGCTCGGGCAGAGCGGGCCGGTCGAGCACATGTACGGCCCCCACCGCATCTCCGGCGGCTGGTGGGTGCGCCGCCGTGAGCGCGACTATTACTTCGTCGAGACCAAGAAGGGCGAGATCCTCTGGATCTACTACGACCGCCCTACCCGCCGATGGCGCCTACACGGCATTGTCGACTGAGGAAATTCATGAAAGGGAATCGTCGAGGTTCGCCCAGGAGCGGCTTCGTCCTCGGGAAAAATCCTCGACATAGCGCTGCTACGCCTCCGGTGTTTCCCTACGGGCGCGCTCGCTCCTGAACGAGCCTCGACGATTCGAGTGGCTGATAGCGGTGGTGCCGCTGGCGTATTGTTGTGAAGCGACACTTCCCGCAGCTTCAAGCGCACGGCTATTGTCGGAGCGACTCGATCGCGCGCAGGACTCCGTCGGCAGTGACGTCGGAGGCGTCCACGTGCGGCGCCAGCACCGGCGCCACCTGGGCCACCGAGCTGAAGACCTTGTGGGGGGTCTTGTCGCGCGACATCATGATGATGCCGGTCATCGCTGCACGCGCGGCGCTGTTCCAGAACCCCTCTCCGTTGATCACGGTGGTGTTCAAGACCATGTAGTCCGCTGCCGCTGCCACCATCTCGCTGGCGCGGCTGCGCACGTCGCTGCCTGGAATGTTCAGGCCGTTCTCGACCAGGGTGAGCGACACCACCCGGCGGTCGTGTTGCTCGGCCAGCTTCTTACCGAGCTGGAACGCCACCTCCATCGCGGGTAGCTGAACCTTGCCGACCCAGCGGGTGACCACGACGTTGTGCCACGACGCCACCGTGTGATCTGCATCCGACTCGACAACCCTCGGCGGCAGCGCCATTGGACGATCATACATCGCAGCGCGGACTCCTGCTGTGTGGACCGGAGTCCGCGCTTGTAGCCCGATGTCAGCCTTCCTGGCAGAGCCAGAGGGTCAGGAGCTGATCGAAGCCATCGCAGCGCAGGCTGTCGTTGACGTAGTCGCAGGCGAAGGGCGGCGGCACCCCGGCGTCATCCCCACTTGCCGGCTCGCAGTGAACGTCCAGGTCGAAGCGGTCACGATCACCCCGCGCCTTGAAGACGATCTGGGCGTGCTTGCGCTTGCGGGCGCGCGCGACGCCGCGCACGTCGAAGTTGGGCGCCACCCGATCCGCATCCTCGAAGCGCATGTGACCCCGTGTGACGATGAACTCGTCGCCGCGGAAGAGCACGCGGCCATCCGCCACGCCGAGCTCCCCGAGCAGCCCGAAGCGCTGATCGCTACCAACCACACGCAGGCCCGCGGGCGCCTCCACATCGGCATCGAGGAAGTTGTTGCGCACGCGCAAGGCGCCCGCGTCGACCACGTGGATGTCGAGCTCGAAGCGATCACGCGCCGGGTCATAGGCCGCGCGACGCCGCCGGTCCTCGCGATTGAGCGCGGTGAGCACCTCCGGCAGCTGAATGTGCCGGCCGTAGAGCAGGCGCTCGAGCTTGAGCGTACCCGTCCAGCGCGGCACGCCCGTGCCCGTGCGCTCGATCTGCACGTCGGCGTCGAAACCGAGCGAGAAGCGCGGCTGCGGCTCCATTTCCACATCGCGTGCGCTCAAGGCCAGCTGGTAGCTCGTGATGCGCGCGTCGGCGAGCGTGACCTCTCCCTCGAGCTTGACCTGGCCACCTCCCAGCTCGCCGGTGAGCGGCGACAGACGGAGTTGATCGGCGTCGAAGCTGACGACACCCGAGACCTTGCGCACCGGCACGCCGGTGGGATCGACCTGGACCATGACGTCGCGCGGCGTGAGCTTGCCCCGCAGGGCCGGCGCCGACAGCGGCCCCTCGAGCGCGAGCGCGACACCGACCTCGCCGTAGGCGCGCCGGGACCAGTCACTCAGATCGGACAGCAGGCTGGCGGAGACCTGCCCCTCGCCTTCCAGCGCCAGCCCATCGGCGGCTGAGACGTGCCCGCGCAGGGTGAGCTTGCTGGAGTCGCCGACGAGCGGGAGCGCCGACACCTGGAGCCGCCCCTTCGACAGCGGCATGACCAGCGGCTCCTCGCTGCGCACGGCGACGCGCCCGTGGCTGAGCTCCAGACGCTCGAGCACGAGCTGCCCCTCCAGCGTCTCGGCGGTGGCCAGCCCGCCGCCGGTGAGCGCCACCTGCAAGCTGGCGATGGCCCGCCCGGACTCGCCGTCGAAGGGCGGTGGCAGCCATGGGGAGAGCTCCAGTCCGCGCACCGTGAGCTGGCCGCGAACGCTGCGAGCGCGGTCGCTCCCCAGCAGCATGTCCAGCGCCAGACGGTCGCGCAGGCCGCCGCCGCAGAGCAGCCAGCCGCTGCCGATCTGCTCGAGCGCGGCCCGCGCCTTCGTGCAGCCCGACGTCGGCGGCGCAGCGCCCGAGTCGGCGCTCAGCTGCAGCGCACGCAGGCGTGCGTCACCGAGCGCCTTCCCGCGCGCGCGCACCCCCGACAGACGCAGCTCCAGGGCCGCCGCGGGATGACGGGCACTGCCGGCGAGCTCCCCCCCCCCGGACAGGCGGCCCTGGAGC